>NZ_JBFBMD010000003.1:0-384123 GCF_040686915.1 Rhodococcus sp. NPDC077669 | reverse complement strand
TACGACTCGACGGCCTGAGCCCGGTGCAATACCGAGCCCAGGCCCTCGCAGCCTAGGATTTCCATTAACCGGTCCAACCCACGGGGTCCAGTGCACAACAAAGGCGCATTGATCCCAACCCGGCGGCAGTGCAGTGGTCCATTGACGCGCTGGGGAGGTCTACAGCGGCATGGCCCAGATAGGGCTCGAGCGTTCGTTCAGCTCGGTGCACGTCGCGTGTTGTCGGCTGGCTCGTTGGTAGAACGTCTGCAACGGTTCGGTCGGCTCCACGTCCGGCGGTGTGGGTACGACGGGCAGTTCGCCGAGTTCGAGCGCCAATTGATAGATGCTGGGGCGTTCGAGTTCGGCGTCGACCAGTGCCGGCGCGGCAGCGTTGTGCGGCTTCGATGTTCGCGGTACACGCGGCGTACTCGGTTCGGGCTTGGCTGCCGACGGGCGTTCGAGCAGCTGCTCGAGCTCGGCGACCTCACGGACAGCCGCTGCGCTCGTGGCCGGCGGCGCAACGAAGGGCACGATCGGCTCGAACGCGATCATGTCCGACGACGACGCGAGCGCCTTGTTCTTGGCCGGGATGAGGAACGCCACGATCACGGTTCCGGTGCCGAACACCACGGCCGCAACGACACTGGTGTGCACGACGGCACTGCCGAAGGCAGAGATGGCATTCGCTTCGAGATTGTCTGCGAAGCCGCTCAGAAATGCATTCTGAGCGCGAATGATGTCCGAGACGATCACCGCACCGGCCAGCGAATCCTGCGATGCCGCAAGCCCTTCTGCGGCCTGACCGGTGTACTGGCCATTGGGTTGCTTACCGGGGAAGGTCTGCAGAAACCCCTCGATTCCCTGTCGATACGACGCCGCCAGAACCGAACCCAATACAGCGATGCCGAGAGACCCGCCCAGTTCGAGTGCAGTGTCGTTCAGGCCGCCGCCGACACCAAGCTTGTCGTCCGGGAACTCACCCATGATGGCATCGGTGCAGGGCGAGACGGACAGTCCGATGGCGAGTCCGAGCAGTGTCAGTACGGGCAGGAAATCGACATACGTTGCTGCCGAATCGATTCCGACGAGGGAGACGACAGACAGCGTGCCCACGATCATGCCCGCGGTGACGGTGACACGCGGCCCCATCTTGGGGGTCAGCCACATCGTGATTCCCGAGCCGACGAACACTGCACCGGCCAGCGGCAGCAGATGCACTCCGGTGGAGACCGGGCCGTACCCGAGAGCGAACTGGAGGTACTGCGCCACGAGGTAAATCGCCCCGAACGTCACCAGGAAGAACACCAATACCGCAAGGGTGGCACCCCCGAGGACACGCGAGGAGAACATCCGCACGTCCAGCAACGGATTGGGGTGTCGTAGTTCCCAGCCCACGAAACCCAACACCGACAGCAGTCCGACGAGGCCGAAGTACAGCGGCCCGACGGTCCAGCCGAAGTGCATGCCCTCGATGATGGAGTAGACGACGGTCGAGACAGCCAGTACCGAGAGCAACCCGCCGATCCAGTCGATCGCACCGGCATCGACGGCTCGCGACGGCGGGACGAGTACGACGGCTCCGGCTATGGCGGCCAGCGCAATCGGGACGTTGATCAGGAACGTCGAGCTCCAGGTGAAGCTTTCGAGTAGCCACCCGGCCAGCAGCGGTCCGGCGGCGATGGCGAGGCCGGACGTCGCCGCCCACACGGTGACGGCGGTGGCCCGCTCACGCTTGGGGAACGTGGCAACAAGTAGAGACAACGTCGCAGGCATGACGATCGCGGCTGCGACACCCATGACGATTCGGGCCAGGATCACGCCGAGCGTGGCATCGGTCAACGCCCCCGCCACCGACCCCGCCACGAATATGATCAACCCGATGATCAGCGCGCCTCGCCTGCTGTAGCGGTCGCCGATCACTCCGCACAACAGCATCAACGACGCGTACGGGACGGTGTATCCGTCTATCACCCATTGAAGATCACTGCTGGTCAGGCCCAGATCCATCGTCATCGACGGCGCGGCGACGAGCAATGACGTGTTCGCCATGACCACGATCAGCAGGCTCAGGCACAACACCACCAACGCCGACCAGCGTCGAGCATAGGGTTTGTGCATTTCTTGGACAGGTGTCATCGCAAGCAGTGTCATGTGTTCCCCCCGTTGGCAAAGTGCGACACACCTTGCACAGTGCTGTGCAGCTTAAGAACTTCCGGCTAAGATCGGCAATCTTTTGTGGCGGCAACCACACTGCGTCGACGCGATCGTGCTAGAAGTGGACGTGTGCCGAAGACGACGGAGTCGAGACCGAGCGTACGGACAGACCGATCGCCCGTGCAGCGAAGTGACGCCCGCTCGAACAGAGCGCGAATTCTCGATGTCGCGCAGGGGGTACTGGCGAACAATCCGGACGCGACTATCAACGACGTTGCGTCCGCGGCCGGGGTGGTCCGACGAACGGTCTACTCGCACTTCGCCTCTCGCGAAGCCCTGATCGACGGCATCGCACTCGAAGCCGCAGAACGCATCTCCGCCGCGCTCGAACGTGATCCGGCCGTCGACGAATCTGCTGTCACCGTGTTCGTGCGCCAGACGCTGGCACTGGCACGCGTCGGAGATCAGTACCGGCTCCTACTGGCGGTTGCGCGTACCGACCTGGGACACAACGGTCTTCACGACCTGCTGGGACCGATGCGGGAGTCGGCTGCGGCTGTCATTCGACGTGGACAGCGCGAGGGTGTGTTCTCCACCTATCTGCCGGCCGAGGTGCTGATCCTCAACATCGAAGCCATCGCGCTGTCGATCCTCGAGGCCACCAATGCCGGGCTGCTCACCGACCCCACAGGTGCGGCCACCACGTCGAGTCTGGTCCTGCTCGGAATCGCACCGGACGAAGCCGAACGCATCGTGAGCGGTGTCCGTGCCGCGGACGCGCCAGCCGGAGCCCACCCCTGAAACGACGAATGCCCCGCCTGCGCAATGTGATTGCGCCGACGGGGCATCGGTCTACGAGTGCGGGTCAGGGAGCGGGGACGAATCCTGCGCCGAGGCCGTTGCCCTGATCGACGTTGCGAAGGATCGCGTCGAAGTTGGTGCCGACCTCGGGGCCGAAGCACGCGACGCCGAGGTAGGCGTTGACCATGCCGACGAGGGTGTTGCCGACGACGACCGGGCTACCCGAGTCGCCTTCGACGACGCACAGCTGCGCCCAGGTCTCCTGCGACTGCAGAACGTCTCCGTACGCGAGGCCGCAGGTGTTGCCGGTCGTGCGGCCTTCCTTGCAGACGATGTTCGGGAACGCCGTCGGCGGGCCGACCTGAGAGATGGTCACGTTGCCCACGCGGCTGATCGGGGCAACCTTGTCACGCTGAAATTCGATGAGGGCGTAGTCGTACTCCGGGTTGGAGAATGCGATGCGGCCCACCTCACCGAGAGAGGTGTCGTACTCCGGGACGATGGAGGCACCCGCTTGGCCACAGTGACCGGCGGTGAAGCCCACGAGATTTCCGTTGCGGTCGTTGCCGATCGTCGTCAGCGTGCACTCCGCCTGGCCTCCGACGATGATTCCGGACCCACCGCCGAGAGCTGCAGGAGCGGCCGCGGATGCGGTCCCCACGCCGACGCTGGCTACGATTGCAGCCGCCCCCACGACGACGAGCATGAATTTCTTGAACATGTACTCCCTCTCAGCGGTGTCGGCAGAACCCTAGCAACAGAATGTGTCGTAACACGAGCTAGTCGCTCATACGTCCTGCTCGAGGGCCGCAAGAGTTGTCCGAGCTTCGTCGAGTTGACGACTCAGTTCGGCCACGCGGCGTGCCGCCTCTTCACGTGCATGGGAGATGACAGCCTCGACGGCATCGCGTGCAGTGACATTGCCCAGTTCACGAACGGCCCGACCGACCGCTTCCGGACTCACCGGCTGCGCCTTGGTCGGCCTCTTCGCGCCCTGCGTGACGGTGACCGACCAATCGTTGTCGGCACCGGCATGAATCGTCACGCTCACTCCGCCCGGCGCCTTCTTCGGACGACGTGGGGCCGAGCCGGTCGACGCAGACCCCGCACCGGCGGGCTTGGCGGCAACGTCGGTCGCCGGTACCGACTTCGGAGCAGCGCTCGATGTCGAAGTTGTAACCGATGTAGAAGAAGGGCTCGATTTCGAGACAGCGACCGGCTCGGAGGCAGCGACCGGCTTCGATACCGGCGCAGTCGATGCCGTCTTCTTTGCGGGGATGCGCTTCGCAGGCGCGGGTGGGGTCGCCGGGTTGCGGGTGATGCGCAGTTCCTCGGCCTCGTAGGGCAGTTCGTCGTTGACGCCCTTCGGGCTGATGGTGACGGTGTTGCCGTCGATGGACACCACCTTGGCCGACGTACCGTCGGGCAGGCCGAGGCTCGGATTCGGCTCGCGGAGATACACGGTGGCGCGACGCCCCTCGGCGAGCGCTGCTGCCAGCGTCGTCAGGTTCTCGGGAGTCAGCGAATCGTTCACGGCGCGCCCACGGGGTGGCATCGACTACCGGCCTTTCTCGAAAGTGTTTGCGAATACTGTCGCACAGATTCACGTGCGCAGGCAGCACGGCATCGAGTATCGGTCGCGAGGATGACATCGATCCCAAGTATGTGTAACCCCGAGTAACCGTAACCAGAAGTAACAGTTACTACAATTAACACCAAGGAGGCTTGGCCAGAGAAGGCCGATGACACGACTCTAACCGACAGGCCGTTCGAGCGCCCGTCGAGTGCCGTCGACCACCTCGCCGAACCGCCCTCGCGCCGGGATTCTCCCGCGTAGCCTGACGGCGTACCTTCTTGCGCAGGTACGGAACAGGAGCTTCGATGTACCACCTCGACGCGGACCAGCAATCGCTCAGCGACGGTCCGCACGTGTACTTGCTCGATGCCAGAAGCACTCTCGAGGTTCAGGCCCTGAATCAGTGGATCGACGCCACCACCCCGGACGGAGAACGTCGGCCCCCATCGGTCGTTCTGTCCGGTGAGGCCAGGACATCGCTGTCGGACACCGTCCGCGGGTACGCCGACGATCCGCTGCTCATTCCGCTGCGGGTCACGTTGACCGATCGCAGCACCGGCATTCTGCACCGCATCTTCGCCCCTAGAGGCCGCTCGAAGCCGACACGGGTGTGGCAGCGGTGGGTGGCCAACGACGATCCCGATCACTCCGCAGTGCTGGTCGGTGAACCCGCAACCCTGAGCGATCTGCAGGATCGGTTCGAGCGCGGCGGCGGCACGTCGTTGTCGTCGTTCATCCTGCGGCAGGCGAGTCTCGCACTGGACAAGGCCGAACGCGGAGTCATCGGCTCGGAGTACAAGATTCCGCGCTTCGTCGTCGAGGACATGACGGAGCAGAAGAAGTTCAGGGACGGCATCACCGAGCTCGCAGACCACGTCGGCCAGGATCGCGACACCGTCGACAAGAGGGTTCAGGACATCCTCGGCGAGATGGTGGCGACCGAAACCAGGCGCGCCGTCGAGATGTGGGGCACCCTCGGCGCGTACTTCTCGCGGGCGTACAAGGTCGACGTCGATCGCGATCAGCTGCAGAAGGTTCGCGAACTCAACAAGAACTATCCGTTGGTGTTCCTGCCCAATCACCGTTCCTACCTCGACCCACTCGTGCTGCGTCCCGCGCTTCTCGCCGAGGGACTGCCGCTCAATCACGTCATGGGCGGCATCAATGTCGGCTTCTGGCCGTTGGGCCCGATAGCCAAACGCAGTGGCGTGGTGCTCATTCAGCGCAAATTCTCGGACGCGATCTACAAATGGACGCTGCGTCAGTACATGAGTTTTCTGCTCAGCAAGCGGTTCAACCTCGAGTGGTACATCGAGGGCGGACGCAGCCGCACCGGAAAGCTCCGCCCGCCGCGGTTCGGTCTGCTGACCTACCTCGTCGACGCCCTCGAGTCGAGCGACGCGGAGGACGTCTATCTGATTCCGACGTCCATCACCTACGACCGACTGCACGAGGTCGGCGCGATGGCCGAAGAATCGCACGGGGCGAAGAAGCAAGCCGAAGGCATTCGCATGGCCATCGGGTACATCCGCGCTCAGGGCACGTTGCGCGGCAACGTCTATCTGAACTTCGGAGAGCCGATGTCGGTGGCGGCGATCGTCGCCGAGAACACCGACAAGCGCGTCGCGGTGCAGAAGATCGCGCTCGGTGTCTCCCATGCGATCAACGATGCGACGCCGGTGACCCCGGCAGCACTGGTCACGATGGCGCTGTTGGGTATCGAGGATCGCGCACTCAACGTCAACGAAATGTGGGCCATCATCTCGCCGTTGGCCGGCTACATCAAACGCAGAAACCTACCCACTGCGGGCGGGGTGGACATCGCCGACGTCGACGTCGTCCGCTCGGCCGTCATCGCACAGGTCAACGCCAACGTCGTCAAGCGTTTCGACGACGGCCCCGAACCGCTGTTCTACCTGGCGCAGGACAAGCATCTGGTGGCAGCGTTCTTCCGCAACAACGCCATTCACTTCTTCGTGATGCGCGCCATCGGCGAACTGGTGGTGCTACCGACCGAGGGTGACTCGACGCCGCTGACTCAGGAATCGTTGTGGACATCGGCCCTGCAATTGCGAGATCTACTCAAGTTCGAGTTCTTCTTCGGCGACAAGAAGGACTTCGGGGAGCGTCTCGAATCCGAGGTCGATCTCATCGACCCGGAATGGCGCACCAGCATCAGCGACCCCGATTATGCTGCGCGACAGCTTGAATCGCAGGATCTGCACCTGGCGCACCGCGTACTGCAGCCGATCTTCGAGGCCTACCAGGTAGTGGCCGACCAGCTGATGCTGCTGCCGCAGAGCGGAGAATTCGACAAACCGAAGTTCATCTCGGAATGCCTCGGCGCTGCCCAGGCCAGGCGGCTCCGCCAGCAGCTCGATCACAGTGAGTCCATCTCGGGCGAACTGTTCGACACTGCACTGCAACTGGCCGAGAACCGCGACCTGATCGATTCCAGCTCGGACGGCATCGCCCGCCGCCGCAGGGACTTCGCGCTGGAGATCGACGAATGGGCCCGCAAGGTACGTACCATCCGGGATATGGCGCACCGAATGCTCCGTGAGGTGGAACCGATCTCTGCCCCCGAGGAGAACAATCCATGACCGACTTCGACGATCGACTGATAGCGATCGCCGCCGCCCCACCCGGCCGAGACACCATCGCCTTCTTCGATCTCGACGGCACCCTCATCAACGGATTCTCTGCTCGCGCAGTGTTTCTCGAACGCCTCAAGACCCTCGACGTCACGGTCAAGGAACTGTGGGAGATCTCCAGTGCCGTCGTCGAGATGCGGATGCGCAACTCCCCCGTCGACAATCTGATGGGCAAGGCCGTCCGCGGCCTCGAAGGCCGTCGCGAAGAGGACCTGATGGAACAGGCATACACCCTCTTCCGCAACGAGATCGCGCCGATGATCTACCCGCAGGCCCGGGCCCTCGTCGAGGCTCACCGGCACGCAGGGCATCGCCTGGTGATGGCTACCTCGGCCACGCCGTACCAGGCACTGCCGGTGCAGCAGGACATGATGTTCGAGGAGTTGCTGTGCACGACTCCGGTGGTCACCGACGGGATTCTCACCGGTGAGCTCGTCGGCGATTCGCTCTGGGGACCCCGCAAAGCACAGGCGGCAATCGACTACGCCGAACGTGAAGGCATTGCTCTGGCAGGCTGTTTCGCATACTCGAACGGCGGTGAGGACGTGCCGCTGCTCGAGGCCGTGGGCCGTCCCATCGCCCTCAACCCCGATCCTGATCTCGCGCGCTATGCCGCCAAGAAGAACTGGCCGGCCCTGACGCTGGACAGCCCGAAGCGTGGCACGGATATCACGTCGGCCGTACGCAGCACGGCGGCGCTCGGATCGGTGCTCGCGAGTGCGTCGATCGGGCTCGGTCTGGGGTTGCTCACCCGCAGTCGCCGTACCGGTGCCAATATCACCAGCACCATCGCCCCGGACATCGCGCTGACCCTCGCCGGGGTCAAGCTCGACGTCACCGGAACCGAAAATGCCTGGTCGGCCCGGCCCGCCGTCTTCATGTTCAACCATCAGAGCACCGCCGACTCGATCATCGTCACTTCCATCCTGCGACGCGACATCACCGCCGTCGCGAAGCGGGAACTCGAACGCGATCCGCGCTTCGCATTGCTGGGCAGAATTTTCGACGTCGCCTATGTCGACCGCGGCGATCCTGCGCAAGCGCGAGAGGCCATGCGGCCTGCGATCGAGAAGCTGCACAGCGGCATCTCCGTCGCCATCGCCCCCGAGGGCACTCGCATGCCGACGTCCCGTCTCGGCCGATTCAAGAAAGGCGGTTTTCACCTGGCGATGCAGGCCGGCGTGCCGATCGTTCCGATCGTCATTCACAACGCCGGTGACGTGATGTGGAAGAAGGACTTCACCGTTCACTCCGGTACGGTCAAGGTCACCGTCGGCGAGCCCATACCCACCACGGATTGGGATCCCGACAAGATCGACGAGTACGTGGACGCCGTCCGTTCCTATTTCGACAGAACGTTGGGATATGCCTGAGAATCAGATCAACTCGGTAGTACAGACGGAGATCGAGCGGAATCTATTGGGCGGCGAGCCCAAGTACAACCGCGCCGACATCGTCGAGAAGTCCGGAATTCCGCTCGAGCGGGTCATCGCCCTGTGGATCGGCATGGGCTTCCCCGTCCACACCGATACCGACGCACTCGTCTACACCGACGCCGATCTCGAAGCTCTGAAGCTGATCACCGCACTGACCGCGCAGAAGGTGATCAAGCCCGAGATGGAGGTTGCGATCGCACGCACCCTCGGGCAGTCGATGTCCCGGCTCGCGGAATGGCAAGTGGGCGTTGTGAACTCTCACATACTCGAACGCATCATCGACAGCCAAGAAGACACGAACGACATCGACGCGATTCGACGGAACGCCCGTGCCATCGCCGCCGAAACCGTCCCCACCCTCGAAGCGCTCCAGGGATACACCTGGCGACGCCACCTGGCAGCAGCGGCCGGTCGATCCATCGCCGCTCCCGACGACGCCGCCGACAGTCCCACGATGGCCGTCGGGTTCGCCGACATGGTCGGCTACACGAGCCTGACGCGTCGACTCGATATCGGCGAGTTGACGACGCTACTCGAGGAATTCGAGTCATTGGCCACCAATATCATTGCGCGAGGGCGCGGTTCGGTGATCAAGAACGTCGGCGACGAGGTGATGTTCAGCGCGCAGACCCCCGAGGATGCCGCCCACATCGCCCTCGACCTCCAGGACGCCTTCGACGAGCAGGAGGACATGCCGGATCTGCGGGTCGGGCTGGCGTGGGGCCCGGTACTGGCCCGGTACGGTGACCTGTACGGGTCGGTGGTCAATATTGCTGCGCGCCTAACCAGTTCGGCCAATCCCGGAACGATCCTGGTCGATACCGTCATGACGGATGAACTGCGTCACGACTCGGAGTTCTACCTCAAATCGGTCCGTTCACTACGGGTCAAAGGGTTCCACAAGCTCAAGCCTCACCGGCTCAAACGCAACAAGCGAACCGGTCAGCGTAGCGAGGAGTAGAACTCCAAGTGTCGACGCGCAGCCTCGTCCCAGGTGAGGCTGTGCGCCAGCGCCAGCCCCGGTGACGGATCCTGCGGCTCGTGCAACGCACGGTCCAATTCGCTGGCCATGGTCTCCACCGACGATGCGTAGGTGACGCTGTCTCCGAACACCTCTCGCAGTACCGGCAGATCACGCGCCACCACCGGAGTCGATGCGGCGAGCGCCTCCATCGCGGCCAGGCCGAAGCCTTCCTTGGTGGAGAAGAACGGCAGCGCCGCAGCCTGCGCCACGAGATGCGGCAGCTCGTCGTCGTCGACGGTTCCGAGTATCACCGGCTCCATGCCCAGTTCTACTGCTCGACGGTCGAATTCGGCTCGATAGTCACGGTAGTCGAACAGGGTCTCGCCGCCGGCGAACACCAGTTGCACGTGGCGATCGGACAGCCCGGCGAAGGCGTCGAGTAGATCGAGACTGCCCTTGCGTGGCTCGATGCCGCCGACTGCGAGCACGTACCTGCCGAGCTTGTCCCGCCAGTGCGTTCTGCCCGATGCTGCAGCTGCCGAGAACCTTTCGGCATCGACCCCGTTGGGGATGACCGTGGGTTCGAGTCCCCAACCGCGATTCACATCGCTCGCCACCGCTGTCGATACACAGATTCGCGCGTACGGCGCGGTGATCGCTCGTTCGTGACATGCCGCGAGCTCGGGTGTGGTGAACTCGTCCAAATGATGGATGGTCCTGATGCACCGGCCGACGGCGTTGGCCGAGATACAGTCCTGAGCATGGACGATGTCGTACTCGTCGGGCGTGAAGGCCTGCCGCAGAACGCCTATCGATCGCAGAATCCGCGCGCCGACGCTCTCGTTCTCGCGGTGGGAAAACGGGACCATCCGCACGGTGACAGCCGGGTCGACCTTGCGGAAGAACTCACTGTCGCCCCCGCGGCCCAGCGACCACACCGACACATCCTGGCTGGCGCGTGCCAGCGCTTCGGCCAGAGCCAACGTATGCACCACGCCTCCGCGCGGTTTGGACGAATAGGTCAACAGCGCGATCTTCATCGATCCGGCTTCTCCTGCAACAAGTTCGGATAGGCGTCGACGCGTCGCTCGGCAAGGTGATGCAGACCTCTCCGGGCCCGATCCACCTCGGCATCGACGTCGATCTCGTGCACGGCCAAACCGCCTTTGGACCACGTCTTGGCCAACACGTCTCCGCCGGGCCCGACAATCTTCGCCTGGCCGAGGAACCGCAGGGATCCCATCACCCCGGTCTGGTTGGACGAGACGAGCACCACCTGGTTCTCGGCGGCGCGCGCAGCGTCGTACAGATCGAACAGTCGCGACTGCCGATCGTTGGGTAGCGACGACGCTCGATCGGTGACGCTGGCCGGCCACGCCGACAGCGCCGCAATGATTCTCGCGCCGTCCAATGCGAGCGTGCGGGCCGACTCCGGGAACGTCTTGTCGTAGTCGATCAGCATGCCCATCCGTCCGACCGGAGTATCGAAGGCCTCGAACCGATCTCCGGCGGCGTAGGCCAAGGATTCCCCGAGCGGCTGATGCACCTTACGGTGACTGCCGAGGATCCCGTCGCCCGTCAGGCACGCAGCAGCGTTGTACCGCAGCCCCTTCGACAACTCGGTGTACCCGATGCACACCGTCATCGCACCCGCCGCTGCGATGATCGCAGCCAACTCCGGACCGTCCGGATCGAGAGTGGGCGGCAACTCGGACGGATCCGGATTGCTCAGGCTGTTGATGTAACCCCCGAGGGATGCGTCGGGCAGCACCAAGAGATCGATTCCCTCGCGGGCCGCACTGGAGATGATCGTCGTGATCTTCAGTACGGCCCGATCGACATCTCTACCGAAATGTGCTGCCAATGCACCGATCTTGATGGGAGCCACGTCGAGATCAGACCATCTGACTCTGCGACTGCGCTGGGTCTCGGGACTGCGTCGAGTTTCGGGACTGCGTCGAGTTTCGGGACTGCGCAGCACTGATCTCGAGGCCGATTTGATCGGCCAGGAATGCGGCGTCGCGGGCCACCGAGGCGAAGCGTCCCGAACCCCAGGTGTGCTGCCAGGGCAGGCCCAGGAAGTACAGGCCAGGAACCGATGTGACGCCGCGGTTGTGCGTCGGGTGGCCCTCGCCGTCGAACGCCCCGACCTTCAGCCAGCGGTAGTCGGTACGGAACCCGACCGACCAGACGACGGCCTTAATGTCGGTGGTGGCGAGATCGAGTTCGGTGGTCTCGGACTCCGGACGCCACACCGGCACGTAGCGGTCCTCGGTGGGCGCATTGATGCCCTCGCGCTCGATGTACGCGTCGATGTTGTCCTTGATGCTCTCGGCCACCCGATCCGCAGCGTCGAGGGACGCTTCGAGGGTCGGGGCGAACTGCAGGACGCCGTCCTCCACGCCCAGCAGACGGCCGTACAGCTGCATGCCCTCGGTGGCGAACGCGCGCAGGTCGATGTCTCGACCACCGTCACGGCCGGTGACGTAGTGGTTCGTGTTCTCGCGTTTGCCGACGCCACCGGGTTGATCTTCGATGGAGACATCGTAGACGCCCATGTCGTGCAGCCAGGCGACACAGTCACGCCCCCGATAGAAGCGTGCGACGCGAGGTGCGGTGCCGGCGACGAGATGAACCCGGCGGCCGTCGAGGTGGAGATCCTCTGCGATCTGCGCTCCGGACTGGCCGGTGCCGACGACCAGTACGTCGCCGTTCGGGAACTGCTGCGAGCCGCGGTATTCGGACGAGTGGATCTGGACGATGTCGCGGGGAAGCTTCTCGGCGAAGCGCGGAATGGTGGGGATGTGGTAACCGCCGACGGCAACGACGATCTGATCGGCGTGCATGGGGCCGGCGGAGGTCTGTAGGTCGAAGCCGCCTGCCGCGGATTGCAAGGCCTGATTCACCGAAACATACTCTCGGACCGGTGCATCGAAGCTCTCGGCGTAGCGTCGGACAAAGGCGTAGACCTCGTCGCGCTGCATGAACCCGTCGGGATCGTCACCGTCGTAGGAGTATCCGGGGAGCGCACACTGCCAGTTGGGGGTGACGAGGGTGAAGTTGTCCCAGCGCGAGTCCTTCCATTCGTGCGCGATGGTGTCGCGTTCGAGGACGACGTGGTCGATGCCTCGCTGCGTCAGATGCCAGCTGATGGACAGTCCGGCCTGCCCGCCGCCGATGACGATTACGGAATGGTTCTCTCTTGCTCTGTGGCTCTCTGTCATAGCAATTCAGCTCCCGACATACTCAGTACGCGAACGGCACCGGCCTGATACGACGCGCTGACACCGTGAATCTCTTCCATCTGCTGCGCGGCCGACGTGCACCGCATCCCGAACTTGGCGAGAACTCGATCGCTCGCCACGGTCAATGCCTCGGACGTTCGCTGAACGAACTCGGCCACCGGGTATTCCTGCCCGGGGCTCAGATAGTCGTGCATCACCAAAGAGGGCGAGTAGCAGGACTGTTCGCGTCCGTCGGGCCACCGCACCACGAACGACATCTCAGGCATGAACGGTCTCCTTGGTGATGGTGCGATAGACCGAGGGCCGTCGGTCGCGCAGGTTGTACATGCCACCGCCACGTGCCGCGCCGATGAGCGCCTCGACATCGACGGTGGCTGTGGCCAAGCCCGGCTCGACGCCTGTGCCCGCGAGGATCTCACCGCCGGGCCCGACGATCTTGGCGCTGCAGACGAACCTCAGAGACCCGAACGTGCCGGCCTGATTCGCCGCGACCCAGATGATCTGATTCTCCAGTGCACGAGCGCGATCGTAGATGTCGAAGCGTTGCTTCCACCGATCTTCTTCCATGTTCGGGGTCGTCGCGGTACGTGCCGTGGGCCACGCGGAGATGGACGCGACGATCTCGGCTCCGTCGAGCGCGAGTTCGCGGGCCGCCTCGGGGAACCCCTTGTCGTAGCAGATCTGCATGCCCATCCGGCCGACCGGAGTGTCGAAGGCGGAGTAGCTCTCTCCCGCTGCGTAGCAGAGGTTTTCGCCGAGTGGCTGGTGCACCTTGCGATACGAACCGAGGATGCCGCTGCCGTCGACCGTCACCGCGGCGTTGTAGCGGGTATCGCCGTCCTTCTCGCAGAATCCGAACGTGACGACGGTATCGCCTGCCATGTCGATGACCCGCTTGATCTCGGGGCCGTCCAGTTCCAGAGCGGGTGGAAGTGCCTTCAGTCGACGCTGTCTCGATTCTTCGGTCTCGTCACCGCCACCGAGGCTGGGCAGGTACCCACCCAGGCACGCTTCCGGTAGCACCAGCAGTTGGCTACCGCGATTACGCGATTCCTCGAGCAGGGCGGCGATGGTGGCGTAACCCTGTTCCATGTCACGGCCGAATTCGGCTGCGGCCACGGAGATCGTGATGTCGTTCATGCTTCTCCCAATCCGGTCACCGTCGAAGTGACCGCGCGCGTGGTGATTCCATCGGGCCATCGCAAGGCGACGCCCGGAATGTCGGTGAGCTCTCCGCATTCTGCGGACAGTGCAGGTCCGGACGGTGCAGTCGGTGCACCGGGACGGTCCGCGGTGATCATCGCGAACCCGGGAAAACACGTGATCCATTCGCCCATCGACGCCGAGTCGGGCTTCGGAATCGAGGAGATGTCCAATACCGCACCGGTTCCGCTTGCCTCGGCCAGCATCCCGGTGGTCCCGGCCAGTCCCGCCATCGAGACGTCCTTGGCGGCCTTGGGCGCGGTGCGGGCGACGAACGATGCCATGGTCGTCAGTTCGGCGGAGTTGCGCCGTGACGTCGAATCCCATTGCTGGCCCTGATATCCACGACGCCAGCCACCCCCGACGTCCGCCGTCAGTGTCAACCGATCGCCGACGCTTCCCCCGCCGGCCCGTACCGGGTTCGTCGTGCGGCCCAGCGCAGTGACCGACAGCGACGACGGCACCCCGGCCTGGGTGTGGCCACCGAGTACCGGAACCTGCCAGGCCGCAGACGCATTGGCGAGGCCGCGGATGATGCGGGTCAGTCGAGATTGCGTGGGTGCACCGACGGAGTCGAGCATGCCGACTGCGTAGGCACCCATCGCCGAGAGGTCGTTGAGGTTGACCAGGGCCGCGCACCAGCCGGCCCACTCCGGGTCGCGGTCGACCATCGAGGGAATGATCGCATCGCAGGCGGCGATCATGTCGCTCCCCGGAACCGGGACCCCGTCGTCACCTCGAAATTCTTTGGCACCGAGCCCGAGTGGCTGCGCCTTCAGCGGCGCGAGGACGCCGGCGAGCATCGCCTTGGTCGACGACACCAGCCGTTCGATCCTGTCGATCGGCCAATACATCGCCACGTGTGGAGTATTCGCCACCTCGACGTCTCCACGCCTGATCCAGCCGAGACGGGTGAACAGTGTCTCGTTGCGCTTCTGCACCGTCGCGTCGAAGCGCAAAACGCCACGACTTTCGGCATGAGCACAGGCCGCACGAACCAGCGCTGGGCCCACACCGGAAGTGCGCGCAGAGGTGGTGACCACCAGGCGACTGCCGGCCCACCACCCCAGATCCGTTGCCGTGCAGGGTGCCAGGCGCACCCCACCGAGCACGGTGCCGTCTCGATCGGTGGCCACGAGAACGACGCAGCGAGGATCGTCGTCGACGTCGTCGTGATCGGTGCCGGCGAACAAGCCCTGTTCGGCGACAAACGTCTCTCTGCGCAGTGCCCGATACGCGTTCAGTTCTGCTGTGCCGCTGCACGGCTGGACGATGAACTCCGGTTGCACGACAGCGATTGCAGCGCCGGATAATCCGGCGAGATCGTTACCCTCCACGACGCCGTACATATCACCCTCCCGCGTTCTGCAGAACGCTGCACGCACCGCAGGCCGCGCAGCCTGCTTTCTGATCGGACCCGAGCATCGCCGCTGCCTGAAGTTCCTTGGCGACGCGTCGGGTGACGCTTTCGAGGACGTCGGCAGCGGGAGCCGTCGCCCGGTCGACATCCACCGCCAACGTGCCTGCGAGCGGCCGAAACGGAACGACGAAGGGATACACACCCATCTCGATCAGTTCCGCTGCACCCGAGACCAATTCGTCGGGATCCTCGCCGAGACCGACCAGTATGTACGTCGAAACCTGGTTGCGCCCGAAAACCCGGACCGCTTCTTTCCATGCCGCGCGGTACTCGTCCATCGAGACCGATGCCTTGCCCGGCATCCATCGGCGGCGCACGTCGTCGTCGAGCGATTCGACGTGAATTCCGATGGACTCGGCTCCGGCGTCGTACAGGTCCTGGATGGCCTGCAGGTCACCCGGAGGTTCGCACTGCACCTGGATCGGCAGTTCCGGGACCACGGCCTTGATGGCACGTACGCACCGGGCCAGATGACGGGCACCGCGATCCTTCGCGGCCGAAGTGCCCGTCGTCATGACCATCTGCGTCACCCCGTCCAGCCGGACAGCGGCCTCCGCCACCTCCGCAAGTTGCGCGGGCGTCTTGACGGCTATGGTGTCGCCCGCGTCCAGAGACGCTTCGATGGAACAGAAGCGGCACCGTTGATCGGCGTCGTAGCGAATGCACGTCTGGACCACGGTCGTGGCCAGAACACTGGTGCCGTGCAGCTTGGCGATCTTCTCGTAGGCGACGCCGTCGGCGGTGGAGAGGTCGTAGAACTTCGGGCGATCGACGGCCTGAACAGCGAGGCCGATGTCGTTGCCGTCGAACAGAACTCGCCCTTCTTCGAGTACGTACGGACTGAGCGGGTTGCGCGGGATTGCTGCGCCGAGACCATCGATGCGGACATGTCCATCGTCACTCGGGCCGGCACCGGCAGTTCTGGACACCGGCGTTGCTCCTCGAATCCCGAGCAACGCCAGATCCACACGTGTAGAGATGGACATAACCGTCCCCTAGACCATGTAGGTCGAATTGATGATGGCACCCTTGCGCGCGTAATGGATCAATGCGTCCTGCACGTCCAGGGGGTGGGCGGGTATGACGCCCTCGATGAGGTCTTCTTCACGACCCCCGTGCAGGGCCAGTCCGAAGCGGCAGCAGAACACGGTGCCGCCCTCGGCGATGAACGTCGCGAGGGAGTCGTTGATGTTCTGTTCACCCGGGAAGCCCGAGTCTCCGGTGGTCGGGAAACCGCGTGTAGCAAGGCAATTGATGGCACCGGGTCCGTAGAAGTACATCGCCGACTCGAAACCCTTGCGCAGAGCGCGGGTGGCCTGCAGCACCGCGACGAACGATACCGACGACTCGTGGGCGATGCCGTGCACCAGCGTGAAGTAGCTTTCGCCGTTCTCCGCCTTGTAGTCGGGGAAGATCTTGGTGGAGCCGTAGATGTTGCTGCCCTTGGGAAGTGAGGGATGCGGAATCTCCTCGAGGGACTTCTTGATGTTCTCGGCGATGGACTGGTCGAGATCTGACACGTGCGTCTCCTGAGGTTCGCAGAGCGGGCTGGATGCGGTGGACACCGATGTCCACCCGAGAAAACCGTCATGTCCGACGAGAGGGCAGATCCTCTGCGGCCATGGAACAAGTACAGGCCTCGTCGATTTCCGATTGGTCACGCTCGGAACAACGTCGTGTTTCAAGGGCCTCACAGTGTTGACGTGGTGTTACGCGGTTACTGTGAAGGGAAGTCCATCCACCCACCGCAGCATGACGAGGAACTCGATGATCGGCGCCGTCACCGGCTTGTTGTACGTGTTGTCCCTGGTAGTGGGGATCTGGGTGCTCGTGAAGCTCGCCACGAACAGGCCCGTTCTGTTGAAGAACAAGGCCGACCGCGCGCTGTTCTGGACGATCGCGGCTACCGAAGGCGTCGTTGCACTGCAGGCCGTGATCGGGTTCGTGATGATGTTCGCCTCCGATCGCGACATTCACCGGCTCACGTTCGGGTCGTACCTCGTCGGACTGCTGTTCCTGCTCCCACTCGGAACGTGGTGGTCTCTGGGCGACCGTTCCCGCGGCGGCACCGCAGTGCTCCTCGTAGCCGTCCTCACCCTCGCAGCCATGGTGTTGCGACTGAGCCAGATTTGGGCCGGATATGCCTGACAAACTTCAGCAAGCCACGCGCACCGGATTCGGACGCTTCCTCATCGCCGTCTACGCCGTGTTCGCCGTTGCCGCGACATCGCGATCGATCGTGCAACTCACCACCCGATTCGACAACGCCCCGGTCGCGTACCTGCTGTCGGCATTTGCAGCCGTGGTCTACATCATCGCGACGGTCGGCCTGGCACGAGCAACCGAGGCATCGCGACGAGTGGTGACAGTCTCCTGCATCATCGAACTCGTCGGAGTCCTCGGCATCGGCACCCTCAGCTACATCCAGCCACAGGACTTCCCGGAGCCGACGGTGTGGTCGCACTTCGGATCCGGTTACGTCTTCATCCCGGTCGTGCTACCCATCGCAGGACTGTGGTGGTTGCGAAAGACACGCCAGCAGTAGAGGTCTGCTCTACATCTCGCGCAACTGTGTCAGGTGTCGACGCACCACCTTTCGGGCTACAGCCGACGACAACTGATCGGGATGCAGCGTGGCTCTGAGTGCCAGTCCGTCGATCATGGCGGCCAACCTCTCGGTTTCGAGATCCGACTCCGACTCCGCTCCCAACCTGGCTCGCACGACAACCAGTCGCGCCAATGACGACGACCCCTCGAAGAGCCGTCCGGCCGCGGCAGCCAAAACCGAATCGGTGCGTCCGGACGTGACGATCTCTAGCCAGACAGTGACCTCCCTGGTCGTGTGCTCGGTCAGCGGTAGCAACTCGCACAGCATGTCCTCAACCACCGCAAGACGATCGGCACTATCACTCAACCGCTCTCGATGTGACTCGATCCGCGCCGAAACTCGATCGATTATCTCGTGCGAGGCAGCACCGATCAGCTCGTCGCGTGACGGAAAGTAGTGGCGCACAGATCCGATGGCCAGGCCCGCGGCGTCGGCGACCGCACGTAGCGTGACCTGCTCGATTCCCGATCGGACGACAACGTCGAATACGGCTTCGAAGATCTTTTGACGCCTCTCGGCGGGATCCACAACTCTTGGCATTGCTCTTTTATAGCAGTGTCGTGCTACTTTGTTATTTAGCACGCTCATGCTTCTAAAGAAGGGTCGTCCATGGAAACCGTTCTGACATTCCTGCTCATTCGATTCGCGGTCGTCGCCGCTGTCGTGACCATCGTCGCCGTCATACTTTTCGCCATTGCAGTGCGACTGAAACGACGCGGCAGATGGAGTGAGACGAAACGCCGCATCGGGCCGGTGGCCGTGCGCACGGCGGACCTGTACGCGCGACGCGTTGGTCGCCAATCACGAACCGCCCGTACCGCAAATGCGGCCGCGCGGCTGATCGACCACGACGGCGACCATTCGTCATGAGGCCGATGTCCACCGGGGAGGAGTTGATGCACCACCTGCTCGTCGACCTCTTGTGGAAAGTCGGGATAGTGGCCGCGCTACTGGCGATCGGAATTGCTGCAGCGATTGCCATCTGGAAACGCGTGCCGTAGGTCCTACCACGGACCACCGACAGGTTCGAATCTCGAATCCTTCTGCACGGCAATAGTTTTCGATTGCACCATCATTGCGCATCGAACACCCGTTCGATACACTTGGTCCATGACCACGGAGATCTGGCAACTGAGCGAAAGCGAACTCCTCGCCGACGCTGCTGATGTCTCCCACAAGATCCAACTGTTGGAGGCCCGGCGGATCGCCCTCGTTGCCGAGATCGACACCCGCGTGAGCCGGGAGAAGCTCGGCTTCCCCGGACCCGCAGGGTGGCTCACCTCCACCACCCTCCTCACCCCGAGCAAAGCGAACAAGATCGTGGCCCTCGCTCGCGGGTTGAAGAACTTCCCCGACATCGCCGACGCCGTCAACACCGGCGTCATGTCCGTCGACCACGCCGCCCTGATTCTCACCTTCGCCGAAACACCACCGAAGAACCTCCCCCAAGAGGGTCGCGACATCGCCCGCAAAGCCATGATCACCGCCGCAACCGGGCCTGGGGCACGCACCGACAAGATCCGTGAAGCGATCACCAAACTCGAAGACACCTACGGCAGCGACAAGCCACCACCGGAAGACACCGACCGCAACGAACTCTTCGCCTCGAAAACCCTCAACGGACGTCTCGTGGCGAAGATGGATTTCGATGCGATCACCGGAGAAAAGCTGCTCACCGCGCTTTCGCCGTTGACCGAACCCCGACCCGCCGCAGACGGCACCCCAGACGACCGCAGCCCCGCCAAGCGCAGAGCCGACGCCTTCGGGCACATCCTCGACCGCTACCTCGCCTCCAGTGACCGCCCCACCGAGGGCGGTGAGAAGCCGCACGTCAACCTGCACATCCGGTTGCAGGACCTCCAGAGCCTGGCCAGCCAGAGCAGTGACGACATCACCGATGACGAAACCACACGCGCTACAACAGAATTCGACTCAGACCTGGTCGACCCGGTCGACATCGACACCACAGCAGAAACCAACAACGAGGCCGGTTCAGTGACTGCGGATCGTGGCGCATATCGGGACCTGTTCGGCGACGGCACCACCGTCGGCTGGCTGCCGTGGATGGGCCCGCTCTCCCGCAACACCTCTCGCCAACTCGCCTGCGATTGTCTTCTCACCGCCATCGTCATGGACGAGAACGGCAACCCACTCAACCTCGCCCGCACCGCCCGCACCGTCACCGCGAAACAGAAACGAGCATTGACCGCCCGCGATCACGGGTGCGCGTTCCCCGGCTGCGGAAGACCCGCCGCCTGGACCGAAGGTCACCACATCTGGCACTGGACCGACGGCGGACCCACTGACATGAACAACCTCGTCCTCCTGTGCGGATTCCACCACCGACTCATCCACCACAGCGACTGGGAAGTATTCATCGGCACCGATCAACACCCCTGGTTCGTACCCCCGGCATCCGTCGACCCCTACCGACAACCGAGACAATCCCACGCCCGAGCAGGCCCCCACATCGCATAGGCCCCTCGAACGCACACCAGCCCCGCACCGAGAACACGTTGCGGGGCTGGAAGAGATTGTCCGACAGCTGCTTCAGGAATCCCGAGATGCCGTCACTTCAATGCAGCCAGGTTCGCCACCGACTGCTTCACATCGGTATCGAGTGCACGGGCGACCACCGAACCCACCGGGCCGAACAGCACGCCCCCACCGAATTTCGCGTCGAGTGTCAGCTCCGAACCGCCCTCGGCCTCACGCACGTGGACGGTCAGCGAGATCCTCACTCCACCCTTGCCGCGGCCCGACATCTCGATCAGCTTCGGCTCTTCGTACTCGGTGAACTCCCAGTTGATCGTGTTCTTGAAACCCTTCACCTTCACCAGCGACTCGACCTTTGTGCCCTTGCCGACCTTGTTCGGCGGCGGACTGCACCAACCACCGTGGATGGTCATCCACTCGTCGAACCGGTCGAGCGCGGAAGCCTTGTCCCACGCGCCCTGAGGGTTCTCGGGCATCTGTACCGAGACACTGATCGTTGCCATGCATTCGAGCCTGTCACAACTTGCTCGCAGGTTCAGACGGCGAGCACTAACCTGAGACGATGGCCACGCTCGAGATCGAAGGCCGAAAGGTCTCCGTCACCAACCTCGACAAGGTGCTGTTCCCAGAAACCAGCACCACCAAAAGCGACATCATCGAGTACTACGCTGCCATCGCCCCGGCGATGCTGCCGCACGTCGCAGGACGCGCCGTGACCCGCAAGCGGTGGCCGAACGGCGTCGAACAATCCTCGTTCTTCGAGAAGAATCTCGCCGCATCCGCACCCGACTGGCTCGACCGCCGATCCATGCAGCATTCCGACCGAGTCGTCACCTACCCGTTGTTCTCCACCGCAGCGGATCTGGTGTGGCTCGGGCAGCAGGCGGCCATCGAAGCGCACGTGCCGCAATGGCGTTTCGACGGCACCGAACCCGGCCCTGCCACCCGCATGGTCTTCGACCTAGATCCCGGCGACGACGTCGACCTCGCCCGATGCGCTGAGGTGGCCTGCGAAATACGTGACCTCATTGCAGACATCGGCATGACCGCGTACCCGGTCACCAGCGGCAGCAAGGGAATTCACCTGTACGTACCGCTGGACAAACCGCTGTCGACGTCCGGCGCATCCACCGTCGCCAAACGCGTCGCCACCCTGCTCGAAGAACGGTCACCGGATCGGGTGACCGCCACGATGGCGAAAGCGAAGCGCACGGGTCGAGTGTTCGTCGACTGGAGTCAGAACAACGGAAAGAAGACAACCGTTGCGCCGTACTCACTTCGGGGCCGTTCCCTACCCACCGTCGCGGCCCCCCGAACCTGGGAGGAGCTCGAATCGCCGGGACTGCAACAACTTCGATTCCAGGAAGTTCTGGAACGGTTCCACGACACCGGAGACCTATTGGCTGACCTCGATCCGAAGCCGGCAGCGGACGAACACGACACCTCCGGCACGGACAAGCTCGGCAAGTACCGCAGCATGCGTAGCTCGGACCGAACTCCGGAGCCCATCCCGAAAGCCGCCGAGCCCCAGGGTAACGACGATACGTTCGTGATTCAGGAACACCATGCCCGACGCCTGCACTACGACTTCAGGCTCGAGCACGATGGAGTCTTGGTGTCGTGGGCCGTCCCCAAGAACATCCCGGTCGAGAGCGGGCAGAACCGTCTGGCCGTCCACACCGAGGACCACCCGCTGGAATATGCGACGTTCTCCGGACGAATCCCCAAGGGCGAGTACGGCGGCGGAGACGTCTCGATCTGGGACAGCGGAACCTACGAACTCGAGAAGTGGAGAGACGACGAAGTCATCGTCGTTCTGCACGGAGCCAAAGCACGCGGCAGGTTCGCCCTCATCCGCACCAAGGGCAACCAGTGGCTCATGCACCTGATGAAGGACCAACCCGGAGAGCACTCGACAAAAATGGACAGCCCGCCGACGGACAAGCCGGTGCTGAAGAACATCTCACCGATGCTTGCAACAGTGGGCGACATACTCGATCTACCCGAGGACGAGTGGTCGTTCGAGGGTAAATGGGACGGCTTCCGCATCGTCGCGGAATTGACTCACGGTTCGATGACCCTGCGCACCCGAAGCGGAAACGACTACACCGAGAAGTTCGGAGCCATCGGGTCTCTCGCCGAGGACCTGGCCGATCACGACGCCGTCATCGACGGTGAAGTGGTCGTCTTCGACAGCAACGGCATCAGCAGCTTCGAGAAGCTGCAGAACGCCGCCCGCGACGACATCCGGTTCATCGCCTTCGACCTGCTCCATCTCGACGGCACTTCCCTCGTGCGCAAGAAGTACTCCGACCGGAGACGATTGTTGGAATTGCTCACCACCGGCCTCGACTCGGTTCTGGTGCCGCCGTTGCTGACGGGTTCGGCTGCCGACGCCATCGCCGAGAGCCGGGAACGGGGGTGGGAGGGAGTCGTCGCCAAGCGCACCGATTCGATCTACCAGCCGGGCAAGCGCGCCCACACCTGGATCAAGTACAAGAACTGGCGCACGCAAGAAGTCGTGATCGGCGGTTGGCGACGCGGCCAAGGACGTCGCTCCGGCGGATTCGGCTCGCTGTTGATGGGAATCCCCGACGGCGACGGCCTTCGCTACGTCGGTCGCGTCGGCACCGGTTTCGACGATCGCGCGCTCGATTCACTGGCCGCAGCGCTGGCTCCGCTGGAAACGTCGGAGAGTCCTTTCTCCACGACGCTTCCGACGGCCGACAGGCGCGGTGCCGTTTGGGTGGAACCGGTTCTCGTCGGAGAAGTGCGGTACTACGAGGCGACAGAATCCGGCCATCTTCGCCACCCGAGCTGGCGCGGATTGCGACCGGACAAGTCGCCGACGGACGTCGTTCCCGAGTAGCCGACGCCAACTGCCCAGCAGCGGATTTGGCCGAGTCACAGAAACCGGCAGAAAGACCGTTCTTCGGTTGCCATAGAATCGCTGGGTGCGTACCGTTGCGCTCATCGTCGCCCGGGGGGCGTAACGAGTCACAGATCAATAGCTATATCGAGTTGCGGGCCAGCTCTACGGGGGCTTGCCGAATCGTCGAGACGCGCGCCGTTTCGATTCAGGCATGGAGGGGTTTACCAGATGCGGGTTCTCAAATTGGCAGGCGCTGTCAGCATAACGGCGGTTGCCGTTCTCTGTTCGACGCTTGTCGGCCCAGGTCAGGCCGCTGCGGCGCCCTTGTTTCCGACGCCGATATCGGACGGTTTCTACGCTCCGCCCGCCGACCTCGCCGCTATGGCACCGGGGGACGTGATCTCCAGCCGGCCGATGCCGCCACCTCCCGGCTTCTTCGACGTCGACGTGTGGCAGCTGAAGTTCCGCTCCACGAATTCGGCGGGTAATCCCATCGCGGCGATCAACACCGTGCTGGTCCCCCGCAACAAAGCCCCCAACGGGCCGGTGCTGTCTTACCAACACATCATCAACGCACTCGGTCTCGAATGTGCACCGTCACAAGCGCTCTGGTCCAACGATCCTAATCTGGCGATCCGCGAGGCACCCGCGCTGAACGCCGTTCTGCAGCGTGGCTGGACGGTTGTCATCGCCGATCACCTCGGCCCCAACAGTGCCTACGGTGCAGCCAAGCTCGGCGGACAGATCGTGCTCGACAGCATCCGCGCCACCCAGCGTTTCGATCCGCTGCAGCTGCGGCAGAGCCCGGTTGCGTTGGCCGGATACTCCGGTGGCGGCATGGCGACGGCGTGGGCAGCAGCGTTGCAGAACGACTACGCGCCCGAGCTGAACATCGTCGGCAGCGCCGCGGGCGGTGCTCCGATGAACCTCGAGCGCATGGCTCGCGATCTCGGTTTCGCACCCCACCCGGTGTTCGGTCTCGCCTTCGCCGCTGCGCTCGGCCTCGAGCGTGAGTACCCCACTCGCATTCCGATCAGCTCCCAGTTGAACCCGTTGGGCAAGCAGATCGAAAGCGAGATCCAGAACGGATGCACCAACGACATCATCGCCGCCGGAGCCGGTAAGAGCGCGATGGAGGTCGCGGGCACGTTGGACCTGATGAACAGCCCGGAGATGATCGCGGCCGTCAACGAGAACAGCGTCGAGATGTACCCCGGTGTGCCGAAAGCTCCGTACTTCGAGTGGCACAGTCCCACCGATGCGCTCATCCCGGTCAGCTCGATCGACAACACGATTGCCCGGTACTGCCGGGCCGGGGTCAACGTCACCGAGGTCCAGGTACCCAGCAACGATCACCTGACCGCTGCCGTACTCGGCCTGCCGCAGGCTCTGGAATGGATCGATCAGCGGTTCGCCGGAGTGCCCGCCGTTTCCAACTGCTGACCGTATTGTCCGACCCGGTGCGTGCTGGATGAGCGCATGGGTCGGTTAGGCTAACCTCGCAAACACACGCGCGAGGAGTCCCCATGAAGAAGACCGTCCACGTAGTCGCCGCCGGTGCCGCAGTCATGGCACTGGCGGTCGGCTGTTCGTCGAGCGACGAACCCACTGCCTCAGGTAACTCCGAGAACGGTGCCAACTTTCCCGTCACCATCGAGCACCACTTCGGTGAGACGGTCATCGACGCCGCACCCTCCCGCGTCGTGACCATCGGATTCAACGAGCAGGACTTCGCGCTGGCGCTCGGAGTCAAGCCCGTCGCCACCCGTGGAAATCTCAGTTACGACTACCGCCAACGCCCGTGGGCCCAGGAAGCATTGGGCGGCACCGAGATCCCCGAGGTCGGCAGCACCGACCTGAACCTCGAGCAGATTGCAGCGCAGTCACCCGATCTGATCCTCGGACCGTACTCGTTCATCGATCAAGGCCAGTACGACCAACTTTCGGCGATGGCGCCGACGATCGCAGACATCGGTGGATACGACGACGTCCCCGCGGCCACGTGGCAGCAGGAATTCGCCGTGGTCGGCGAGGCACTGGGCAAGAAGCAGGAATCCGACGAGCGAACTGCCGAGCTCGAGCAGAAGTTCGAGACCACCCAGACCGACAACCCTCAGTTCGCCGGCAAGGCACTGACACTCGCGTTCGTCATGGACGACGGCAGCTACTTCGTTCTCGGTAAGGACGACATCCGAGCGCTGTTCTTCACCGACCTCGGCTTCGAGATCCCCGACGCCAGCGAAACGGTCAGCCCCGAAAACCTCAGCCGACTCGACACCGACGTCCTCGTCATCGCCGGACAGAGCCGCGAACAACTGCAGGCAAACCCGCTGATCGCCGCACTCGACGTCGTGAAGCAGGACCGCACCGTCTACATCGGCTCGTTCAGCACCGACCTACCGTCGGCTCTCGGCTACTCGAGCCCACTGTCCCTCGACTACGCAATCGACGGATTCACCCCGATGCTGGCCGCCGCAACCGACAACGACCCGGCCACCGTGGTCCCAGATCCGATGTCATAGGTCACTCCGCAGGCTGCGCTCCCGGCCTTCATAGCTCACTCCGCAGGCTGCGCTCCCGGCCTTCATAGCTCACTCCGCAGGCTGCGCTCCCGGCCTTCCTAGGTCACTCCGCAGGCTGCGCTCCCGGCTTTCCTAGGTCACTCCGCTGGCACGGTGTGCGCGAACTGTGTTCGATGCAGCTCCTCGTAGCGGCCGCCCGCTGCGAGGAGCTCGTCGTGTGTTCCGCGCTCGATGACCTGTCCGTTCTCGATCACCAGGATGGCGTCCGCTGCTCGGATGGTCGAGAGCCGGTGCGCGATCACCACCGACGTCTTGCCCTCGAGCGCCTCGGCCAGCGCTGCCTGCACGGCGGCCTCGGACGTCGAATCCAGTGAGGCCGTGGCCTCGTCGAGTATCACCACCCGTGGCTGCGCGATCAGCAGCCGTGCGATCGTCAGGCGTTGACGCTCCCCGCCGGACAGGCGGTAGCCGCGCTCGCCGACGATTGTCTCGAGCCCGTCGGGCAAGGAACGCACGAGATCGGCGAGCCTGGCCCGCGACAGTGCGTCCCACAGTTCGTCCTCGGTGGCGTCGGGCCGTGGCAGCAGCAGATTCGAGCGAATGCTTTCGTGGAACAGATGACCGTCCTGAGTCACCATTCCCACTGTGTTGCGGACGGATTCGGCGGTCAGGTCTCGCACGTCGACATCGCCGAGCCGCACTGCGCCGCTGTCGACGTCGTACAACCGAGCGATCAGTTGCGCGATCGTGGACTTGCCCGCACCGGAGGTACCCACCAGGGCGACCATCTGACCGGGTTCGGCCCGGAACGACACACCGTGCAGAACCTCTTCGCCGCCACGGGAATCCAGAGTTGCTACCTCCTCCAGGGACGCGAGCGACACTTTGTCGGCCGACGGGTATGCGAACCTGACGTCGTCGAGTTCGACGGCCACCGGCCCCGGGGGCAGCACCGTCGCGTCCGGCTTGTCGGCGATCAGAGGAACGAGATCGAGCACCTCGAACACTCGCTCGAAACTGACCAGCGCGCTCATGACCTCGACACGGGCACTCGCCAGTGCGGTCAGCGGCGCGTAGAGCCTGGCCAGCAGAAGGGACAGTGCGACAACCGAACCCGGGTCCAGTCGACCACTGAGTGCGTAGAAGCCGCCGAGTCCGTAGACCACGGCGAGGGCCAGAGCCGACACCAGGGTGAGCGCCGTGACGAACACGGTCTGCACCATCGCGCTCCGAACTCCGATGTCGCGGACTCGGGCGGCTCGAACCGCGAACTCGACGGATTCCTGGTCGGGGTGCCCGAACAGTTTGACCAGTGTCGCTCCCGGCGCCGAGAAACGCTCGGTCATCTGGGTGCTCATCGCCGAATTGTGTGCTGCCGCTTCACGTTGCAGACGTGCGAGCCGTCGACCCATGCGACGGGCCGGCAGCACGAACACCGGCAACAGGATCAGCGCGAGCAGAGTGATCTGCCAGGAGATTCCGATCATCACCACGAGCGTCAGAGCCAGCGTCACCACGTTGCTGACGACTCCGGACAACGTGGTGCTGAATGCGCGTTGGGCACCGATGACATCGTTGTTGAGGCGACTGACCAGAGCGCCGGTTCGGGTGCGGGTGAAGAAGGCGATCGGCATCCGCTGTACATGGTCGAACACTGCGGTGCGCAGATCCAGAATCAGACTCTCACCGATGTTGGACGAGAGCCACCGGTTGATCAGACCGAAGCCTGCGTCCACGATGGCGATCACCGCGATGGCCAGAGCCAGCAGCACCACCACACGTAGCTCTCGCCCGTCGACGATCGCGTTGACCACCCGCCCGGCCAATACCGGAGTTGCCACCGCAAGCACCGCCAGCGCGACGCTGAGCACCAGGAAGCCGCCGAGGGCGCGTCGATGCGGTGCTGCGAACGACAGGATCCGGCGCGCAGTCTCCTTGGAGAACGAAGACTGCGCGCCGGAGCTGTTCATCGTGCGATACATCTGGTTCCACGCGGTCATCTCCATGCTCATGACACCAACGTAGAACCTCGACCGAACTCGAGGTCAAGCAGAGCCCGAGAACGGTCGCCGTCACCTCACGCGGCCGCGGCAGCTTCCGCCGGTTCCAGCGCGAGCGCCAGGATGTCGGCCACGTCGGTCATCGGCCGAACGTCCAACGCCTCCAGGACCTCCGCAGGGACGTCGTCCAGATCGGGTTCGTTGCGTGCCGGAATGAACACCGTCTTCAGCCCGGCGCGCTGAGCCGCCAACAGCTTCTGCTTGACTCCACCGATCGGCAGCACACGTCCGTTGAGCGTCACCTCTCCGGTCATTCCCACGTCCGACCGCACCGGACGCCCGGTGGCCATCGACACCAGGGCCGTCACCATCGTCACGCCCGCCGAAGGACCGTCCTTGGGCACTGCCCCGGCCGGAACGTGCACATGGATACTGCGATCCAGTGATTCGGCAGTGACGCCGAATCGAGCTGCGTGCGCTCGCACGTAGGACAGCGCGATCTGCGCCGACTCCTTCATCACGTCGCCGAGCTGGCCGGTGAGCGTGAGGCCCGCGTCGCCCTCGGTGGAGGCCGCCTCGATGAACAGCACGTCGCCGCCGAGCCCGGTTACCGCCAGACCCGTTGCGACACCCGGTACTTCGGTTCGCTCGTGCGCCTCGGGGGTGAAGCGCGGACGACCGAGGTAGGTCACCAGATCCGGCTCGTCGATCTCGAGCGCGTCCGTGGTGCCCGCAAGTTTCGTCGCCACCTTACGTAGAGCCTTGGCCAGCAAGCGTTCGAGTTGCCGCACCCCGGGCTCTCGGGTGTAGTCGGCAGCGATCTTGCGCAGTGCGGCGTCGGTGACGGTCACCTCGTCGGATGTGACTGCCGCCCTCTCCATCTGACGCGGAAGCAGGTAGTTCCGAGCGATGACGACCTTGTCGTCCTCGGTGTATCCATCGATGGTCACCAGCTCCATGCGATCGAGCAGTGGGCCGGGAATCTGATCGATCACGTTGGCGGTGGCAAGGAACACGACGTCGGACAGGTCGAGATCCAGATCGAGGTAATGGTCGCGGAACGTGTGGTTCTGCGCCGGGTCCAGTACCTCGAGCAGTGCGGCGCTGGGATCACCGCGGTAGTCCGAACCTACCTTGTCGATCTCGTCCAGCAGCACAACGGGATTCATCGATCCCGCCTCGCCGATCGCCCGCACGATGCGGCCCGGCAATGCGCCGACGTAGGTGCGACGGTGGCCGCGGATCTCGGCCTCGTCGCGAACCCCACCGAGGGCAACACGGACGAAGGTACGACCGAGAGCGCGGGCCACCGATTCGCCCAACGAGGTCTTACCGACACCGGGAGGTCCGGCGAGCACCATGACTGCACCGGAGCCGCGTCCGCCGACGGACTGCATACCCCGCTCGGAGCGCCGTGCGCGAACGGCCAGATATTCGACGATGCGGTCCTTCACGTCGTCGAGGCCGTGGTGGTCGGCATCGAGAACGGCTCGCGCCGAATCGATGTCGGTGTTGTCGGTCGTGGTGTTGTTCCACGGCAGGTCCAGCACGGTGTCGAGCCAGGTGCGAATCCACCCCGACTCGGGGCTCTGATCACTGGCCCGCTCCAACTTGCCCACTTCACGGAGCGCTTGTTCGCGCACCTTCTCTGGCAGGTCCGCAGCCTCCACGCGGCCGCGGTAGTCGTCCGCACCGTCGGGTTCGTCCTCGCCCAGTTCTTTTCGGATAGCGGCGAGCTGCTGACGCAGGAGGAACTCCTTCTGTGTCTTCTCCATGCCCTCTCGGACGTCACCGGAAATCTTGTCGTTGACCTCGACCTCGGCCAAGTGAGCCTTGGTCCACTCGATCAGCGATGTCAGACGCGTTGCCACGTCAGGTGTTTCGAGCAGATCCCGCTTCTGGACGTCAGTCAGGTACGACGCGTAGCCCGCGGTATCGGCGATCGCGCCGGGGTCGGTGAGCTTGTTGACCGAGTCGATCACCTGCCACGCGTCGCGGCGTTGCAGCATCGCCACGACGAGTTGCTTGTATTCGGCTGCAAGCGCTTTGAGGTCGTCGTTCGGGGTTGTATCGGCGACGGGCTCGGCCTCGACCCACAGGGCCGCCCCGGGGCCACTGACCCCGTGGCCGATGTGCGCACGACGAGTTGCCTTGATGACGGCGGCCGGGCGACCGTCGGCCAACCGTCCCATCTGCACGATGGTGGCGAGAACGCCATAAGCGGCGTACCGATCTTCGAGTCGGGGAGCGACGAGCAGCGTGCCGTCGTTGCTTGCCTTCGCTGCGTCGACGGCGGCGCGTGCGGCCTCGTCGAGTTCGACGGGCACCACCATTCCGGGCAGGACGATCGGGTCGGTCAGGAACAGTACGGGGACACGAACGGTTTCGGTCACTTCTCCTCCAAAGGGTTGAGCTATAGGGGCTCAACTTCGAAAGGAGTAGTGATGTTCCCCGAGCGGTCGATGTTCTCCGTGGGCAGAACACCGACCGTCCACGGCGTCCTACTTCAGGGCGCTGACCAGCTTCTCCGCGAGAGGACGCGTCGATGCGGGGTTCTGGCCCGTGTAGAGGTTGCGGTCGACGACCACATGTGGCGACCAGGCGTCGGCGTTCTCGAACTTGGCGCCGTTCTCGCGCAGCCGGGTCTCGAGGAGCCATGGGGCCTTGTCTGCGAGCCCGGCCTGGGTCTCTTCCTCGTCGGTGAAGCCGGTGAGCTCGTACCCGTCGAAAGCCCAGGAGCCGTCGGTACGGACGGCAGGCAGCAGGGCCGCCGGTGCGTGGCACACCGCCGAGACCACCTTGTTCGCATCGAGGAAGTCGACCACGAGGGCACCGAAGCTCGTCGAGACGGCGAGGTCCTCCATGGGCCCGTGGCCACCGGGGACGAACACGACGTCGAAGTCGGAGGCCTTCTGGTCTTCCAGCTTCGCGGGCGAGGACAGGATCGACTCGATCGAGGCCAGGTAGCTCTTCTGGTCCGCCACCTTCTGCTCGTCGCCACCGTTCGCGTCGACGGCCAGGCTGCCCTCGTCGACGACCGGAGCCTTGCCACCCGGCGTCGCCACCGTGATGTCCCACCCGGCCTCGACGAATGTGCGATGGGACTCGACGAGCTCCTCGGCCCAGTACCCGGTGGGGTGCTTGCTTCCGTCGTTCAGGGTCCAATGGTCGGCAGCGGTTACCGCGAACAGCAAAGTAGTCATGGTCGAACAGCCTCTTTTCTCTATCGGGATCCGTTGGGGTATGCCACGAAACGCCTCGGTCGAAACGCACCGCCGAAACGCACCGCCGAAACGCGCCGCCGAAACCGGCGGTGTGGCACTCGTCTCGTCACGTACGCGAAGCGATCACGACCACCGCGTCGAATTCGTCCGATGCGCTCACCCGCGCGTGGAATCCGCAGTCGCGCACTGCCCGCAGAGTCGAATCAGCCAGTGCAGCACTGCTTTCGATCAGCAAGTGACCGCCGGGGGACAACCATGCAGGTGCCCCCTCGGCCACGAGACGGTGGAATCGGGCACCGTCTTCGCCGCCGTCGAGCGCGATCCGCGGCTCGTGCAATCGCGCTTCTCGCGGCATCAGTTCGATGTGGGCCGTCGGGACGTACGGCGCGTTGACCACTATCGCATCGAAGGATCCGAGCAACTCCGGCGGCAAGGCGTCGTACAGATCGCCGCGGTGCACCGTACCCCCGACGGCAGCCAGGTTGCGCGTGGCGCATTCCACGGCCGCCGCGTCGAGATCGGCGGCATGTAATTCGGTGACGCCACCGACCGACAGTCCTACCGCACCTGATCCGCAGCACATGTCCAATAATCGCGACGGCTGCAGTGCTGCAGCGCAATTCACCAGGAATTCAGTTCTCCGACGGGGTACGAATACCCCCGGTTCGACGGCGACGCGTCGACCACAGAACCACACCCAGCCGACGATGTGTTCGAGCGGTTCCCCGGCGATACGGCGAGCGAGCAGGGCGGCGAGATCGTCGCTGTCCGATGCGGATTCGACCAGAATGTCGGCTTCTTCTTCCGCGAACACGCAGCCGGCCCCGCGCAGACCGGACACGACCTCGTCGTACTCGGGTCTCACCATGGATGGAGCCTCCTCCAAGTGCCTGCGCCCAACTGCCCCGCGCTGAAATACTGTAGCCCGGCATGTGTCACAGGGAGTCGAATGAACTGGGAACCCGAGGTCCGACAGATGTGTCTGGCGTTGCCCGAGACCTACGAGGAGCAGGCGTGGGTCGGTACCCGATGGCGGGTACGTGGCCGCACCTTCGCCCACGTCCTCGACATTGTCGACGGCACTCCTCCGGCATTCGCAACAGCAGCGGGGACCGACGGACCGGCTCACGTCCTCGTATTCCGTTCCCGAGGAATAGAACTCGACGCATTGTCGAGGCAGGACGGCTTCTTCGCCCCCGGCTGGGGACCCGAGATCATCGGCATGCTGCTCGACGAGTCGGTGGATCGAACGGAACTCGGCGAGCTGATCACGGAGAGCTACTGCACCCGGGCCCCGAAGAAGCTCGTCGCACTCCTCCGACGTCCGGAGTGACGATTCTCGTTTGACGCTGCGGCTGCCCGAAGGACAGAGTGAACACATGAGCCCACCCGAGAATCTGCTCGCCGATTGCGGCAGCTGCTTCGGACTCTGTTGCGTTGCTCTGCCCTTCGCCAAGTCGTCGGATTTCGCCGTCGACAAAGCCGCCGGGGAACCGTGCCGCAACCTTCAGAAGGACTCGCGCTGCGGCATCCACTCGTCGCTTCGGGAGAAGGGCTTTCCCGGATGCACGGTGTACGACTGTTTCGGTGCTGGGCAGAAAGTGTCGCAATCGACGTTCGCGGGACGGGACTGGCGAGAAACGCCGTCGAACTCGTCGGAGATGTTCGCGGTGTTCCCGATCATGCGGGATCTGCACGAGTTGCTCTGGTACCTGGCAGATGCACGTGGCCGGACATCGACCGCATCCCTGCACAGCCGGCTTACCCACGAGTACGAGGAGCTGGACGCTCTCACGTCGGAGACTCCCGAGGTCCTGTTGTCGGTCGACGTCTTCGCAGTGCGCTCGCGGGTCAACGAGGCGCTGCTCGATGCAAGCGATCTGGTGCGCGCAGAGGTGTCGGGCAAGAAGAAGAACTACCGCGGACGCGACATGATCGGGGCCAAGCTGGCCGGTGCGGACCTCCGCGGTGCGAGCTTGCGGGGCACGTACCTGATCGGGGCGAATCTGCGCGGTGCCGACTTGCGCTGGGCCGACCTGATCGGGGCCGATTTTCGCGGTGCCGATCTCCGCGGTGCGAATCTGCGCGAGACGATCTTCGCGACGCAATTCCAGATCAATGCGGCGCTCGGTGACAGATCGACACAGCTACCCGAGGCGTTGACCCGTCCCGGACATTGGACGTGACCGTTCAGCTCAGTGACCTGCCGGTGCGCTCGAGCGCTTCCTGAACGATCCTCACTGCCTTCGGTCCGACTCCGTGCAGTGACGCGAGCTCAGCAGCGGGCACCCCGGCCAGGTCGTCGAGACAGGTATATCCCGCAGCTCGCAATGCCCGCATCGCGGGGTTTCCGATCCCTGTCGGAAAAAGGGGTTCTGCTGTACTCACCGGCGCATTCTAAAACAGACCGGTAGCCTGTTGCCGTGCCCGAAACCAAGCAGAAACGCGTTGTCATCACCGGAGCGAATACCGGTATCGGCTACTACACAGCTTTGGAGCTGGCCAAGCGCGGCGATCACGTGACGCTCGCCTGCCGCAACCAGGACAAGGCCGACGCCGCAGCGGCGAAGATCCGCGCGGAGGCCCCGAACGGAACTGTCGACACGGCCACCCTCGACCTGGCCGATCTCGGTTCGGTCCGCAAGTACGCCGAGTCGGCTCCCGAATCGATCGACATTCTGATCAACAATGCGGGCGTCATGATGCCGGCGAAGCGAACCGAAACGAAGGATGGGTTCGAGCTCCAGATCGGCACCAACCATCTCGGCCACTTCGCGCTGACCGGGTTGCTGTTCCCCAAGCTCGCCGCCGACGCGAAGATCACGAGCGTCGCCTCGGTCGCGCACCGTCAGCGCCCCAAGCTCGACTTCGACGACCTCCAGCTCGAGCGTGGCTACAACGCGCAACGCGGATACGCGAACTCCAAGCTCGCGAACATCCTGTTCGCGCTGGAACTGCAGCGTCGGATCGACAAGGCCGGATCCAAGGTCACCAGCAATGCTGCACACCCCGGCATCTCGTCGACCGAGCTCTACTCGAGCCCGGATGGTCTGGGCAGCAACAAGATCCTGGCGACCCTGGCACCCATCGGACTGAAGTTCATCTCTCAATCTGCCCGCGCCGGAGCGCTTCCCACACTCTATGCAGTCGACGTCGCAGGCGGCGGCACCTACAGCGGTCCCACATCTCTGTTCGAGTCCCGCGGCAAGCCGGGCCCGGCGAGCATGACCAAGATGGCTCAGGATCCCGCACTCGCGGCCCAGCTGTGGGACGCCAGCGAGAAGCTCACCGGAGTCGGCTACCCGTTCTGAGACGGAATCCCGGCGAGATAGATCGATATCGGAAGTCGTAGTTCCGCAACATCTTTCGCGGTTCCACGGCCGAATATCGCGTCGGCCATCAGTCCTTCGCACAGCGAGACCAAGCCGTCTCCGTGCGCTGGCTCGTCGAACAGTTCTCTGGCCCGTTCGAGTGAGAAGAACGAACGGGCCAAGTCGGCCCTGATGTCGGCCGGGACCGCAGGATCGAGCATCAGCGCGTAGCGGGCCCGGAGTTCGACCATGCGATGGGTGATCGCAGCGTCGAGATAGCGTGCGATCACCGTCGCAACATCGGTTTCGGTTCCGACGATCTCCAGAAACGATGCCCGCGAGAGCTCGATCAGGCGGGTAGCCACAGCGGCGAGCAGATCAGGCTTGGTGCGGAAGTAGTAGGACGTCGAGCCTGCCGGAAAGTCCAGCGCCGAATCGATCGACCGGTGCGTCAACACGCGCAAGCCGTCTCGGGCGATGACGCCGAGCGCAGCGTCGGCGATGGCGGTGCGGCGGTCCACAGCAGTGACCCTACACACGCACTCTACAAATGTAGAGTCGCGGGGCGTACGGTTCGTGGCATGAGGCCGACCGCATCGCGACACGTCTTCGACGCTGCCTTCACGCTCGACGACGCCCAGGCCGCAGCGGCAGACACGCTGTCGACACCCGGCGACAGAGGTGTCTACCTGTGGGGACCGGTCGGGCGTGGCAAGACCTGGCTGCTGGACAGCTACTTCGCCGCGGCCGACACTTCTGCGAAGAAGCGCGTGCACTTCCACAGCTTCTTCCGCGATCTCCACGCGGCGTACTTTCGCCACGGGTTTTCCATCGACGCAGCCATCGACGATGTCCTGTCGACAGGATCGGCTCCGGCGGCACTGCTGTGCTTCGACGAATTTCACGTCCACGACATCGGAGACGCCCGCCTCATCACGCGCATGCTCGACGCACTCTTCGCTCGTGGCGTCGTCCTGGTCGTCACCTCGAACTACGCGCCCGACGATTTGCTGCCGAATCCGCTGTTCCACCCGACGTTCGCCCCGACCATCGAGAAGCTGAAGCAGTGCCTCGACGTGGTCCGTGTCGACGGCCCCGTCGATTACCGCGCCGCCGGTGCCAGTGGATCGCGCTTCGCCTCGGGGACATGGACCGTGGAGCCCGTCTCGGGTGGTCGGACGTTTGCCGAGCTGTGTTGTGCTGCCCGTTCCACGGGTGACTACCTTCAGATGGCCCAGACCGCTACGCAGCTGACGATCACCGACATTCCGGCTCTCGCGAGCGTGGACGAGTTCGCGGCTCAGCGCTTCGCGAATCTGGTCGATGTTCTGTACGACCTCGATGTGCGTACCGAATTCCACAGCGTGGTGCCGCTGACCGAATTCGCCGTCGGATGCACCGGACTCGATACCGACAGATTGATCAGTCGACTGAGCGAACTGGGCTCCCGGTCACGCGAGTGCGCGGCGGACAGAGTCAGGATCCCCGGCTCGCAGTAGCTCTTCACCGCGAGCGAGGAGAACGACCTCGTTACCGTCGAGCGCGAGCCCACGGCACGCCAGGCCGGCTCCTTCCCACAGCAGAACGAGCTCGAGAATCAGCCGCGCGAGAGTGGCGTCGGGATTGCGGCCGATGCTCCACGACCAGTTACTGACTCGGATTCCGGCGTCTCGGGCGAGCGCCTCACCCAGCCGAGATCCGGTCACCCACGGATACATGTCGTCCAGGACCGGCGTGAAGGCGGAGGTGAGCAGTGCCGCAGCAAGATCACGACGGTCTCGCCCCAGCAGCGCTCGAAGTTCGGCGGACAGTTCGGTCTTGGATGCCGGCATCTCCGAATCCTAGACGCGCGCTCGATTCGAACTGCGGCACGTCGGTGCATCCAACGAACTCGAATACGGGCCTACGGTCGCGCAGCACGCAGTTTGGTCATCACAGCTTCGTGCTCCTGGGGAGCAAGGGGGTAGGGGACTCTGTCACCGGTGTCGTTGAAACCCATGCGACAAACCCACGCAACACAAAGGGAGACACCCACTACTGACGGCGGTCGGGGGCGACAGCAGTAGCGGGTGTCTCATTGTCCATTCGGGGCCCGTCGCCGGGTGGATGGGTAGCGGATGGGAAATTCTTTCGAAGTTTTTTCACCGACCGAGGCATAGCCTGTGACCATGCCTTTCACAGCAGCGAACCACTACGACTTCAGCGGTGACGACCTCACCGGAACCGTCGACGCCCATCGCTCCGCCGGAGTGTGGGCGGCGCAGCTCGTCCTCAGTGGAGAGACGCTGGAATCCACCGACGTCACCCGATCCGATATGGGATTCGAGGTGCGGACCGTCGTCGAGACCCTCTCGGACGGTAACCGGACCCACCTGCTCGTCGTTCTGCCCCGCGTCAACATCGATACGGACGACGGCCAGGACGTCACGTTCACCTCGTACGCAGTGCTGTACACCGTGCACGGCGGAACCACCGAGCAGCACGGCCCGACCGAGTCGTACGACGTGCGGTTGCTCACCGGAACCGCGTCTCTCGTGCAGTGACCGCCGCGGAAATAACCCGGACCGCACCCCGGTTGTACGGCATAGTCAATGCAAACGCATGAACTTGTCGTTCGGGTAGGAGCACGCCATGCAGTTCGGAATCTTCACCGTCGGAGATGTCACCACCGACCCCACCACCGGGACTACGCCCTCCGAGCACGAGCGCATTCGATCGATGGTCACCATCGCCAAGCATGCCGAGGACGTTGGTCTGGATGTTTTCGCGACCGGCGAGCATCACAATCCGCCGTTCGTACCCTCGTCACCGACGACCATGCTCGGCTACATCGCGGCCACCACCGAGAAGTTGATCCTGTCGACGTCGACGACGCTGATCACGACGAACGACCCGGTCAAGATCGCCGAGGACTACGCGATGCTCCAGCATCTGTCCGAGGGACGCGTCGACCTCATCATGGGTCGCGGCAACACCGGCCCGGTCTACCCGTGGTTCGGACAGGACATCCGTCAGGGCATCCCATTGGCTCTGGAGAACTACCAGCTGCTGCGACGCCTGTGGACCGAGGACGTCGTCACGTGGGAGGGAAACTTCCGGACGCCACTCGACCGGTTCACGTCCACTCCTCGTCCGCTCGACGACATCGCGCCGTTCGTCTGGCACGGGTCGATCCGCAGCCCGGAGATCGCAGAAATCGCCGCCTACCACGGTGACGGCTTCTTCGCGAACAACATCTTCTGGCCGAAAGAGCACTACATCCAGCTCATCGATCTCTACCGGGAGCGCTACGAGCACTACGGCCACGGCCGCGCCGACCAGGCCATCGTCGGTCTCGGCGGTCAGGTGTTCATGCGCAAGAACAGCCAGGACGCGGTGAACGAATTCCGACCGTACTTCGACAACGCACCCGTCTACGGCCACGGCCCCACGATGGAGGAGTTCACCGAGCAGACCCCGCTGACCGTCGGATCTCCGCAGCAGGTCATCGAGAAGACGCTCGCATTCGCAGACTACTTCGGCGATTACCAGCGTCAGCTGTTCCTGATGGACCACGCCGGCCTGCCGCTGAAGACAGTGCTCGAACAACTCGACATCCTGGGCGAGGACGTCGTACCGGTATTGCGCAAGGAATTCGCTGCCCGACGCCCGGCCGGCGTTCCGGAGAATCCTCCGACTCACGCCTCGATGCTGGCAGAAAAGGCCGCGGGCGCTGCGAAGGAACCAGCAGTTGCCGTCTGACACGGAGGTGGCGGTGAACGCCTGGGAGTCGCTGTTTCGCTCCCAGGTTTCCCTGATGCGCCGGTTCGCCGCCGACGACATCTGGGATCCGATCGGCATGCGCGAATACGACGTGCTGTTCACCCTGAGCACCAGCCCGGACCGCAGACTCCGACTGCGTCGGCTCAACGACGAGATCCTGCTCAGCCAACCGTCGCTGAGCCGGATGTGCGACCGGCTCGAAGCGATGGGTTACGTTGTCCGAGAGCAGGATCCGTCGGACAAACGCGGGACCGTGATCTGCCTGACGGACGCGGGATCAGACCTGCAGGCCTCGATCGGACGCAAACACGCCGCCCGCATCAGGCGCTACGTCGGCGATGCATTGAACACCGACGAGCTCAGGACACTCGACAGTCTGTGCACCAAGCTCAGACTCGCCCAGACCGACATCCGGGAGCACTGATGATCCAGGTCCTCACCCCACGCGAGGTTCCACTCGGCGGCCCTCGTGCCATGAAGGTGCGCCGCACCCTGCCGCACAAGGACCGATCCCTCATCGGCGCATGGTGTTTCGCAGACCACTACGGGCCCGTGCACTCGCGCATGGACGTCGCACCGCACCCGCACACCGGCCTACAGACCGTCAGCTGGCTGTTCTCCGGTGAGATCGAACATCGCGACAGCGTCGGATCTCATGCGATGGTGCGGCCCGGGGAGCTCAACCTGATGACGGCCGGGCAGGGCATCAGCCACTCCGAGGTGTCGACACCCGACACCGACATCCTGCACGGGATGCAGCTGTGGGTGGCACTGCCCGCCGTATCTCGTTTCGTTGCACCGACTTTCGAGCACTACGTTCCCGAGTCGATCACCCGGCCCGGCCTGACCGCTCGGGTGTTTCTCGGATCGCTTCTGGGCGAGACCTCGCCGGTGTCGACGTACACGCCACTGCTCGGAGCGGAGATCGTGCTCGACGCCGGGGCGCGGGTCAGCGTCGAGATCGACGAGTCCTACGAACACGGAGTTGTCGTCGACCAGGGATCGGTGACGCTGAACGAGACCGATCTGGGCGCAGCCGAACTCGGCTACCTCGAACCCGGGCACCGGTCGATGCAGCTCCACAATCCCGCCCGCGAACCGGTTCGATTCCTCCTGTTGGGCGGTCCGCCGTTCGGTGAACAGATAGTCATGTGGTGGAACTTCGTCGGCCGCAGCCACGAGGACGTGGTGGAGTATCGGGCCGCGTACGAGGCCGAGAACGGTCAGTTCGGCACCGTGGAGGGCTACCCCGGGCCCAGGTTGCACGCACCGGAACTACCCAACGCGCGGATGAGACCCCGCGGCTGATCCGGAACATGCGCGCGGCTCGGCCGTCAGAACAGGGTGGCGATCTCCGGTTCGGACGGGCGCGGCGCAGCGGGAACGGATTCCTTCTGTGCAACGGGTCCGCTGCGAGCCTCGGTCGGTGCAGGCACCGCGTTCGCTCCGGCGGCCGCGATGGCACGGGCGGCTTCGCCCGCCAGCGCGTCGGCTGCTTCGTTGAAGTGATTGCCGACGTGGCCGCGAACCCACCGGAATCGCACCGGCCCTTCGCGTTCGGTGATGGCTCGCTCGATGCTCTGCACCAGATCGAGGTTGCGCACGGGGGTGCCGCCCGCAGTCTTCCACCCCTCGCGCTTCCAGCCTGCCAGCCACTCCGACGCGCACTTGATGGCGTACTGAGAGTCCGATTCGATCAGCAACGGCTCCGGGCCGGGGTGGGCCAACACTGCCTCGAGCAAGGCGCGGAGCTCGGCTACCTGGTTGGTGCCCGAGGGCTCGCCGCCGGAGTTGCTCGGACCCGTGTGATTGACCCACGCCCACCCGATTGCTCCGCCGGGGTTACGCAGACAAGAGCCGTCCGTACTCACGATGATCACGGACAGGACCCTACTTCGGGCCACCGACAAACCCCGGCTGACTCGCCCCGGCAGCCGGGAGAGACTTCTCCCAAGCTGGGCATCGCTGACACTGTGCTGCGAAACATCGAACCTCAATTCCCGCGGGCGATCCATTCTTCGAGGTGCGGGGACTCGTCCCCGATACTCGTTCCGTCTCCGTGCCCGGTGTTGACCCGGGTCTCGGCGGGCAACGCGAACAATCGATCCCGGATCGAGCCGATGATCGTCGGGAAATCCGAATACGACCGACCCGTCGCCCCTGGCCCACCGGAGAACAACGTGTCCCCCGAGAACAACTGACCCGCCTCGGGCAGATACAGACAACTCGACCCCGGCGAATGACCGGGAGTGTGCAACGCCACGATCTCCGTCCCCGCGACGGTGATCCGCTGACCGTCCTCGAGCACCGAATGCCCGATGCCCGGATGCGTCTGCTCCCACAACACATCATCGGCCGGATGCAACAGAATCGGCGCATCCAACTCCCCCGACAACTGCGGAGCGACCGTCACATGATCGTTGTGACCATGCGTACACACGATCGCCCGCACAGCACGACCGGCGACCGCATCGACGATCGGACCGGCCGTATGCGCAGCATCGACGATCACCACCTCGTCGTCGTCACCGACCAACCAGATGTTGTTGTCGACCTCCCACTCGCCACCATCGAGCGCGAACGTCCCCGACGTGACGACCTTCTCGACCCGCAACTGCCCACTCACAGGACCACCACCGAACGCAGCACCGTGCCCTGATGCATCTTCTCGAACGCCGCCTCGATATCACCGAGACCGATCCGTTCGGTCACGAACTTCTCGAGCGGCAACCGACCCTGCTCGTACAGATCGACCAACATCGGAAAATCCCGCTCCGGCAGACAATCGCCGTACCACGACGACTTCAACGACCCACCCCGGGAAAAGAAATCGATCAACGGCATCTCCACCGTCATCTCCGGCGTCGGCACCCCCACCAACACCACCGTCCCGGCGAGATCGCGGGCGTAGAACGCCTGCTTCCACGTCTCCGGACGCCCGACGGCATCGATGACCACATCCGCCCCGAACCCGCCGGTCAACTCCTGGATGGCCTCGACCGCATCGACCTGCGAGGCGTCGACCGTGTGGGTGGCACCGAGATCGAGAGCCCAGTCGAGTTTTTTCTTGTCGCGGTCGACGGCGATGATCGTCGACGCCCCCGCCAGGCGGGCCCCGGCGATCGCGGCATCCCCGACACCGCCGCACCCGATCACGGCGACGGAATCCCCGCGGGAGACGTGGCCGGTGTTCATCGCCGCACCCAACCCGGCCATCACCCCACACCCGAGCAACCCCACCACCGCCGGATCGGACTCCGGGTCGACCTTGGTGCACTGGCCTTCGTGGACGAGGGTCTTGTCGGCGAACGCACCGATCCCCAACGCAGGGGAGAGTTCGGTGCCGTCGGCGAGAGTCATCTTCTGCGAGGCATTGTGGGTGTCGAAGCAGTACCAGGGGGTGCCTTTCTTGCAGGCTCGGCATTCCCCGCACACCGCACGCCAGTTCAACACCACGAAATCACCGACCTCGACATGAGTGACAGCGTCGCCGATGGTTTCGACGGTGCCTGCGGCTTCGTGGCCGAGCAGGAACGGGAACTCGTCGTTGATGCCGCCCTCGCGGTAATGCAGATCGGTATGACACACCCCGCACGCGGCGATGGTGACCACGACATCGTTCGGGCCGGGATCGGGAATGGTGATCGTCTCGATCGAGACGGGCTCACCCTTCGCCTTGGCGACGACGGCATGAACGGTTTGTGACACAAGCACTCCTGAGGTCAGGTGATGTACGGAGGACAATTCACTCGCCGAGCCAGAGCCTGCGGCGGCACACCTCGAGCAACGCTGACATCGTGTCGCGGTCGAGGGTCGATTCTGTGTCGGGTTCGCGAAGCACTGCGGCGAGCCTGGTGAAGTATTCGGTCGGGCTGATTCCGAACCCGACCAGAATGTCCTCGGCCGGCCCGCCGCCGTAGGGCATCCACCGGGTCGCGAAGTCCGATCATGCGCTTCGTTTCCGGGCAGCCGAGAGTCGACGCGAGGGTTTCGGTGGTCGTCCTCAACGGTGTTCCCTTCGTCGATGAATCCGATGTCCAGGTTGTCGTCCTACCGCGAGAAAAGAACCACGCACAACGGCTAGTAATCACTGGCCGAACGGACATCACACGACGCCGCTCCGAGTACTAGGATGCGCACGTGAGCAGCTCTGCCCCGTCGACCCCCGCCAGGTCCGAACCGACCGACTCGCTCGCCGCGCTTCGGGAGGTCCTGACCGGTCCGCTGGTCGAGATAGCTGCTCGTTTTTCGTGGTGGTCGTCGCAGCGGTATCCGCACTCGGCGATGATCATTTTCACCAGGGAATGCACCGGCCGTCCGAGAAAAGTCGGTGGCGACGAGTCGATGACGAGCCGCGTGACGATCAAGGAGCTCGACGACCTCAAGCAGTCGGTGCAGCAGAGTGGGCGCCGAGCTCTGGACGGCCCGGGGCGCCTGGCCGGTGCACAGCGACGTCTCGCGACGCAACTCGACGACACGACCGACACCCTGCTGGTCCTGGTGCCCAAATCGGCTGCGCCGCAGTTCGATCCGGACTCCGACGTCGGCGTTGCCTTCGGAATCGTAGCCACCTCCATACGCCATCAGGTGGTCCAGGCGAGTCCTGCGTATCTCGCCGAATCCCTGGCGGCCTCGAGCGAGCGTGCTCGGGTGATCTCGGAGATGGTCGACGCCCACGTCGATACCCTCACGTCCGTGCTGTCCACGCTGCGCTCGAAGGACCTCGATGACGCGCGAGCACGCGCAACCGCCAGCGATACCGCGTCGGCGGCACTGATCGAGCTTCGCTCCATCGAAGAAGCCAACCGTGAGCTGGGGCAGGAAGCAGTGACCACCGCCTTCGCCAGGCTGCAAGGGGAGCTCGCCACGGTGTTGGACCAGTCCTCGATCGACGTCGAATATGTCGCTCCCCCAGTCGACGGAAGACCGGTCCCCGGCGAGATCGCACGCGCGGCGCGAGCCGTGGTTCGGACCGTCGTACTCGCCTACGTGGCTCAGCCGGATGTTCGACGGGTACGTATCGCGTGGGATTGCGACGGAACCAACCTGCTGCTCGAAGTCCGCAACGACGGCCTGCACGTCTGCGACACAGAGACTCTGACCCAACAGCTCTCCGGACGCGTGCACACCCTCCGGGGATCGATCTCGTTCGAATCCACCGCTGGGTGGGGATCACGTGTGAGCATCGCGATTCCTCTCGACCCGCCTCCCGCACGAGCCGACGAACAACTTCTCGCCGGCCTCAACCGTCGCGAGAGAGAAGTTCTCGGCTACCTCGCATACGGCAAGCGCAACAAGGACATTGCCGTGAGCCTCAACATCGGCGAGAGCACGGTGAAATTCCACGTCGCAAGCATTCTGAAGAAACTCGAGGTCAAGACCCGCGGTGAAGCGGGTGCCGTGGGCATGAAGGCCGGAATCCGAGCATCGTGACGCGTTCGACCACTCGGGTGAACGACGACCCGTCTCGGCGTGGTCCGACCCAGCGTCGGCGCATCGGCATTCTGCTCTTCGACCAGGTCAAGATGCTCGACTTCGTCGGCCCGGCCGAGGTCTTCCTCGAAGCGAACCAGCGAGTCGACGGCTACGACATCGTCTTCCTCTCGATCGACGGCGGTGACGTGGTGACCTCGATGGGAATGACGGTGTCGGTGAACGCCGCCGTCGCCGACAGCGGCGACTTCGACACCCTCATCGTTCCCGGTAGCGAATCGGCTCCGGCCGTCTTCGAGGACCCGGCGTTGCTCGACGCGGTGGCGCTGCTCGCGCCCCGAGCGCGACGGGTGGCGTCGATCTGCAGTGGGGCGTTCGCGCTGGCGGGATCCGGTCTGCTCGACGGCCGGAGTGCGACCACTCACTGGAAGTTCACGTCGGCTCTGGCGGAACGCTTTCCCGACACGCGTGTCCAACCGGATTCGATCTTCGTTCGCGACGGCGACATCTACACCTCGGCCGGGGTCGCTGCCGGAATCGATCTGGCGTTGGCGTTGGTCGAAAGTGATCACGGTGCCCCGATAGCCAGAACGGTCGCGCAACTACTGCTGGTGTACATGCAGCGCTCCGGCGGCCAGTCTCAGTATTCGGTGTCGCTGAAGGGTCCGCCGCCGCGGACCCAGGTCTCTCGCGCTATCACCGACTACATCCATGCCGACCCGACACGACCCGCGAACCTGAGCGCTCTCGCGGCACACGCCAATGTCAGTGTGCGGCATCTCAATCGCATCGTGCGCGAGGAACTGGGCACGACGCCTCTCGATTACGTGACCGCGATGCGTCTCGATATCGCGGTAGCCGCACTCGAGTCCGGCTATTCCGTGGCCCGGGCCGCTGCCGACGCAGGATTCGGCACGCCCGCTGCTTTTCGGCGTGCGTTCGTCACCAAGTTCGGGGTGACACCGTCGGATTACCAGAGAAAGTTCCGCACGACCGATCCAGCCCAGTGATACTCGGCCCCAACGCTTTCGTTCACCTCGGGAGGATCGAACACCGCCGGTCTAAGGTGGCCCTGGCAGGGTTACCGGACCGGCAACCGCCTGGATCTATGGTCGAATCATGCACAACGTGGAGGCGCTCGAGTCCTGGGCGTATTCGCCTGCGGTACTGCTGGATCGGCATCTGACCGTCGAATTGTCCACGATGCTCGCTCGTGCGGTGTCGCCGAGCTTCGCCGAGGGGGTCAATCTGGCCGTGTTCACATTCGTCGACGCCGGTTCGCTCTGCGGCGATCGAGACGATCCCGCCGCCGACCCGCCTGCCGGGTGGGAATCGTCGGCGGATCAGGTGGTCGCCATGCTTCGTGAGTCGTTGGATCGGCACGAGCCAGACGACTCCTTTCGCCGCATCGTCGGCGAACTGTCCACCCGTAGTTCGGAATTCGCGCAGAAGTGGGCCGGTGAGACCAGCGCGAGAAAAACCGGAACCGTGACGATCGAACATGCCGTCGTCGGTCCGTTGATGCTCGACTACCTGTTGATGCCTGCCGCCGAGGACCACGTACTGATGGTGCTGCGGCCCCGAACAGCACAGTCGAGGGCAGCTCTACGTCAACTGGCCGACGCGGTCCGATCGTCCGAATCGGACCGAGGAACAACGAACTGAGTGTCGCGGCTGGGGACTCCGGCAACCAGATGCCGGATCGCCGATGCCGACCGACTACCGGGATCGGCGAAGTAGGTGGTGATGAACTGCCCACCCTCGCCGACGATCTCCAAAGTCTGCGAACGGAATTCGACCAGACCGAACGGCTCCACCGGGACGACGGAGATGCTCGACGACAACGGCCGTACGTCGTGTTTGGCCCACATCCTGCGAAAAGCGCGGCTCTCCACCGACAATCGGCCCACCAACTCCGTCAGTCGCGGGTGACCCGGCGCCGCGTGGAATCGCAGCGCCGACACCATTCGCTGCGCCGTGACGGCCCAGTCCTCCGGCGAGGCGGCACTGTGCTCGTGCGCGAACACATCGAGCATCAGGTTGGTACCCACTTTCAGGCCCGGCGTCATCAGCGCAGCCGGACCGTTGAGCGCAAGCAGATCGTGATGGCGGTCGGTGATGTACGCCGGCGTGTGGACCCACTGCTCCAACACCCGGGCCGACGCCTCGGTCACTCGCGGCGGAAGCGCCTCGACCACGGCCGGGCCGGACTGCGCGCGCGCCACCCGGTGGAAGTACGCCCGCTCGTCCTCGTCCAAACGCAGAGCCCGACTCAGCGCAGCCAGAACCTGCTCGGAGGGTTGATGATTGCGCCCCTGCTCGAGCCTCAGGTAGTAGTCGGCGCTGATATCGGCGAGCCGGGCGATCTCTTCTCGTCGCAGGCCGCGCACTCGGCGGTTGCCGTCGCGCACCAGACCCACCTGCTCGGGTTGCAGCGATTCCCGGCGCACCCGAAGGAAGTCCGCAAGCAACGAGCGTTCGGCCATCGTCAGGACCTCCTGTCGACAACCATCATCTCCTACCCGCCGTCCCGAATCGAGTACGAATCCGGCCCTCTGTCGACCGTTTCAGGACACGACAGCCCGAGACTTGCGCAGATCGATGGTCAACAGCACGAACGCCACCGCCGCGAGCACCGCAATCACGACGGCGAACACCACTCCCGCCGTCACCAGGCCCCATCCGGTCGCCACGGCTCCGGCCCCGATCACCGGTACCGAGATCGCGATGTACAACACGACGAAGAAAGTCGAGGTGACCTCTGCCCGACGGTGCGGAGGAAGCTCGGCACCGATCGTGGACATGCCGTTGGCGAATGTCATGCCCTGACCGACGCCGCAGAGCAGCGCCGCTACCACCAGAACGGCCAACGAGGTCAGCAGCAGCGACGCGGCCAGGAACACCAGACCGAGCAGCAGCAGCGCGCATCCCCACCGCTGCGCCGACGCGGGATCGGCTGCGCGCAAAGCAATCTGGGCTGTCGCCGACGCAGCGAAGACCGTGAACACCACTACCCCGGTGACGGCGTGATTGTCGACTCCCAACACACTGCCGATGAACCCCGGCGAGACGGCAGTGAACAGGCCAAGTACGGCGAACCCCGCGAATCCTCCGATCGAGGCGCGCACGAAGGTGCCGCGCACCTCCGGTGGAACGGACAGCCGCTGCATGTGCGGGCGTGCTCCGCCGTCCACCCGCACCGTCTCGGGTGCGAGGAACACCGCCACTGCTGCCGCAGCCAGCAGAACCATGTCGACGACGAACGTCAGACGCAACGGTTGCGGTAGGTACTCCGCGAGCACTCCGGCCACCAACGGTCCGAGGCCGAGGCCCCCGATGTTCGCTGCGGTAGCGATCGCGGATGCACGGTCACGCCATCGGTCGGGTACCAACTCGATCAACGTCACCGTCGCGGTACCGACGAAGATGCCGGCCGAGATTCCCGACAACACGCGGCCGATCACCAGGGCCGTCAGCGAGCCGGCGGTGACGAACACCACGGCGCTGATCAATCCGAATGCTATGGCCGCCAACAGCATCGGGCGTCGTCCCAACGAGTCGGACCAGCGGCCGAACGCCAACAGAGCTGCGAGTACACCGACGGCATACGCCGCGAACACGAGGGTGACGACGAAGACGGAGAAGTGGAACTCGACCTCGTAGAGCGCATAGAGCGGCGTCGGCATGGTGGTGCCCATCATCGCCACCACGAACGCGAACGCAACTCCGACGAATGCCGTCGCACTCGACACCGACATGCGGGGCGACGACTTTTCGTCCGATCGGGTCACGCTGATCTCCTGTTCTGCAAGGGCCGTCCGTCCTGTGCCGTCGACAAGGAGATCGAACCAGAGCCGGCGAGTACGTGCTCACTCACCGTCCACCGCCCTCGTAACGAAGGAGTGCGTCCCGCAGCGCGGACCGCGTGGTGATCTGCAATTTGGGAAACACTCGGTACAGATGACCGCCGACAGTACGAGCCGAGAGATACAGCTGTTCGCCGATCTCCTTGTTGGTCAGACCGGCGGCAGCAAGAGACGCGATGCGCAATTCCTGCCCGGTCAACCCCGAGCCCGCATCACCCTCACGCGGGCGCGGGCCGGCTCCTGCCGCCCGTAATTCGTCCTCGGCTCGGCGCAGCCACGTGCGTGCACCCAGTTCTGCGAACAAATCTGCGGCGTACCTCAACCGACCGCGGCTTTCGATCACCCGGTGGTGGCGGCGCAGCCACTCGCCGTAGACCAGCGCAACCCGCGGCGCATCGAAATACCATCCTGCGGTGCGTAGTTCATGCAGACTCGCCTCGAAGAGCGCCTCGGCTCCGGCCTCCGCCAGCATCGCTTCGGCTGCAGTCAGCAGTGCACTGTGGCGGGCTCCCCAGAAATCGGGCCGGGTTCGGCGCAGTCGGTCGAGATACGTGCGCGCCTCGTCCGACCGCCGCAGCCGTACACAGGATTCGACGTAGTCCAGTATTTCGAGTGGTCCGTACGGAGTGATCGAACAGTGCTCCGCCGAGAGATCGCGGCGGCGCATCCGCTCGTAGGCGACGTCGAAGCGGCCCAGTGCCACCGATTCGGCTGCAGTACAGCTCTTCTCGCCACCAGCGACAGCTGCCACCGAGGATTTCAGCAGGCCCTCCTGCTCGTCGAAGAGGCCATCCGGCAGTCCCGAGGAGACGGCCTCGACGAACGCAGAGAACTGTCCTCGAGCGGCGAGTGCGGCGAGGTGCCGCAGCCGGGTCAGAGACTCGGCGGCCGGAAACCCAGCTGCGACAGAGTCCACCACGTCCGACAGCCGACAACTGTCGTTAGGATCCCACAGCAAGGTGGGCATCGCCAGCTGCAGCAGGACCGGTTTCCACGGGTCTCCGGTGCGCAGCGAGGCTCGTACCGCGTCCATCAGCGCCGGGCTCTCGAGTGCCCTCACGTGCACTCTCGAACCCGAGACGCCGAGAGACCGCGCGACGAGCACGTTGACCGGATCGAGATGCTGTTCGTATTTGACCGCCCATTGCAGGGCCTGCGCAACCAGTTCGCTGTCACCGCTCAGTGCGCTGTACGCCAGAACCGAACCGATCAACTGATCGACGACGTCAGGGGCGACCGCATCCGGCAATCGATCGAGAGCCTGCACGACGACGCCGAACGCAGCACGGGGGTCGCCTCCCCGGGCCACGACGGCAAAGGCTCGGGCCGGAACGGTCTCGGACAGGGCCGCATCGGGATGTCCAGACCGCATACGGTCCAAGACCGCTACCGCGAGATCGACGAAGCCGGCGAATGCCGCTATGGACGCCGCCCGCACCTCGAGGGCCTGGGCGCGTCCACGATCGGATTCGAGCGCTGCTGCACGGCAGAGCAACGCCACTGCCCGGCGGTAGCGCTGCAGCGACGCCAGGTCGTGCGCCCGCTCGTCGAGTGCAGTGACGAGGTGCGCATCGGGCGCTCGGGCTGCGAGTGCCCGATGCACCAGACGCTCGTCGGGCGTCAGCCGACCGTCGGCAGCGGATTCGAGGTGAACGGCGATGCGCTCCTCGGCGGTCGAGGAGGCAAGAATCCACAGTTGTGCGACAGTGTCGCCATGTGGGTGGACGGCCGCGGAGTCGCTGCCGTGCTCGCTAGAGACGATGTGTCGCACCGCATCGCCGAGAATTTGACGCCTGGACTCCTCGTCGAGCCCGGCGACCTCGAACGCGCCGATGTCGGCGAGCGTATCGGTGAGGTGGGCGCGGTCGAGCATCGCACCGCCGACGGATGGATCCCGGCGCCAGATCGGCGCAGCGCGAGCGAGTTCGGTCGCGACGAGAGGGTTTCCCTGCGACAACTCGATAATCGATTGTCGTTGCGCCGCTGCCGTTTCCGTAGCATTCAACAGATCGCGCACCGCGTCGTCGGGCAGCGGTCGCACACGGTGGAAGGCGAACTCCCGCCACAACGGCGGCGGGACGGTGTCGACGGTCGTGGCGATACACCGGACATGCGGGGTACGTACCGCCGCCTTCACCGCACGAGCGAGTCGGTCACGCGAGCCCGCGGGCAACAGATGCAGGTCGTCGATTACCAGCAGCGTCGGCTTCACATCTACGTCGGCCGCCACCAGATCACCCAGCAGCCCCTCATCGAGCAGCCCCTGATCGAGCGCGGCCGCAGGGGAGTACGCGAGGCACGGCAGATCCACCACCCGGAAACCCAGCGCTGTCGCCTCGTCCGCGATGGTGTTGGCAACCGTGGACTTGCCGATGCCTCGCGCACCCGAGATCACCAGGATCCGCCGGTTCTCCGGCGAAGCGGACAAACACGAGCGGCCCTCACGCAGCACTGCGTCGCGATCCGGTGATGTGGGCATTCGTCCAATATATTTTCACCCGTGTCTGCGCAAGGGTGTTGAATATGGCCCTGGCAGGGACACACTGAACCGGCCGACCACGACTGCGACGGAGGTGACCCGAGCGATGACCGAGAACGCCTCCTCCGGCCCTACCGATCACGGCGTCACCCGCCTTGTCGACTTCGAGCAGCGCGTCGACATCCGAATGTCCATGTCACCGCTGCGTCGGGGCCGCGGCGATCCCACCTACGAGTCCACGCCGGACGGTGCCGTGTGGCGGACGTCGCGCATGATTTCCGGCCCGGTCACGTACCGATTGGTGCAGGCCTCACCGAGCAGCGTCATGGTGCGCGCCTGGGGGCCCGGTGCCGACGAACTGCTCGACGTTGCCCCGGCTCTGCTCGGCCGGGACGACGACGCCTCGAGTTTCGCGCCCGAGCATCCGATTCTGCGCGAGGCACACAGACAACTTCCGCACCTACGCCTCGGCCGGACCGGGCTGGTGCTCGAGGCCCTGATACCGGCGATCATCGAGCAACGCGTACACGGCATTTCGGCGTTCGGCTCGTGGCGGTACCTGGTGAGCAAGTTCGGCGACCCCGCACCGGGCCCGACCCCGAAGACGATGTTCGTGTTTCCCACCGCCGACGTGTGGCGACGCATCCCGTCGTGGGACTACCACCGCGCCAACGTCGACCCGGCTCGGTCGAAGACCATCGTCCGTGCCGCGCGCGCAGCCGGACGGCTGGAGGAGGCGTCGAACATGACGCCCGAGGATGCGCAACGCAGGCTGCGCGCGATCCCGGGTGTCGGCATCTGGACCGCGGCCGAGACCGCGCAGCGCGCCCTGGGGGATCCCGACGCGTTGTCGGTGGGCGACTACCACCTGGCCGCGGTGGTGGGGTGGTCGCTGTTGGGTAGACCGATCGACGACGCGGAGATGGTCGAGTATCTGCAGCCCTTGGCACCGCATCGTCATCGCGCGATTCGGCTCCTGTATCTCAGCGGCAAGGCGACCAAGCCGAAATTCGGGCCACGGACCGCGCTGGTGGACCACACCTGGCACTGATCCCGGCCTACTCGTACAGTCTAGTTGTTCGCCGACCTAAGGAGTAGTTCGTGGTTGCTATCGGTACGTCCGATCTGGACATCTTTCCGCTTGCCCTCGGCGGGAACACCTTCGGCTGGACCAGCGACGAGGACACGTCCTTCGACATCCTGGACGCGTTCACCGCGGGAGGTGGCAATTTCGTCGACACGGCCGATTCGTACTCTGCCTTCGCCGACGGCAACTCCGGCGGCGAATCCGAGACGATCATCGGCAAGTGGATGACGGCCCGTGGCAACCGCGACGACGTCGTTCTCGCGACCAAGGTGAGCCAGCATCCCGAGTTCCGCGGTCTGGCACCGGGCAACATTCGGGCCGCGGCCGACGCCTCCCTGGCCAGGCTGCAGACCGATCACATCGACGTCTACTACGCGCACTACGACGACGACAAGACGCCGTTGGCCGAGTCCCTGGCCGCGTTCGACGACCTGGTCCGGGCAGGCAAAGTTCGCCACGTCGCCATCTCGAACTACTCCCCCGCGCGGGTTCGCGAGTGGCTGGGCCTGGCGAAAGACAACGGTTTCGCGGCACCGATCGCACTGCAACCGCACTACAACCTCGTTGCCCGTCGCGACTACGAGGGTGAACTGCAAGCCCTCGCCGTCGACAACGGCCTCGGGGTGTTTCCGTATTTCTCCCTCGCCGCCGGCTTCCTGACGGGTAAGTACCGCACCCGGGAGGATCTGGCCGGTACTCAGCGCGAGCGACTGACGACGGGCTATTTCTCCGACGCAGGCCTGGCTGTGGTGCAGGGCCTGCAGGAGATCGCCGACTCCCGCTCGGCCGAGTTGTCGAGTGTGGCTCTCGCCTGGTTGCTCGCTCGACCGGGCATCACCGCACCGATCGCGAGCGCGAGCTCGCTCGCTCAGGTACCGGCTCTGCTCGACGCGCCGACACTGCGTCTGACCAGCCACGAGGTGGACACACTCACCGGACTGTCCGACGCGGTGGCATAGGACACGAAAGTTGTAGTCAGCAACGGGAACAGAATCAACTCCTACGCTGCTGACCTTCGGGTGGCCCCAGCATCGAACACATCCGTAACCAGCGCGCAGGTGACCGACACGCGCGAGAGCAGCACGTCGGCTCCCACAACCGAGCCGACGTCACGCGAGCGCCTCCGGGTGATCCTCGTACTCGGCGCGCTCATCGCCCTCGGTCCACTGACCATCGACATGTACCTGCCGGCACTTCCTGCCATCGCCGAGGATCTGAACACCCCGTCGTCTGCAGTGCAGCTCACGCTCGCGGGTACGTTGGTCGGCCTCGCGCTCGGCCAACTGGTCATCGGGCCGCTGTCGGACATCGTCGGCCGACGACTGCCCCTCATCGTGGGCACCGGAGTGCACATCCTGGCGTCGCTCGCCTGCATCGTTGCTCCCAACATCGCCGTACTCGGCGGCCTGCGTGTGATTCAGGGCCTCGGTGCCGCAGCTGCTGCCGTGGTCGCCATGGCCATCGTCCGAGATCTGTTCAGCGGGCGAGCCGCCGCGACCGTCCTGTCTCGCCTGATGCTCGTCATGGGCGTCGCTCCGGTGCTGGCACCGTCGCTCGGCGGTGCGGTACTTCTCGTCGGTTCCTGGCGGCTCGTGTTCGCCGCGTTGGCGATCATGGGCGTGGCGTTGATGACGCTGGCAATCGTGTCGCTGCGCGAGTCCCTGCCGCCCGAGCGTCGTCGAGCCAGTGGCATCATGCCCGTTCTGTGGACCTACCGATCGCTGCTGCGTGACACACAGTTCGTCGTCCTCATCATGGTCGCTGCCCTGGCCATGTCGGCGCTCTTCGCGTACGTCGCCGGTTCGTCGTTCGTCCTGCAGGAGGAGTTCGGCCTCGACGAGCAACAATTCGCCATCGTCTTCGCGGCCGGTGCGATCTCTCTGATCGGCGCATCCCAGCTCAACGTCCTGCTGTTGGGACGCTTCGCACCGGTGCAGATCGTCCTGTCGGCGCTGTCCTTCGGCGTCGTCGCCGGCGCGATCATGGTCGTCCTGGCGGTCACCGAGGTCGGCGGCATGGCTGGGTTCGTCGTCCCGCTGTGGTTCGTACTCGGGGCCGTCGGGTTCGTCATGCCCAACGCGCCCGCGCTGGCGCTGTCCCGCCACGGTGAAGCGGCAGGCGGCGCAGCTGCACTACTCGGTGCCGCACAGTTCGGACTCGGGGCGATCGTCGCACCGATCGTCGGTGCACTGGGCAACGACGCGATCGCCGTCTCGACGACGATGGTCGCCACCTCGGCGGCAGCGCTGATCGCACTCGGGTCGGTGACCGTCCTGTCCGCACGTCGGTGACCTCACTCGCGTCATCGTGTGGGCCATGGCGGTCACCCCACTAGGGTGACCGCCATGGCCGAACGCGAGCGCGACCCGCAGGGCAAGCCCCTCAACGCCCGGCCGCGCGACGGCCTCGGCCGCCCGCTGGCCCGCGGCGGTACCGGAACACCCCGGGTTCCCGACGATCTCCGTCTTCCACCGGACGCCGCCCTCACCGAAGCGCAGCGATTCCTGGACGCACGTATGCCGTTTCACGCCCACGAGGTACTCGAGGGCACGTGGAAGAGCTGCGTCCCGGACGAACGCGAGCTTTGGCAGGGCCTCGCGCAACTGGCCGTCGGATTGACGCACCTGATGCGAGGAAACCGCGTAGGTGCCGCTTCGTTGCTCCGCCAAGGACACGACCGCCTGATCGGTTACGAGGTCGAGCCCCCGCACCGGATCGACGTGACGGGTCTGCTCGGCTGGTCCGAGGACCTGCTCGAGGACCTGGAGACGGGAACGCTACCGACCTCACCAGGCGTTCCCGCACTGCGCCGGGCGGTGGAATCGGGATCGGACGGGGGCGTCCTGGCACACCGGCCGGACTCGAGCTAGCCTGAGGGAATTAGGTAAGGCTAGGACAATCTTCACCGGAAGTGGGGTTCCTCGGCGTGACCGTGTTCGCACCGCTGAAACTCGCCCATCGCGAGACGATCAGCCCAGCTCAGCTCGGACGTACCTTCTGCACCGAGGTCGCCGAACAGGTTCCCTATTGGGTCGCTGTCCTGACCCCGGCCGAACGTCCGCTGCAGGTCACGCCGTCTCCGCTCCGTGAGCGCACCACGGTCACGCTGCCCGTTCCCACGAACACGCACCGGCTCGACGCTCGGCTGCTCGCCGCGCTCGGATCTGCGGTGTCCACGTGGCAGCGAGACAACCGCCGCGGCTCGTCGTCGGGCGTCCTGGTCGATATCGACGTCGACGACACCGGATTCGTCCATCCCGTCCGGCTCCCCGCCGTTCCGGTCGACGCCCTCACCGAATCCGCCCGCGCCTCGTACCTCGTCGACGACGTCTGCAGACGGCTGGACTCGGCACCTCACGGTGGCCGCGACTACCCGCTGACCCGGAACTACCCGGCGCTGGCCTGCCGCCCGGGAGCGCAGATTCTGTTCCGCCACGATGTATCCGAAGCCGACGCCGGCCATGGCGAGCCCAGCGGCTACGCCATCGACATCGCGATCGGCGAGACGGAATCAGGGCTCGTGTCGGCCCGAATCACCTGGTCCACCGGCATCGAGGGAATGGACGAACTGGTCCGGCTGTGGGCCGCAGCGACCACCGAGCTGACGGCAGCGCCCTCGTAACCGCCGGATTCGCTACAGGCTTTTCAGCAGCCTCACGTCGTCGTCGATTCCCTCGGCCGGGGTTTCGAGGATCACCGGTGCATCGGCGGCGAGCGCGACGGCCGTCAGAATGTCCGCGTCGATCGTTCCGGTGCCCAGGTTCGCGTGCCGGTCGCGGGCAGAGTCGAACTCGTCGCGCGAATTGTTCAGATGCACCAGGTCGATTCGTCCGGTGATCGCCTTGATGCGATCGACCACGTCGATCAGGTCTTCGCCGCCGGCCCACGCATGACAGGTGTCGAGACAGAAACCGGCACCGAACTCCCCGATGGCGTCCCACAACCGCGCGATGTCGTCGAAGCGCCTCGCCATCGCCGAGTCACCGCCGGCAGTGTTCTCGACGAAGATCGGTACGCCGAAACCACCCTGCTCGGCCTGACGCTCGAACAGCTTGCGCCAGTTGTCGATTCCCTTGGCGGTGTCCTCGCCCTCTCGGACGTGACCGCCGTGCACCACCAAACCGATCGCACCGATCTCGGCAGCTGCTGCGGCCTGTTCGACGACCGCTTTGCGGGACGGGATTCGGATGCGATTGTTCAGGCTCGCCACGTTCAGAACATAGGACGAGTGCACCACCACATCGACGTCTCCGGTCAACAGAGCCTCACCTTGGGGGTGCGGGGTGAGCTTGTTCCACTTCTGCGGATCCGTCAGAAACATCTGGACCAGGTCGACGCCGAGCGTCTCGGCCGTGCCCAGAGGGTCGCTGCTGTCGCGGACATGTGCTCCGATGCGCATGACGCCCATCATAGGGGTCGAGTTCAGGGTCTCCCCTGATAGCGACCGGGCCCGAACACTGAAACACTGGCACCCATGAGCGACATTGCCGCACGTGCGGTCGACGTATCGAAGGTCTACGGTTCTGGCGACACCCAGGTGCACGCACTGTCCGGGGTGAACGTCGAGTTCGCCCGCGGAGAATTCACCGCCATCATGGGCCCGTCCGGCTCGGGCAAATCCACACTGATGCATTGCCTGGCCGGGTTGGACACCGCGTCCTCGGGCACGGTCACGATCGGTGACACCGAGCTGACGGCGCTGTCCGACAAGGAGATGACCGGGTTACGAAGGGACCGAATCGGTTTCGTGTTCCAGGCCTTCAATTTGGTGCCCACCCTGACCGCGCTCGAGAACATCACTCTGCCGCTCGACATCGCCGGACGCACCCCGGATCAGGGCTGGCTCGATACCGTCGTCGACCGACTGGGACTGCGCGACCGCCTGGGCCATCGCCCGAGCGAACTCTCGGGTGGGCAGCAACAGCGCGTGGCGTGCGCTCGTGCACTGGCCGGTCGACCCGACATCGTGTTCGGCGACGAGCCGACGGGCAACCTGGACTCTCGTTCGTCCGGTGAGGTGCTGTCGATTCTGCGCACGGCCGCAGACGAATTCGATCAGACCGTCGTCATCGTCACCCACGACCCACGAGCGGCCAGTTACGCCGACCGCGTCGTGTTCCTGGCCGACGGAGCTGTCATCGATCAACTGGCGTCGCCCACCGCCGACGCCGTCCTCGAGCGCATGAAGAAGCTGGAAACGGTCCACTGATGTCGCACTCGGTCGCCAAGAAATCGAATCCCGACAAGGCCCCGACGCGGGCCGCGTCGGGCAACCCCATGCGCAAGGTGTCGCTGCGAAACCTTGCCGCCCACAAGGTTCGGCTGGCACTGACGGTTCTGTCCGTCGTACTCGGAACCGCTTTCGTCGCAGGCTCGTTCGTCTTCACCGACACGCTGCAGCGCACGTTCTCGTCACTGTTCGCCGACACCGCACAGGGAGCCGACGTTCGAGTCGCCCCCGAGGATGCGCGATCGAGCGGAGTACCCAACGAGGACATCGCCGCCATCTCGGCGCTTCCCGGCGTGCGTGCTGTCTCTCCGTATGTAGGAGGACAACTCGTTCTGCTGGGTAAAGACGGTGCCGCAGTGCAATCCGGCGGAGCACCGACGATCGGTGAGTCCTACCTGCCGGACGAGCAGCGGCTCGGCGATCCGGCGACATTCGTCTCCGGCTCGGCCCCTACCGCGCCCGGCCAGGTCGCGATCAACGCAGGTGGCGCCGATCGAGCGGGCCTGAAGGTGGGCGACGCGACCCAGGTACTCGTGCCATCCAAGGGAATCACCGACATCACGGTCTCCGGAATCTATTCCACTGCAACAGAATCCGGTGGTTTCATCGGGATTCAGTTTGTGCAGAGCCAGGCGAACGAGTTGTTCACCGACGGTGCGCACGTGCAGTACATCGACGTCGCGGGCAACGATCTCGCGGCACAGGATAAGACGCAGAGCGACCTCAGGGACGAGATCGCCGCCGCGTTCCCGGATCTGAAAGTGCAGACCGCTGCCGACGTCCAGGCCGAAACCAAGGCCGAGGTCGAGTCGGCACTGTCGTTCATCACGTACTTCCTCCTCGCGTTCGGCGCTATTGCACTGCTCGTCGGCACGTTCATCATCTACAACACGTTCTCGATGATCGTCGCTCAGCGGGTACGCGAACTGGCGCTGCTTCGCGCCATCGGAGCCAGCCGCGGGCAGGTCAGTCGCTCGGTCGTACTCGAAGCGGTCGTCGTCGGCGTCATCGGAAGTGTGCTGGGCTTCGCCGGCGGCGTCGGACTGGCGTACGGATTGCGCGCTCTGCTCAATGCCTTCGACCTCGGGTTGCCGTCGGGCCCACTCGCCCTCGAACCACGCACCGTCGTCGTCGCCTTCGCGGTGGGCATCATCGTCACCGTCCTCAGCGCCTACGCACCGGCGCGGCGAGCAGCCAAGATTCCACCGGTGGCCGCAATGCGCGAGGAATTCGCGTCCGCCGGCGACACCCTGCGAACCCGGACGTTCGTCGGCGTCGGACTGGGTATTGCCGGAGCGGCAGCGATAGTCATCGGCGCTCAGTCGACCGGCGGCGCTGCCGCAGCAACCGTCGGCGTCGGCGCGGTGGCGGCGATCGTGGCCACGGCCCTGGCCGCACCGTCGTTGTCACGGCCCGTCGTGGGAGCGCTCGGGGCCGTCCTCACCCGGCCGTTCGGTGCGATCGGTCGCTTGGCCAGAACCAACTCGGTGCGCAATCCGCGCCGCACGGCAGCCACCGCATTCGCGTTGATGCTCGGCCTCATGCTCGTCACCGTCATCGGGGTACTCGGGTCGACGGCGAAGGCGAGTGTCGATTCGCTCGTCGACACCGGCGTCGAAGCCGACTACATCCTGTCCGGTCCACAGTCGATCGGTGTCCCGGCCGGAGCCACGGCGGCCGCACAACAGGTCGACGGGGTGGAACGAACCGCTGTGCTGCATCCGGTGTTCGTCACGATCGCCGGAGAAGAAGAATTCGGCGCTGCCATCGACGGCTCACCGGAAGGACTGCTCGACCTGTCCATGGTTCGGGGCACCGCAGACCTCGAGAGCAACGGCTTCTCGGTGTCCGAGACCGAAGCGTCCACCAAGGGCTGGGACATCGGCACCCAGGTCGTGTTCGACTCCGTCGACGGAGCTTCGGTTCCCGTCACCGTCACCGGTGTGTTCACCGACAACCCACTGATCGGCAGTTGGATCGTCTCGGGCGACATCTACGAGAAGGTGACGCCGTCCATCACGCGGTCGGATCTGCTGGTCCTGGTCAAGGCCGCGCCCGGAACCGATCTCGGTACGCTGCGCACCGACCTCGAAGCCGCGACCAAACCGTCCGTGGTGGTGCAGGTACAGGACGTCGAAGAGTTCAAGGGCAGCCAAGGCCAGCAGATCGACACACTGCTCGCGGTGCTGTACGGACTTCTCGCCCTGGCCGTGGTCATCGCGGTGCTGGGCATCGTCAACACCCTCGCGCTGTCGGTCGTCGAACGTCGACGCGAGATCGGCATGCTCAGGGCGATAGGAATGCAGCGACCGCAGGTGCGGCGCATCATCTACCTCGAGTCGCTGCTCATCGCCCTGTTCGGTGCCATCGTCGGCGTCGCCCTCGGCATCGCCTTCGGGTGGGGCTTCGTCCAGACCCTGCGCGACGAGGGCCTGGGTGCCATGACGGTGCCCTGGGGGCAGGTCGTCGCGATGCTTCTCGGGTCCGCGGTCGTCGGAGTGCTGGCTGCTCTGTGGCCTGCCGTTCGGGCCGCGCGCACCAAACCGCTGGAGGCGATAGCCGACCTCTGATCAGGGTCGCCCCGACACCGGGCATTTCGTAACGACACCCGTTCGTTACGAAATGTCCGGTTTTCGGCTTGCGCGGAAAGACGGCCCGCGTCTACTTTAGGGGTGGTAAAACAGTCTTCAAGTAGGTTTGTGTACCGCAAACGAACCTTTACCTCGCGGGTCGGGCTCGTGCAAGGAGAATCATGACGATTCAGGACGCCTACGCGCCGACCCGAGCTGTGCCGACGGTATCCGTGTCGAGCCGAGCTGTGTCGACGGGACCTGTACCGGCACGATCCGCGCTCGCCCCGCTGTGTCGTCCCGACGGCCGCGACACGCTGATGGCGCGCTACCGCGAGGTAGCGCACGCCATGCCGGACGCGGCAGCGTTGCACGCGGCGGGGACGTCACTGACCTTCGACGAACTGCTGCATCGCGTGTATTCGCAGGCACGCAAGATCGCTGCCCTGCGCCCGTCCGATCACCGACCCCTCGCCGTCGAGGCGGACGCGTCGGTCGACTCGATCGTGCTGATGCTGGCCGTCATCGCTGCAGGCCATCCATTGGTTCCGCTGGATCCGCAACTTCCCCTCGAGCGCCGCGACCGCATCGTCGAGCAGGCCAAGGCCTCGATCCTCGATTCGACGACCGTCGACGCAGCGGTCGATTCCTGCGTACCGCTGCCGACGGTCTCGGGCGGCCACACCGCGGTGATCAACTACACGTCCGGATCCACGGGTACGCCCAAAGGCGTCGTACTCAGTCATCGCATGTGCCTGACCAAGGCGTACGAGGTGTCGACCGCGCTGGGGTTGGGCACCCACGATCGCGTCGGCGATGCCCTTCCCGTCAGTTTCGGCGCGGGCCTGAACACTCTGTTCGCCGGGCTGCTCAGCGGTGCCACCGTTCACTGCCGTGACCCCCGATCCGGCACGGTCGGCAGCATCGCAGAGTGGGTAGCGGACCACTCGCTGACTACGTTGCACTGCTCGTCGTCGCTACTGCGCGCCGTTGCGGGCCAGGTCACCGTACCCACGCTGCGCGTCGTCACCACCTACGGAGAATCACTGCACGCCGACGACGCGCGCCGCTTCCGCCTGGCTTCCGACAACCGCGCCACACTCGTCAATTGGTACGCGACCACCGAGGCCGGGGCCGTCGCGTTCAGCGAGTACCCCCTCGACCGTGCGCTACCGTCCGGCTTTCTGCCCGCGGGCACTCCCGTCGCGGGAAAGCTCGTCGAGGTCGTTGCTGCCGATGGCTCCCCGTGCGAACCCGACGTCATCGGCGAGGTGCGCGTCACGTCGGCGTGCCTGGCCGACGGCTATCTCGAGGATGTCGGCGTGGACTCGGAGAAATTCGCCGCCCTCGGCGACGGCCTTTTCCGCTACCGCACCGGCGACCTGGGCCGGTTCGATCAGGACGGAACATTGCAGCTCGCCGGGCGCATCGACGACGCAGTCAAGGTACGCGGCTACCTCGTCGAACCGGCCGAGGTGGAGGCAGCACTGCGCGCGCTGCCGAACATCGACGATGCCGTGGTGATCGGTAGGAGATCCGGCGCCGATACCGACCTCGTCGCGTACATCTGCTCCGACCGGGCCGTCCGGGCGAGCCAGGCCGACATCAGGGCCGCCCTGCGCCGAACCCTGCCGGAATGGATGGTGCCCACCCACATCGTTGCGCTCGACGCCATGCCCCGCAACGAACGCGGCAAGATCGACCGCAGAGCACTGCCCGAGCCGTCCGACCGACGCGTCGAACGCACCGCGGTCGGCCCCACCGAATACATCGTCGCGGAGGCCGCTCGCACTGCACTCGGACTGGACGCCATCGGGCGGGACGAGGATTTCCTCGAACTCGGTGGCAACTCGCTGACCATGACGGCGATGCTCGCCCACTTGCGCGAGAACCTGAAGATCGAACTCGATCCGCAGGACGTGTTCGCGTCGACCACCGTGCGAACGCTGGCGACCACCGTCGACGCTCGGCTTCGCGACACCGCCGCCGCACGTCGGCGCTCGTCCGGTGTCCACGACGTTCTGGTCCCGCTGCGCACCGGGGGTACCGGAGCTCCGATCTTCCTGATCGGTGGTGCCGGCGTGGGCGCGATGGCGTTTCTCGATCTGGTCAAGCACCTCGACGCAGACCGTCCCGTCTATGCCCTGCAGGCACACGGCCGAGGCACACGCGGGCGACCGGACCGGACCATCAGAGCCACCGCGGCGCGGTATGTCGACGCGATCCGCACGGTGGCCCCCGACGGCCCGTTCCATCTTGTCGGCCACTCGCTCGGCGGCTGGATCGCCATCGCGATGGCAGAGAAGATCAGAGATTCCGGCATCGGTACCCCGCATCTGCTACTTCTCGACACCCGGCTGTTCCGTCATCTCCTGGACCGGCTTCCCGGGGGTACGTCTGTCCCGGCAGCGCCGCCCGCACCGACCAGAGAAGACGCCGGCTTCCATCTGGGCCGTGTCGGTACGGCCGCGCTGTGGCTGCGTATGCAATTCGCTGGGCTGCTGCGGTATCCGACGACCATGGAATGGTTGGTGTTCGCCAGCATCGGGTACGTGGCGTTGAACAAGCATGTGCCGACTCCGTGGTCGGGGTCGATGACTGTGGTTCGCACCACCGAGAACGTCAAGGACCTCCGGTCGTGGCGAGCAGTCGCTCACGGCGAGCTGACGTTCGTCGATATCACCGGCCACCACGCGAACATGTTGCGCGGACCGATGGCGAAGGAACTGGCCGACATCATCGACGACACCGTCGACAACGCGCGCTGACTGGGAATATCACCCGCGACGGCCTGTCGCGGTGGCGGCACAGCTTGTACGTTTGTGCCGGACGGCTAATCAGCCGAGCCACCGGCCCGAACCGAGACAGGGAGGTCGACCATGAGCGCATCGTACGAACTGCAGTCGGTGGAACTACACAAGGACGTCTTGCGGTACGTCGATATCGGCGACGGGCCGCCCGTGATTCTCGTCCACGGGCTGCTCGGATCGCACAAGTCCTGGGGCCCGCAGATCGAGCGACTGTCGGACCGGTATCGGGTCATCGCACCCGACCTGTTCGGGCACGGTGACTCCGACAAACCGTCCGGCGACTATTCGCTCAGTTCGCACGCGGCCACCATCCGCGACCTGATGGAGTACCTGAACATCGACTCGGCACCACTGGTCGGCCACTCGCTCGGCGGCGGCATCGTCATGCAGATGACGTACCTCTTTCCCGAACGGGTCGATCGCCTCGTGCTGGTCAGCAGCGGTGGACTCGGCCCGGAGGTGAGCCTGCTACTCAAGGCCGCGACGCTACCCGGCAGCGAACTGGTGCTTCCGATGTTGGCCTCGGATTGGTTCCGCAGGAACACCGAAGGAGTGCTGGCTCGACTGGGCAAGTGGGGGGTTCCGGTAGAGCCCGGCCCCAGCATGGCCGAGACCTGGCGCTCGTTCCGATCGGTCGCAGACCGGTCGACGCGGGAGGCATTTCTGGCGTCGACGCGGGCCGTCGTGGGTCCTCGCGGCCAAACCGTCAGCGCCAAGCAGCATTTCGAGAAGTTCGAGTCCATTCCCTCGCTGCTGATCTGGGGCGGCAAGGACCGCATGATCCCCGCCAAGCATGCGGACAACATCCGACGCGAGGTACCCAACAGTCGCGTCGAGATCTTTCCCGACGCCGGCCACTTCCCGCAGCTCGACGAGCCGGACTTCTTCTTCCGGCTACTGGACGAGTTCTTGGCCGCCAACCACACCGACTCGAGCGACGCGGACACCGGCGCGCCGACGGAGATCACCCCGGCAGCCATGCCGCTGCAGCGCCCGTGAGCGTCATCCCGATGTTTCCGCTCGGCAGCGTGTTGCTGCCGGGCGAACGTCTCCCGTTGCACATCTTCGAGCCGCGATACCAGGCACTGGTACAGGACTGTCTGAAGATGGACGATCCCCGTTTCGGCGTCGTTCTCATTGCCCGGGGACACGAAGCAGGCGGCGGCGACGTCCGACACGATGTGGCGACGATCGCCCACATCATCGGTCACGAGGCCATCGGAGACGGCAGGTATCTGCTCGAATGCGTCGGAGGCGAACGGATCCGCATCGACGCGTGGCTCCCGGACGACCCCTACCCACTGGCCGACGTTCGCGCATGGCCCGACGCAGACGTCGATGCCGTCATCGCCGACACGCAATTCGCCGCCACCTGGGCCAAGGTCGAGGACCTGTACGAGCTGATCGGTCGGCTCGAATCCTCCGGGGACATCGTGACGCCGGGCGTTCCGGATTTTCTGAGCCTCCCGATTTCGGCCGCCGAGAAGATCTGGTCACTGGCCTCGTTGATCCCGATGGGCCAGTCCGACCGACTCGACATCCTGTCGGCACCGGACGCCCCGTCGCGCTTGAAGGCACTCGACGACGCGATCGAAAACGTCACGGCCGTCGTGCAATTCAGACTTCAGCCCTGACCGGAGCCAGTCCGGCGAACCCAGAAAAGAAATCAGGTCCGGCACCATCGGTGCCGGACCTGATCTTCGTAGTAGCGGGGACAGGATTTGAACCTGCGACCTCTGGGTTATGAGCCCAGCGAGCTACCGAGCTGCTCCACCCCGCGTCGGGTGATACCCACGGTACATGCCGTCGTGGCAGACTCCCAATCGCCAGGTCAACGCTCTACGGTTCTTTCATGCCCACCGAGTCGTCACCCGTCCTGTCTTTTCCACACCAGGCGGTCGCACAGATCACGCTGAGCAACCCTCCGGTGAACGCCTTGACCCAGCCTGCGACGCGACGGCTGCGGGCGATGCTTCGCGAGCTGGCCGAGAACTCCTCCGTCCGGGCCGTCGTGCTCACCGGCGACCGGGTGTTCAGTGCCGGTTCGGACATCTCCGAAATGCCCGCGATGCAGGCGGCAGGCGACGTCCTCGAACGCAAGAGCAGTGCCGAGAACGGGACCCTCGAATTACTTGCCGACCTACCGCTCCCGACGGTCGCAGCGATCGACGGGTTCGCCCTGGGCGGTGGGCTCGAGATGGCGCTGTGCTGCGATCTCGTGGTCGCCGACGCGGGTGCCCGCCTCGGCTTGCCCGAGATCGATCTGGGGCTCGTCCCCAGCAGTGGCGGGACCATGCGTGCGTTGCGGCGGGTGGGTCAGTCGCGCGCAGCCGAACTGGTGTTGCTCGGCGAGCCCATCTCTGCCGAGACAGCTCTGGAATGGGGTCTGATCAACAGGGTGGCTCCACGCGGTGGGTCGTTGTCGATGGCACTGGACCTGGCACACCTGCTGGCCGCGAAGTCCCGCTCGGCCGTGCACGCGAACAAGCGAGCTCTCGCGCTCACATTCGGCCAGTCACCGCACGAACCGGCACGACGCGCACTGCCGGTGTTCGAGGAAGCCTTCGAGTCGGCCGACGGCCGAGAGGGCGTACGGGCCTTCCTCGCCAAGGAATCACCGAACTTTCGATAGCCGGGCCCGCGCGAGAAGTGCTGCACCGGTGACGATCTCCCATCCGATGATGGTGTAGACGGAAATCCGCTCGAACGCTCCACCGCCGAGGATGCCGGTATCGGCGAGAAACAATGCGAAACCGGCCAGCCCCGCGACACCGGCGACGGCGCTGGCCGCCGTGTACCACCGAGGTGCGCCGACGCGTCCGCCGTACCGGCCTGCAGCCAGGAGCACCAGGTTTCCACCGATGATCGCCATACCCGCGCCCGCTGCATGGGGAGTCGATGCTCCGTCGACCGACGCATGCGCGAGCCCGACGACGATGCTGCCGACGCCGTGCACGACCGACGTGCCCAGCACGATCCAGCGCGCTCGACCCTCGAACAACACCGACAATCCGAGGCCGGCAAGAACGAACAGCGTGCCGTCGACCACAAAGCCGGTGTTCATCACCGGGTGCCACGGTGAGATATCCGGAATCCCGAGGTCACTGATGTTGTTGCGCGCGTAGCTGTACGGTCGGTCGGTCCAGCCGCGCGCCGAAATCGCTTCGGCAGCGAGGTAGGTACACCCACCGACGACGAACGCCGCGGCGGCCAGAACTGTCGATCGCTTCACCACTGCAGTATTCACTGCCCGATACCCGATGGGTCATTCCGCAGGCTCCACTCCCGGCCACCCCGATGCACCGGGCTTGTACCGATTGGTACAGTACCGGCTCATGAGCGATCGCCACGACGTGGTGCCGATACTCGCAGGAGTGTTCCGCGACCACGGGTTCGACGGGTCGTCCCTCGCGGTCATCAGCAGATGCACCGGACTCGGCAAAGGCAGTCTCTACCACTACTTTCCGCGGGGAAAGCAGGAAATGGCCGAGGCAGTCCTCGACGACGTCGAGCTGTGGTTCCACCACAACGTCTTCGAGCCGCTGCGGCACGGAGACGACGCGGCGTCGACGACCCACGACATGTTCGAGCAGACCGCCCGCTATTTTCGGTCCAATCGCCTGGTGTGCCTGTTCGGCGCGTTCACGCTCGGGCTCGAGCGTGCCACCTTCTCCAGCCGTGTCGCCGCGCATTTCACCCAGTGGATCGAGGCACTCACTCCGGTGCTGCAGCGGCTCGGTCACGGAGACTCGGCGGCCGAGCTGGCCGAAGAGATCGTCGCCGGAATCCAGGGGGCGTTGGTGCTGGCGAGGGCTTTCGACGATGCCACACGATTCGACCGGGTGCTGGCCCGACTCGAAGCCTCGGCCGCACGCGTGTCGGCGGGAGTGCACGCATGACACCTGACGACACGACGCCCAAGCCGGCACCCGAGCTGAAGACCTTCGGGATACGAGAGTTGTTGCGACTGATCGTGATCGGGTCGGTGCTGACGTACTTTCAGTTCATCGCCATCGGCCGCTGGGTTCGTGCGCCGCGGCGCGGCTGGCCGGTTCACGCCTCCAAGGCCGTCGTCGACGCGTTCTTCGTGCTCGGCCCCACCTTCGTCAAGGTGGGGCAACTGATGGGTTCGTCGCCCGGACTGTTTCCCAAGGTCCTCGCCGACACCTGTCTGCGATGCCTGGACGAGGTGCCGCCGTTTCCCGGGTCGCAGGCCCGCGCGGTGATCGAGGCAGACCTGGGCCGGAGCGTCGACGAGTTGTTCTCCTCGTTCGACGACGTACCTCTCTCGTCGGCGTCGGTCGCCCAGGTACACCTGTGCGTGCGCCGCGACGACGGCCGCGAAGTGGTCATGAAGGTGCAGCGGCGAGGCATCTACCACCGCATGAAGATCGACCTGCGAATCGCGTATCTCATCGCGCGCGGTCTCGAGAAGTTCATTCCGTTCTTCGCCACGGCCAACGCGTCGGCCATCATCGTCGACCTGCACGCCGCGACGTTCGCAGAACTCGACAGCGCAGTGGAAGCCAAGCGCCAGCACAGCTTTCGCAGTGCAATCGGGGCATTCGGCGACAACAAGCACGTCACCGCGCCCGAGGTGTTTCTCGACTACTGCGGTGGACGCGTGATCTGCATGGAGCGCATGCACGGCTCGCCGCTGGACCGATACCGGCCGGGTGAGCAATCGGAGCTGATCGTCCGCCGTGCCGCCAAGGTCTGGATGGAGGCCCTGGTACTGCACGGCCTGTTCCACGGCGACGTGCACGCGGGAAACGTCTGGGTGCTCGACGACGGCAGAGTGGCCTTTCTGGACTTCGGCGTCATGGGCGAGGTGGACGAGCAGTGGCGCGCGTTGTTGCTCGACCTCTTCCACGCCACGGTGATCGACGGCGACTTCACCCGCCTCGCCGGTACCGTCAAACGTCTGGGAATCGTTGCCCCGCAGATGGGTTCGGACGCCGAAGTCGGCGCGATTCTGCAGTCGGTGTTCGCGCCGATGCTCTCGGCCACCCTTGCCCACTTCAGCCTGGCGGACTTCATCCGAGCGTTGGTCGGCATGGGCAAGCAGTACAAGACGTCGAGCCCCGAGGAGCTGATCCTGGTGGCCAAGCAGCTCGGCTACTTCGAGAGGTATGCCATCGAACTCGCACCGAACTGGGCGTTGGGCACCGACCCGTTCGTGTTCAAGAACGTCTTTCCCGCCGAGATCGCGGCGCTGTCCGAGGCACGGGGCATCGAGCTGCCGGAGTGATCCGGCAGCCCGCGCACCCGATCACAGACTGAAGTCGAGAACCACTTTCCCTGCTGCCGTACGGTTTTCGAGCGAGGCGATCGCTGCTGCCGCGTCGGAGACCGGGAAGACGGACGGCTCGGGAGCGACGAGCGAACCGTCCGCGAGCAGCGGCTCGATCTCGGCCCACTGAGTAGCCAGGTAGCCCGGGCGCGTCATCCACCATGCACCCCAGCCGACGCCGACGACATCGACGTTGTTCAGCAGCAAACGGTTGACCTTGACGGTCGGGATCTCGCCACCGGTGAAGCCCAGCACCAGGATTCGGCCCGACGGCGCGAGCGAACGGATGCTGTCGGTGAATCGGTCACCGCCCACCGGATCGACGACCACGTCGACGCCACGGCCACCGGTCAGCTCCTTGACCGCGTCCTTCCAGCCGTCGACCAGTACGACGTCGGTGGCTCCGGCGGCTCGCGCGATGTCTGCCTTTGCTTCCGAGCTCACCACTGCGATCACCCGTGCCGCCCCGAGCACCGGAGCCATTCGCAGAGCGGAGGTTCCGATCCCGCCCGCCGCGCCGTGCACCAATACCGTCTCGCCCTGCGCCAAGCGGCCGCGCTCGCGCAACGCGAAGTGCACCGTCAGATCGTTGAACAGCAAGCCCGCGCCCGCAGTGAGCGACACGGACTCGGGCAACGCGAACACCGTGTCGGGCGAGACGACGGCGACTTCTGCCATACCGTCGCTGAGCCCCGTCAACGCTGCCACGCGGTCTCCGGCCGAGAAGCCGGACTCCGCCGGAGCCGACCGCACGATGCCGGCGATCTCGCTGCCCGGAACGAACGGCAACTCGGGCTTGTACTGGTACAGCCCACGGGTGAGCAACGCGTCGGGGAACGCGACGCCCGCGGCCCTGACCTCGATGACCACCGACCCATCACGCGCGGTGGGTTCGTCGATATCGGCAACGGTCACCGAATCGGGTCCGTCGAGACTGGAGATCTGTACCGCGCGCATGAAGTGTCCTCTCGGTCGGGATCGTTCCCTGCCTGCCACGGTACAAAACTGCTGTACTCACCGCCGCTACCGGCATCCACTCCTGGTGATGTGCTCCAATCGAGGGGTGAACACCACTCCCCTCACCGTCGTCTCGCCCGACGGCACCGCCCGCGGCGGCGTCATCGTCATCCAAGAAGCCTTCGGGGTCACCGACCACATCGTCGACGTCTGCAATCGGGTCGCGGCCGCAGGCTGGGTAGCCGTGGCTCCGCATCTGTTCCACCGGCAGGAGGGTGTGAGCGTGCTCGACTACTCGGACATGGATTCCGCCATGGCGGCCATCGGGAAACTCGAGGCGGACGAGGTGGACTCCGACGTGGACGCGGCGGCGAGTGCGCTGGCCGAACTGGGGTTCGAGCCCTCGTCCATCGCGATCGTCGGTTTCTGTATGGGCGGGACCGTGGCCTTCCATACCGCGGTTCGACGGCAACTCGGTGCGGCCGCCACGTTCTACGGTGGCGGAATCACGAAGGGCCGCTTCGGTTATCCCGCGATGGCCTCGGTGGGCGACGCCCTCCAGACACCGTGGCACGGCTTCTTCGGAGATCTGGACGAGGGCATTCCGTTCCAGGACGTCGAGACACTGCGGGAGATCACCGCCACGGCACCGGTCGGCACCGAGATCACCCGATACCCCCACGGCAAGCACGGCTTTCACTGCGACGACCGCCCTGCCGTGTTCGATGCCGCAGCCGCAGGCGACGCGTGGACCAAGACCCTCGAGTGGTTCGACGCGCATGTCGCACGCTGAGCACCCTCGCTCCGACGCCGAACTCGCGGCGGAGACCGAACGCATCGTCGCGTTCTGGACCGAGCTGGCGTTGCCCGGTCTGTTCGACGTCCACACGCACTTCATGCCGAAGAACGTGATGGACAAGGTATGGAGCTACTTCGACAGCGCAGGCCCGCTGACGGGCAGCGTCTGGCCCATCTCGTACCGCTTCGCCGAAGACCGGCGGCTGCAGGTGATTCGAGGGTTCGGCGTGCAGCGATTCACGTCGATGATCTACCCGCACAAACCTGCGATGGCAGCCTGGCTGAACTCCTGGGGTGCCGACTTCGCGGCCCGCACCCCCGATTGCCTGCAGACTGCGACGTTCTATCCCGAGGACGGAGCAACGCAGTACGTCGAGCAGGCGGTGACGAACGGAACCCGAATCTTCAAGTCGCACATCCAGGTCGGGAACTACTCGCCCAACGACCCGCTGCTCGACGGCGTCTGGGGCACCATTTCGGATGCGCAGATTCCGGTGGTCATCCACTGCGGCTCCGGACCGGCACCCGGCTCGTATACCGGCCCCGAGCCGATCGCCGCTCTGCTGCAGCGGTTTCCGACGCTACCGCTGATCGTCGCGCACATGGGCATGCCCGAGTACGTCGACTTTCTCGATCTGGCCGATCGATACGAGAACGTACGCCTGGACACCACCATGGCCTTCACGGATTTCTCCGAAGCCGCTGCGCCGTTTCCCCGGCACGAGATGCCGCGGCTGCTGGACCTGCAGGATCGCATCCTGTTCGGGAGCGACTTCCCGAACATCCCGTACCCCTACCTGGACGCGCTGCAGGCGGTGAGCCGTCTCGGACTCGGTGACGAGTGGGTCCGCGCCGTGTGCTGGAGCAACGGCGCGGCCCTGTTCGGCTGAGTCCCGTTCGCGGGTCTCAGCCCACCCAGAATTCGGCGATACGCTCGGCGATGGCGGTGCCCTGCGCCCGGCCGGCTATTGCCGCCGCTGCGCGCACGGCGATGTCGGTGGGGTCGGGTCCGATCGCAGCCGCCGAAGCCGCGTCGGGAACGATCACTTCCACCTTCGAGCCGCCCTTGACCAATTTTCCCCGTTCGACCTCGAAGGGGTCGCCTTCCAGGTCGAGTGCACCGACCTTGAGCACCAGCACCTTCTCGAAACCCACCGCCAGATCGGCGTTCTCGCTCGCACGGATACCGCCGTCGACGTAGCGGTGATCGCCGATCGTCACCGGCGGCCACATGCCCGGGATCGCGCAACTCGCGGCCACGGCGTCGATGAGCTCGACGCCCGATCCCCGGTCCAGAACTCGATGGCGCCCCGTCAGGGCGTCCACGGTGACGATCCGCAGATCGCGGTCGGGCCACGAGTGCTTCGTCAGTCGACGGGCGATGATGGCTCGTCGTTCCCGTTCGCTGATCGTCGCTGTCGCCAGAGCTTCGGCACCGATGCGCCTGCGGGTGTCCAGCGCACTGCCGTCCGAGTTCTGGGCTGCTCGGGCCAACATGGTGACGAGCTCGTCGATGGTGGCCTCGGCGTGTGGCTCGTTGTCCTGCTTCGACTCGTCCGCCTGACGCTCGAAGAACTCCGACACCGGGGTGCCGCTCGAGATCTGAGCAGCCACCGAAGAACCGGCCGACGTTCCGAGCAACATCTCGGCGTCGCTGACATCGGCCCCGGCCTCGGCCAGTCCTAGAAGGACGCCTGTTTGCCACGCAATGCCCGCTACACCGCCGCCGCCCAATACGAGCGCTCGTCTGGCCATGGTCGTAACCCCGTTCTTCCGCTGGACCCGTCAGGAACTTACAGCCCCGCCGCCGACCCGCGGCCGTAACCACGTGATCAGGTCGTCGAGCACGCGTTCCTGCTCCGGCTCGTTGAAGACTTCGTGGAACAGCCCGTCGTAGGTTTTCAAGGTCAGGTCCTCGGATCCCGCCAGCTCGGCGATCAGCTCGCTGCCCGAGACGTCGGCCAACCGGTCTGCGGTTCCGTGCTGCAGCAACACCGGAATGGTCAGCGACGGCAATCTGGCGGGATACGTACGACTCTCCTGCAACAACGCTGCAGCGAGCCCGGCCGTGACGCTGCCGTGATAGCCCAGCGGATCGGCGACATAGGCGTCGACGACGGCCTTGTCGCGGGAGACGTCGTTGGGGTCGAGTTTCAGAACCGGCAGCGAGGGCAGGAACCTGCCGAGTACTGCACCCACCGCGACCAACGCTTTCGGCTGACCTACGGACGGGTTGACCGCAGGCCCGGACAGCATCAGTGCGTCCAGATCACCTTGATGGTCGAGGGCGTAGGACAGCGCGATGGCACCGCCCATGCTGTGTCCGAGGAGGAAGGTGCGGCTGCCGGGGTGCTCGTCAGCCGCGATCGAGAACAGTGTGTGCAGGTCGTCGGTGAAGTCCGACCACTTCGCCAAAGAGACTCGTTTGCCGCCGGATCGCCCGTGCCCGCGGTGGTCGGGTGCGTAGACGACGAGGCCGAGCGAGCCGAGCCGCTCGATCACGTGTCGGTACCGACCTGCGTGCTCGGCCAGGCCGTGGGCCAGCACCAGAACGCCGGTAGGGGAGTTATCGGCGGCGGCGTCCGGGGTCCAGACGTCGTAGACGATGCGAGTTCCGTGTACCCCGGCGAACGACGACTCGACATGCTGCATTCGGTCACCGTACAAGGACCGCGACGCCTTCGACGGCCCATCGCTCGAACCCCACAGATTCGTCTAGGTAACTATCCTCAGATGCGTGGCGATGTACTTGTGACAGACCACTACCGCACCCCCTCGTACCGCGTGGGCAGCCTCGAAGATCAGGAGTGAGTTCACGCATGCCCGACAAGGACGCCGCAGGGGCCTCGCCGACGTGGCGCGATCCCAAGCGTTATCTCTGGCCGCTCGGCCTGACGATTCCGCTGAGCCCGTTCCTGGCGTGGGGCTTGGTGTCACTCCTCGGACCCGGCGCATTCTGGGCACTCGGGCTGATGATCATGGGCATCGCGCTGCCGTTGGTCGACAAGTTCGCGGGCGTCGATCGCAGCAATCCACCCGACGAGGCTCTCGCAGCACTCGACAAGGACAAGTACTACCGGTGGTGCGTCTACCTCTTCCTCCCGCTGCAGTACGCCGGCCTGGTGGCCGCGTGTTACCTGTGGGCCCACGGCCCACTCGGCACACCGGAGAGGATCGGTCTGGCCGTCACTGTGGGCGTCGTCGGCGGCGTCGGCATCAATGCCGCGCACGAACTGGGGCACAAGCGCGAGAACGTCGAGCGGTGGCTCTCCAAAGTCACTCTGGCGCAGACGCTGTACGGCCACTTCTACGTCGAGCACAACCACGGCCACCATCTGCGCGTCGCCACCCCCGAGGATCCGGCGTCGGCGAAATTCGGTGAATCGTTCTGGAAGTTTCTGCCACGCACGATGATCCACGGTCTGCATTCGGCCTGGGATCTCGAATCCCGTCGACTCGCGCGGTCGGGCTCGTCACCGTGGACGCTGCGCAACAACCTTTTCAATGCGGCCGCGATGAGCATCGTTCTGTTCGGGGCACTGATCGCAGTGTTCGGTTGGATCGTGTTGCCGTACCTACTGATTCAGGCCGCCATCGCCATCGTCCTGTACGAGGCGGCCAACTACCTCGAGCACTACGGTCTGATGCGCACCAGGCGTCCGGACGGGCGCTACGCCAAGCCCTCGCACCGCGACAGCTGGAACAGCGATCACCTGTGGAGCAACCTGTTTCTGTACCACCTGCAACGCCACAGCGACCATCACGCGAATCCGGTACGCCGCTACCAAGCACTACGAACCGTCGACGAGTCTCCGCAACTCCCGGCCGGATACGCGGTGATGATCTTCTGCTCGATGGTTCCGCCCTTGTGGCGCAAGGTGATGGATCAGCGCCTGATGGACTTCTACGACGGCGACCCGAGCCTCGTCAACGTCGACCGCGCCGATCGCACAGCGGTCCGCCGCCTCGAGAAGCTGACCGGGGCGCGAGCGCAGTCGTAAGGTCGACGCCTCAGACCGCGGCGGGCTCGTCGGTTTGCGCTCTCAGGTAGCGCCCGAAATGCGGCACGGTGAACGCGATCGTGCCGCGCTCGGCCGAGTAGATCAGGCCCTTCTTGATCAAGCCGTCACGGGCCGGAGACAGTGATGCCGGCTTGCGCTTGAGTTCGGTCGCCACGGCCGAGGTCGGCACCGAGCCGTCGTCCACCGACAGTTCGGCCATCGCGCGCATGTATTCACGTTCGGCGGGTGTCGCGCGTTCGTAGCGCGAACCGAAGAATCCGACGGCCAGTTCCTCCTCCGCTGTCGGAGCGGCAACACGCACGTCCTCGGCGGAAATCGGGCTGTCGGCGGCGAGATCCCAGGTCGCTTTGCCGTAGGCCTGCACGAAGTAGGGGTAGCCATCGGCGGCTGCGTACAGCGCGTCGAGTGCCTCGGGGGTGAATTCGACATCCTCGCGGTCGGCCGGCGCGATCAACGCGAGGTCTGCTGCGGCTCGCTCGAGCCTGCCGATTCGGTGGTAGCTGAACAGGCGCTCGGAGTAACTTTTCGATGCCGACAACACAGCCGGTAGGTGCGGTAGTCCGGCCCCGACGATGATCAGCGGCGCGGTGTCCTGACTGAGTTCGTGGCAGGCCGCGCACAGTGCGGAGATGTCTGCGGGCCCGAGGTCCTGCATCTCGTCGATGAAGATGGCGATACCCACACCCACGTCCCCGGCCAGCGCGGAGGCATCGAGCAGCAGTTCGACGAGGTCGATCTCGATGTCACCGGAGTCGGCGCGGCCGGTCTTCGCCGGGACGTCGATGCCCGGTTGCCACCGCTCGCGCATCCCCTTGTCCGCGGTGGCGCGCAGCGCGAAGGCCTTGAGGACGCCGAGAAACTCGTCGACGCGTTCGGGGTCTCGATGCGAGGCCGCAATGCCGCGTACCGCCATGTGCAGCGCCGACGACAGGGGCCGGCGCAGTTCCTGGTCGGGGCGAGCCTCGATCTTGCCGGTGCCCCAACCGCGCGCGATGGCCGCGGATCGGAGGTGGTTGAGCAGCACCGTCTTGCCGACGCCGCGCAGCCCAGTGAGCACGACGCTGCGTTCCGGTCGGCCGCGGGTGATGCGTTCGAGGACGACGTCGAAGGCGTCGAGCTGCTTCTTTCGACCGGCGAGCTCGGGTGGGCGCTGGCCTGCGCCGGGAGCGTAAGGGTTACGCACGGGGTCCATGAGGCCAAAGTTACAACGAATCGTGCGATATATGCGGACATCTAGCTCGTGTCCTAGAGATCCGTATTCGTTCGATACTTGCGGGACGCCCGAGGCCGGGGCTACTGTCGGCTCCGTGAAGCGCATTCTCGTAGTACGCCGCCGTAGCGGGGTCTGATTCGGACCGACCCCTCGCTGCGGGTCGTCGTGCTCTCTCGGTCCTCCCTTCACATTCGGAAGACCACCCTCATGAACTCACTTGCTTCCACCTACGCCACCGATCCGTTCCATGCCCGTTTCGGCTGCGCCCTGCCGCGCACGATGCGCGACGAGATCACCGGGCAACACATGTCGTGGACGGCCTTCCTCGACCGCTTCTCGCCCACCACCGGGCCTCTCCGACTGGGCTCCTGGTCCGGCACTGGGGCCACCGGGGGCAAGATGTCGTTCGACGCCACCTTCGGTATCGGTGACACCATCTTCGCTTGTGCCACAACAACATACGGACCGATCGAGGCGTTGACGTCGATGCTCCACGACGCCGGATTCCGCATCGAGATCCTCTCGTTCCACCAACAGCGCATCGGCGACGAGACCGCCACCTTCGTCCTGGCCGAGCACGACGGTCGCCGCGAATGGTCGATGTCCATCGAGCCCGACGCAACCCTGTCGTCGATCCGGGCCATCGTCGCCGGGGCCAATCTGCTGCACCGGTAGCTGCAGCCGACCCCGCGAACTCGAAGTTGAGGCCGAAAATCCGTCGAAAAGTGTCCATAACTTCGAGTTCGCCGTCGGCGTCGGTAGTGCCTTCTACGACTCTCTAGCATCGGCGCAAGAGAGGGGAATATCTTGCTAGGGCATCTCCACTGTCTGCGCGCGGTGAATTTCGGCCAGTGCGCGGCGCACATACGTTTCGGCGCGGCTTCGACGAATCGCGAGCAGATCCGCCACCACCAGCAGGGCGTGCGCAGGCCGCGGCCGCGAACGTGACTGTTCGTCGACGTCCGTCACACCCAGCGCGCCGGTGAGCACTTCGACGAATCCGGCGATGTCCACGCTCGGAAGCCACTCGGCTCCGCGGACGGTTCGGCCGAGTACTTCCTGGACGTTATCCCCGGTCAAGCCATCGTTGTATACCTCTTCGAGCAAACTCCGTACCATCTCCGCATGCACGTTCCCGGCCTTGGCCGCGTCCGAGCGGTCCAACAGTTCGACGGCCTCGTCGAACGCGATCGGATCCTGCGCCACGACAGCAGCAAGGGCATCGACTGTGGCGTCCGCGATTCGACGCACATCGACGGGCCACTCGGTGGGCCAGGCCACGGACACGCTGCTCGGGGGAACAGCCGCTGGGGAGGGGTCAGTCATCACAGAAGTCTCTCACTGTCCACCGACACGGTTCCTTTTACCTGTAACCGGTGTTTATACTAAGTCGCGCACTGTGGCAGCGGCCACATCGCGGACGTGGAGGAGGTCGACTCGATGAACGAGCGCAACGCCGTCGCATCGGATCCGGGCGAAGTGATGCTTCAGGCCAGGAACGTCAAGTTCGACTGGAGCGATCTGCCGATGCACTGGGTGCCCGGCGATCCGTACACCACCCACGTTCTCAACGTGCTGCACCTGATACTCCCCGCCGGTGAACACTGGTTCGTCGACACATTCAAAGAAGCTCTGCCCTACATCGACGACGAGAAGCTGCGTGACGACGTCATCGGCTTCATCGGGCAGGAAGCCGTACACGCCGAGGCTCATACCGGCGTCCTCGTGCATCTGCAGAACAACGGACTCGACCCCACTCCGTTCACCGATCAGATGGAATGGGCCTTCGGCAAGGTCCTCGGATCGGATTCGGTGACGAGTCTGCGATCGAAGAACAACCTCGTCGAGCGGCTGGCCCTCATCGCGGCCATCGAGCACGTGACGGCGTTCCTCGGTGATTGGGTACTCAATGCCGACGGTCTGGACCGAGCCGGCATCCATCCGACGATGCTCGATCTGCTGCGGTGGCACGGTGCCGAGGAAGTGGAACACCGCTCGGTTGCGTACGACACCCTTCGTTACTTCGACAAGCGCGAGGTACGTCGCCTGCGCACGTTCGTCGTGGTCGTTCCGTTGATGGGGTACATCTGGATGCGCGGCATCATCTTCCTGATGAAGAACGACCCCGAGCTGCAGAGCGCGCCGAAGTCGGTCCGCAAGCCCCGATCGGCCCTGTGGCGCAAGTCTGTTCGCCGCGGCACGCTGCCGGCGCTGACGCACGTCGGCCGCAGTATGTCTCGCTACCTGAAGAAGTCGTATCACCCGAGCCAGGAAGGCTCGACGGCTCAGGCCGTGCGCTACCTGGCGTCGTCCCCGGCCGCGCAGGCTGCGGCGCGGTGAGGCTCTCGACGGGTCGCGTTCCGCGGCTGTTGCCCAAGGACGCGCCACCGGATCTGCGCGGACGCCCTCGCGCCGATCGCTCGATGCAGATGCTCGGAACGTTCCTCAACGGCTACATGCATGCGACTGCCGGCAAGGAGTACGACGACGCGGTAGCCGGCCACAATCCCGATTCCGCGCTGCGGTTGGTGGTCGTCGACCGCGAGATCATCGCCGAGGACGAGAACGTCGCCGCTCTGACCCTCGCCTCGCCGACGGGGGAGCAGCTGCCGACCTGGCATCCCGGCTGCCACCTCGATCTACATCTGCCGTCGGGTCGCCGTCGGCAGTACTCGCTGTGCGGCGATCCGTCCGACCGCAGTTGCTACCGGATCGCCGTGCGTCGAATCCCCACCGGCGCAGGTGGATCCATCGAGATGCATGCACTCGAGCCCGGAACCGAGGTCACCGTACGCGGCCCACGGAACGGCTTTCCCTTCGTCGCCGAGGGCAGCGCGCTGTTCGTCGCCGGCGGCATCGGCATCACCCCCATCATCGCGATGGTCCGTGCCGCACGGATCCTCGGGATGGATTGGCAATTCGTGTACTGCGGTCGCTCCCGGGACACGATGCCTTTTCTCGACGAGATCGAGAGCTGGGAATCGGATCGCGTGTTCGTCCGGACCGACGACGTGCACGGGTACCCCACCGAGGGTGAATTGCTCGAGCGCGCACCCGCAGGCGGTGCCGTCTACTGCTGCGGTCCTACCCCCATGCTCGACGCCGTCCGCCGCGACTTCCGCCAGTGCCCTGCCACCGCATTGCATTTCGAGCGCTTCGGTCCGCCGCCGATCCTCGATGGCACACCGTTCGAGGTGCAGCTGATCAGCACGGGCGCTGTGCTCGACGTGGCTGCCGATGCCTCCGTGTTGACCGCAGTCAAGGAACAGAAGCCCAATATCGCGTACTCGTGCCAACAGGGCTTCTGCGGTACCTGCAAGGTGCGGGTGCTGTCCGGCGAACCCGAGCACCTCGAAACACGGCTGACGCCGGAAGAGCAGCGCGACCACATGCTCATCTGCGTCTCGCGTGCTCGAAGCGCCCGTCTCGTACTCGATCTATAGAACGGAAAGACAGTGAGCAGCAACGCAGTTCGCACGACGGTCGTCAACGAAGGCATTCGGCTGGCGGTGTTCGAGAGCGGAAACCCCGAGGGCGAACCCATCGTCCTCGTTCACGGGTGGCCCGATACTCACGAACTGTGGAGCCACATCGTGCCGCAACTCGAAGACCGTTTTCGGGTGATCAGCTACGACTCGCGTGGAGCCGGCGAGAGCACGGTGCCCGCCGAGCAGTCGGCGTACAAGTTGGCCCGGTTGGCGGCGGACTTCTATGCCGTCGCAGATGCGGTCAGCCCCGACGCTCCCGTTCACGTGCTCGCGCACGACTGGGGCGCCGTCGAGGTATGGGAGGCTGCAGCCCAGCCCCAGGCGAAGGATCGAATCCGTTCGTACACATCGATTTCGGGACCTAACCTCGATCACCTCGGAAAGTGGTCGCAGTCGCGCCTGCGTCGTCCCACCCTCACCGGCATCAAGCAGGTTCTCGCGCAGACCCGAGCGTCCTGGTACACCGTCACCTTCCACATCCCCGGACTCTCGACGCTGCGCATCAAGCGACAGTTCGCCAAGGGCTGGCCGGCATTCCTCCAGGAGTTCTCGGGCGTCGATCCGAAGCTCGTCACCCAGAACCCCACGCTGTGGTCGGACGCAACCAACGGCACCAACCTGTACCGCGCCAACATCATTCCGCTGCTGACCAATCCGCGGGATCGATACATCGACATCCCGGTGCACCTCATCGTCAACACCGAGGACGTCGCGGTGCGGCCGTACCACTACGACGACACCGGCAAGTGGGTGAAGAACCTCACGCGCAACGACATTCCGGCCGGACACTGGTCGCCGATCTCCCATGCAGACGACATTGCCCGATTGACGAGGGAATTCATCGACTCGCTGGACTGAACCTTCAGGTCATACGGTCAGATGCCCGCGCAGCGTTGACGACGTGTATTCGGATCGAAAGAGGCCGCGCTGCTGCAGGATCGGGACCACGTGTTCGACGAAGTCGGCGAGTGAGTCGGGGTAGCGCGGGCACATCAGGTTGAATCCATCGGCACCGCGGCCGATCCACGATTCCATCTCGTCGACGATGGAATCCGGTGTGCCGATCATCGTGGCGTGCCCGCCACCGGCCGCGAGGGTGCCCAGCAACTGACGCACGGTGGGCCGGTCCTTCTCGACGATGCGCAGGATGGTCTCGTACCGACCCTGCGGTCCGGTGAACTCGGCCGCAGGTGGCAGCGGCGGTACGGGTTCATCGAGTTCCCAGGCAGCACAATCCTGTCCGGTGAACGTCGAGAGCATCGCCAGGGATTGTTCCGTCGGCAGCAAGACGTCCAGTTCGGCCTTCTTCCGGTGAGCCTCCTCCATCGTCGATCCGATGTACGTCACCAAACCCGGCATGATGCCCACTGCCGCACTGTCACGACCGGCTCCATCGATTCTCGCCTTCACGTCCTCGTAATAGTTCTGCGCGGCAACGAGATCGTAGGCGACGGCGTAGATCGCCTCGGCGTACTTCGCCGCGAGATCACGCCCCGGTCCCGACGCACCGGCCTGGAACAGAACCGGCCTGCCCTGCGGCGAACGCGGTACTGTCAGCGGGCCGTCAACGCGAAAATGTTTGCCGTCGTGATCGATGGAGTGCACCTTGGCCGGATCGGCGTACATCCCCGTCCGATCGAGCGTCAACGCATCGGCATCCCACGAATCCCAGAGTGCCAGAGCCGTATCGACGAATTCTTCGGCGCGCGCGTAGCGCTCCTCGCGAGCCGGGATGGTGTCCATTCCGTGATTGCGTGCTTCGGCGTCGAACATGGAGGTGACGACGTTCCAGCCGGCTCGGCCGCCGCTGATGTGGTCCAACGACGCCAGCATGCGCGCGGCATGGAACGGGGTGTAGAACGTCGACGACACAGTCGTGACCAGACCGATGTGGGTGGTCGCTCTGGCCATGGCCGACAGCGCCGTGATCGGTTCGAGAAACCAGGTTCCTGCGCCGGCCGGATCGCGCACGGAATGCCCGTCGGCAAAGAACACCGCGTCGAACTTTCCCCGTTCGGCCAGCTGCGCAAGTTCCTCGTAGTACGCGATGTTGCCCAGGTCCTCCACCCGCGAATCGGGATGCCGCCACGCTGCGCTGTGATGCCCGCAGCCGTACAGAAAAGCGTTGAGGTGCATGTCAGTTCTTGACCAAACCGCCGTCGACAACGAGGTTCTGACCGGTTACCGACCGCGCCCACCGGGAGGCGAAGAACAGCAGAGCGTCGGCGAACTCCTCGGGCGTGGTGACGCGTTGCAGCGGGGTCGAGGCCGCGATGAAGTCGAACACCTCGGCCGGGGTCGCGGCACTGGCGTCGGTGGTACGCAGCAGTCCGCCCGAGACCATGTTGACGGTGATGTTGTCCGCGCCCAGGTCCACCGACAACGTGCGCGTCAGCGAGAGCAGGGCGGCCTTGGAGGCGGTGTAGTCGTGGTACGGCACCACCGGATTCTGGAACAAGTTGGTGCCCACGTTGATGATTCGACCGAAGCCCGCCTCACGCATTCCCGGCAGGGCCGCCTGCGTGGTGAGCAGTGCCGCGCGAACGCTGCCTCGCAGCTGAGCGTCGAACCGCTCCCAGGTGATGGTGTCGGCCTTCGGTCGAGCATCCCCGTCGAACGAGAAATCGGCCAGTGCGTTGTTGACGACGGTGGTGATCGGGGTGCCGAAATGCGCACGGGCCGAGTCGAACACCGAGGCCACCGCGCTCTCGTCGGTCACGTCGCCCTGAACCGCGAATGCACGGTCGCCGAGCCTGTCCGCCAACGCCTCCGCTGCCTCTTTGCTGGTGCGGTAGTCGATGACCACACGCGCGCCCTCACCGGCGAACGCCGCGGCGATCGATGCTCCCAGCCCGCGTCCACCGCCGGTGACCAACACTGTCTGCTCGTCGAGTCTCATGCGCTACGCCTCTCGTTCGAGGTCGGGACCGTCACGAGGGACAGGAAATACCGAGACATCACGACATTCCCTTCGCTGGTCCTAACCAGATCAGGTTCGACGGGTGTGATCTCAGCCCTGACGGGCACCCCGTGTCGCAGTCGACTGTACCTGTAGGTCTCTCTACTGCTTTCTTGCGCTCGACGTAGACAGCCGAACACAACCGTATGCAGCGATCAGCCGATGACAGCCCAGCCGTGGGGAGGAACGCTTACCCGTCCGTCGTTCAGGTGCGCCTCACCGGCCAGTACTTCGCTGCCCTGGGCCGGGTAGTCGATGGCCTCGTCGCCGAGGTTGAGCGCCACCGTCATGGAATTGTCGTCCGCGTACACGCGGTAGAGCAGCGCGGTGTTGGTGAGCTCGAGCGTCTCGGTGCGCGCGGAGTACAACCACGGATTGCGACGCCGAACTGCGATCAGCTCCTGATGCACTCGGTAGACGGGCCAGCCGTACGGGGCGAGATCCTCGGAAGTGTCCGGGTATTCGGGACGCACCTCGTCATCACCGCCGACGCGATCTTCCTTGATACCGCGGAATGCCTGCTCGTCGCCGTAGTAGATCATCGGCATCCCGCCCACGGTGAACAGAACCACCAACGCGTGCAGCAGATGTCGCTCGTCCTCGATGACGCTGGCGATGCGATTGACGTCATGATTTCCGACGAACGTGGCGGGCACGAAGGCGTCGAGCCAACCGTTGTGACGCTCGAGGGCATGCGAGAGCTCGAAGAAATTCTTCTCGCTCAGCCCACTCCAGATCGCCTTCCACAGCTCGTACTGGGTGACCGAGTCCAACGTGGAGGCCGAGACGATCCGGTCGTAGTCACCGTGGATGACCTCGCCGAGAAAGTATGCGTCCGAATGCTTCTCGCGAACCTTCGGCAGTACCGCGGCCCAGAAGCGCGGCGGTACCGCGTAGGCCGCGTCGAGCCGCCAGGCGTCGACGCCGCGTTCGAGCCAGTGCGAGAGCACGTCCACGACGTACTGCTGCACGTGCGGGCTCTCGTGGTTGAGTGCGACCAATTCGTCGTGGCCCTCGAAGTTGCGGTGCGTCGGCTCGTCCCCGGACCAGTCGAGGTGAAACCACCCCGCGGCCTCGGAGTCCGGGCCCTCGGCCAGAGCCTCACGGAACTTCGGAAAGCTCTGCGCCACATGGTTGAAGACGCCGTCGAACATCACCTTCAGACCGCGGGAATGCGCCGCAGCGATCAGCGAATCGATATCCTCGTCGGTGCCGAGCCGACCGTCGACGTGGTAGTAGTCGACAGTGTCGTAGCCGTGCTTCTCCGACTCGAAGATCGGACCGAGGGCGATGCCCGACGCGCCGAGTTCGAGGGCGTAGTCGAGCCACTTCTCGATTCTGTTCAGCCGGTGCAGATCCGATTGGGATTCACCGTCCCATCCGTGCACCGGCGCACCGGTGAAGCCGAGCGGGTACAGGTGCCACCAGATGGCGTGCTTCGTCCACTCCATCAGGACGCCTCGATCGAGTCGCGACCGAGCTCGCCCGCGCCGGTATGACCGGACAGGCTGGTCACCAAGTCGAATTCGGCCAGTAGGCAACGTAGTACGTGTGCAACACCCTCCTGCCCGCCGAGGGCGAGACCGTACAGGAACGGGCGGCCGAGAAGAACCGCATCGGCACCGAGCGCAAGCGCCTTGGCCATGTCCGCGCCGGTCCGTACACCCGAATCGAACAGGACCGTCAGTTCGTCACCGACCGCATCCACGATGGACGGCAATGCGTCGAGAGACGGCCTGGCACCGTCGATCTGACGACCGCCGTGGTTGGAGACGACGATGCCGTCGACTCCGTGGGCGGCCGCTTCTCGGGCGTCGCCGACGGTGCAGATGCCCTTGAGCACGATCGGGCCGTCCCAATGCTCGCGCAGGAACGCCAGGTTCTTCCACGACAGCCCCGGGTTGGGGAACATCTGCGCCCAATGCATCGCGGCTGCAACGGGATTCTCCTCGACGGGCTGAGCGAGTCCGGCTTGGAACGCCGGATCGCTCAGATAGTTCTCGATGCCGAGGTTCGCCAAGAACGGGAGGTACCCGCGGTCGAGATCGGCGGGCCGCCAGCCCAGCAACGTCGTGTCGAGCGTCAGCACCAACGTGGTGAATCCGGTGTCCTTCGCACGCTGCAGGAAGCTCAGCAGTACCGATTCGTCCGTCGGCCAGTACAACTGATACCAGCGCGGCGCATCTCCGCCCGCCTCGGCGATCTGCTCGAACGAATGCGAGGCCTGCGTCGAATGTATGTACGGCACACCGAGTTCCGCAGCCGCGCGAACCGTCGCGAGTTCACCGTCGGGATGGGCGAGAGTCTGAATGCCCACCGGCGCGATCAGCAGCGGTGCAGGCATGTCGGTGCCGAGCACGGTGCACGCATGATCACGCGAGGCCGAGCTGCGCAGCATCCGCGGCGTGATGGCCCACCTGTCGAAGGCGGCCCGGTTCGCCCGCGCCGTCGAGCCACTGCCCGCGCTGGCGACGATGTAGCCGAGCGCCTCAGGCGAGAGCTTCTCGGCAGCCTGGTCCTCCAGCCTCGCCAGGTTGGTGGTGATCGACGGTGTCTGCTGGGCGAACATTCCGGCGGCGTAGATGCCGAGCTGGTGATCGCTGAAGTTGCTGGGCCTGGCCTCGGTCATCGTTCGACCCTACCGGGGCACCGCCGAGGATCGGGCGAGAAATGCGTCCAGCAGCGCCGAGCACCGCTCACGAGCTGCAGCTTCGGAGTCGGCAATGTCCTGCCTGATCTGGTGCACGTCCACCGCGTGTTCGACGCCGTCGCGGTCCCACGCGGCCGCCCATGCATCGTAGGTGTCGAGGTCGATCTCGGGGTGGAACTGCAACCCGAGGTGCGGGCCGCAGACGAAGGCCTGCTGCGCAGCCGCGTTGCGGGCGATGACCGTGGCCTCCGGCGGCGCGACGAACGTGTCGCCGTGGAATTCCATCCACGGGCCCGAGGCGACGAGCTCGGGATCGGAGGTCTCGACGTCGACGAATCCGTACTCGGGGTACTCGGACTTGCGGACGGATCCGCCGAGCACGCGAGCAAGCAACTGGCCGCCGAAGCACACACCCAGAACCGGGACCTGCGCATCGATCGCCTGCTGCACGTACGCGATCTCCGGCGCGAGCCACGTCAGGGTGTCGTCGTACGCAGCGTCGGGTGAGCCCATGACCACGACCACCTGCGCGTCGGACAGCGTCGGTGGTGCGACATCGGGACTGTGGTCGAAGGAATGCACGTCCAACAGGAAACCCCTGGTGCGCAATTCGGCGGCGAGGGTGCCGATATCGCGACGCGCCAGGGACGGGTCCCGGTCGTGGACGAGAACTACGGCGCGCGGGTCGTTCGGGTATGTCACAGGGCTCCTTTACGGTGTTCGTGCACACCGTACGACAGACTGGATCCGATGCCACCTCGTAAACGCACTGCCCGATCCACCACTGCCCGCACCGTCAAGGCCGGGCAGAGCAGCGCTGCGCGAAAGTTCGCGGCTGCGAAGAACGGTGAGCCTGCGGCGAAGAAAGCTGCCCCGAAGAAGGCCGCACCTCGCAAGAGAGCAGCCCCGCGCAAGACCTCGCCCCGTAAGTCCGCCGCCCCCGATCTTCGGGTGCCCGATCCCGGCGAGCGCGTCTGGGTGTTGGACGTGCCGTTCGAGGATCGGTCCGCGGCGGGCGCAGCGGGGGCGCGCTGGTACCCCGGACCGCGCGTGTTCGCGTATTACGGAACCGAACTGCCCGAGTACCTGCAGCCGTACGAATCGATGCCGCACAGCCTGCAGCGGTGGCTCGAGGACGACGCGAACGACAGTTGGCGCGACGAAGAGGTGCGCGAACGGGCGATGCAGCCTCGCGACACCCAACTCGAATCGGTCCGACGCCATCTGGCCGCGCTCGACGCCGGCTTCCCGTACTTCGCGCAGATGGATTCGACGGGTCTGGGTAAGACGTTGGCCGTGTGCGAGGCCGTGCGGCAGATGTCGGCCGCCGAGATCGGCACGGTTCTGGTGGTGGCACCCAAGGGTGCGCTGCCGGGGTGGCGTCGCACCATTGCAGACAGCGAGGCCGACATCGAGCCGTCCGACCGCAAGCGTTGGTTGCTGATCACCTATCAGTCCACCAAGAAGCTGCTGTCGGTTCCCCCCGAGACCGATCTGGGCAAACGTAAACGGACGCAGAACAAGCGGACCATCTCGCTGGGAGAGCTGCGGTTCGACATCGACGTGGTGATCGCCGACGAGTCGCATGCGTTGATGAACATCGAGTCGCAGCAGTCGCAGATCCTCTGGCGGTATCAGGAGGCGGCTCGATCCGTCGTGTGGATGTCTGCCACTCCCGGCTATCAGCCGCTGCATTTCGCGTACATGGCCCGTGCCGTGGAACGCAGCCGCGGCGTCGAGATCCTCGGTGACGACGAGTATCTCGGCTATGCCGTGACGATGAAGTGGGCGGAGTTCCTCATCGAGTCCGGCTTCGCCGTCAAGGCAGGCAAGGCGACGACGGGGTTGACCACGTGGCGGTGGGAGCCCGAGGACGCGACGAAGCGAGCCCGCGACATCGCGTCTGTGCACGGCTGGTTGTCGGGAGGCGCTGTGCCGTGGTCTATTTCGCGGCCGTCCCCACCGACGCCGCGGGAGCCCCTCGGTCAGGAACTCACGGCCGCGCAGAAGCGGCTGTACAACTCGGCGTGGGTGGACTACCGCAAGGAAGTCGGCCTGCCGATCTGGAAGGCCGTCGGCGGAAAGCGAGTGCTGCAGAAGAATCCGAGTACCCGTGCGGCGACGCTGCGATTTCGCCAGAAGTGCTCGTACCTGCGCATTCCCGCGTCTGCGGATCAAGTCCGGACGTGGGTCAAGGCAGGCAATCAGGTGTTCGTCTCGATGTTCTACCGCGAGTCGGTCGCTGCTCTGGCCCAGACACTTCGAGACGAGGGGCTCGAGGTCGCCGTGGTCGACGGGAGCATGAGCAGTCCCGAGCAGGAGGCGTCGATTCGCCGATTTCAGACCGGCGACGCGTCGGTCATCGTCTCGACCACCACGAGCGCGATCAACCTGCACACCAACGAGTTACTGCTCCCGGAGGGGACGGTCTCCACACTCGCACCGCGCGTGACGCTGATTCACGATCCTCGGTGGACACCCATCGACATCAGGCAGATCGAGGGCCGCGCCAACCGCATCGACAAGGACCACAACCACACCACGTCGACCTGCTACTACGGCTACGCCGAGGGCACCGTCGAGGAGGAGATGGTGCTCACCGGGATCGAGCGCATCGCGGATCTGGGATCGATCGTGGGGCAGGCGGATCTGATCGATCCGGAGGCTTTCCTCGCGGCGAAAGTGGATGCCGGAAAATAGCGACAATTGTGAGCAATCGTCCACGCGCCCGAGTAGGTTCGGTCCCATCGACAATTCGTCGATAGTGGGCTCACTTTGGCACCAGGAGTAGTCATGATCGTTCTCGGAATCATCCTCGCCCTCATCGGCTATTTCGCCGGCATTTCAATTTTGACGACTATCGGCATCATTCTGGTGGTCGTCGGCGCGGTTCTGACGTTGCTCGGTTCGATGGGGCGCGCAGTCGGTGGCCGCAAGACGTGGTTTTGACATCCACGTTAGAACATACGTTCGATTTCTGTTAGTCTGAGCGGGCCCCCGGAGTTGGCGATGCGGCCAGCGGAGCCACTTCGGGCGGTCCAAATCGGGCGGTAGACAGTGTCGAAGGCGGTTGCGCGCGATGGCATCCGACGAGCGCGACACCGACCCGGTTGCCGGCTCGCTCTACCGCGTCGGCGATCGGTGGGCAGAACGAGCACCTACTCACTGCACCAACGGCCATCCGCTTGTCGCCGGTTCGGTACTGGTGGGTTCGCGTGCTTGCTCGTGTGAGCGGGGGCATCACCGTACCCATCAGTGCCAGAGGTGCAATCTCGTGCGGTTCACCCCAGAACTCGGTGCCACGTGCAGCGACGCCAGCTTCGATTCTCGCGCGGCGCGGTCACGTCCGGCGATCGTGGACAATCGGGGGCATGAGCAACAGTGAAGCCGTCGTCGACCTGGTGCAGCTGAGGCACGATTTCACCCGCTTCATGATGAGTTACAAGTTCGGAATCGACGAACTGATCACCAAGATCAACATCCTGAAGCAGGAATTCACTCACATCCACCGCTACAGCCCCATCGAGCATGTCTCGTCGCGACTCAAGACGCCCGAGAGCATCGTCGACAAGGCTCAGCGCAAGAAGTGCGCACTGACGCTCGACGCCATTCGCGAGAACATCTTCGACGTCGCAGGTGTCCGCATCACGTGCAGCTTCATCTCCGACACCTACCGCATCGCGGACATGCTCAGTAGTCAGACCGACGTTCGAGTCGTCGAGGTCAAGGATTACATCGCGAACCCGAAAGCCAACGGCTACAAGAGTTTGCACCTCATCGTCGAAGTTCCGGTGTTCATGTCCGATCGCGTCCAACCGGTCTTGGTCGAACTCCAGATCCGCACGATTGCCATGGATTTCTGGGCGAGCCTCGAGCACAAGATCTTCTACAAGTACCGCGGCCAGATTCCGCCCACCCTGTTGGCGGAACTGACCGAGGCCGCCGAGACGGCCAACACGCTGGACGAGAAGATGGAAAGCCTGCACGACGAGGTGGAGGAACTGAACGGCGACTCCGACAACTCCATCACTCTCGGCGCGATGCCTCCGATGGCATTGCCTCCCGAGCTGCTGCACATGTTGCTCACCGCGCAGGCCGAAGCAATCGACCCGGACTGACGATGCCTTCGAAGAACGTCAACCCCGCTGCTCGACGGCTGAGCAGCGGGGTTGTCGGTTCGTGCCTGCGTTATCCGATATGTACCGGGGTGTCGCCGACGGGCAGGTCGTCTTTCTTCGCGCGGACGAGCAGCAACACGACCGGGCTCACCAGCGCGACGAGGATCGCGGCGGTACCGAATGCCCAGGCGTAGCCGGAGACCTCGGCCGAGAACGCGTGGTCGATGGTCGCGAGCACGAAGTTGCGGATCGGCTCCGGCAGCGCGGCCAACATCTCGTCGCTGGGCACTTCCTGGCCGGCGAGAGCTTCCGCGGGAACTCCGGCGGGCGGAGTCGGTGCCGGATTCTCGGCCAGGTACGAGGTCTTCGACGAGGTGTAGACGGTGGTGAACACCGCAGCACCGAGTGCACCACCGACCTGCAGGGTGGCGTTGATCAGCGCCGATGCGGCACCTGCGTCGTGATCGGGAACGCCGATCAGTGCGACGTTCTGCATCGGAACCATCAGCAGACCGAGGCCGAGGCCGAGCAGCACGACGCCCGGCAGGACGTGCGTGAAGTACGAGGTGTCGACGCCGATCTGGGTCAGCAGCAGCAGGCCGACTGCGGACACGACCGGACCGACGGCCATCAGCGGCTTGGGTCCGATCTTCGGCACGAGCGCAGAAGCGAGCGCGGCCGTGATCAGGATGCCGCCGGTCATCGGCAGCGACGCGACGCCGGCGATGACCGGGCTCATCTCCAGCACGATCTGGAAGTAGAACGTGAGGTACAACGTGCCACCGAGCAGGGCAGCGCCGATGACGGCCGAGCCGATGTACGCGGCACCGCGGTCACGGTCGAGCAACACACTCAAGGGCAGCAGCGGGTTGGCGGACTTGGACTCGACGACGACGAACGCGGCCAGCAGAGCGAGGCCGAGCGCGATGAACGAGATGGTGGGTACCGTCGCCCAGCCGTCTTCGGCCTCGGTGAAGCCGTAGACCAGCGAGGCCAGACCGAGAGCGACGAGGATCGCGCCGGGCAGGTCGTAGCGGGTGTCTCCGTGAGCCTTGCTCTCCTTCACCAGCGGCACCGCTGCGGCGATGGCGAACACTGCGACCGGGATGTTGACCAGCAGGCACCAGCGCCAGTTCGCGTATTCGGTGAGCACTCCGCCGAGGAGTAGGCCGACCGCTGCGCCGCCACCGGCAATGGCGCCGAAGACGCCGAACGCTTTGGCGCGTTCCTTGGTGTCGGTGAACGTCACCGTCAGGATGGCCAGTGCTGCCGGGGCGAGCAGTGCAGCGAACACACCCTGGCCGGCGCGCGCGATGAACAGCTGCCAGCCTTCCTGAGCGAGTCCGCCGATAGCGGAGGCAACGGCGAAGCCTGCCATGCCGACGATGAACGAGCGCTTGCGTCCCCAGTAGTCGGCAATGCGTCCGCCGAGCAGCAGCAGTGCGCCGAACGACAACGCGTAGGCGGTGATGACCCAGGCGCGGCTGCTGTCGCTGATGCCCAGGTCCAGCTGAGCCTGCGGCAGCGCAATGTTGACGATCGTGCCGTCGAGCACGATCGTGAGCTGCGTGATGGCGACGATGCACAGCACCAGCCATCGGCGCTCGTAGTTCGGATTCAGATCCGGCGCTTCGCGCTCGGAGAGCTGCGACATGTTTCTACCCCACTCGTACTCGTTGATTCTGGGCACGAAAAATGTCCCGAGCAAAAAGGTAGGCGACCCAGAACCAATAGTCAAACGAACTAGTTGGTTGGGGGTATGGTGACCGCCATGAAACCTGACGCCAGTGCGACCCGCGCCCGCATCGTCGTCGCCGCCCGGGACGAGTTCTCGGTACACGGGCTGGCCGGGGCCCGCGTCGATCGGATCGCGGCCGCGGCCAAGGCCAGCAAGGAACGTCTGTACGCCTACTTCGGCGACAAAGAAGCCCTGTTCCGGGCCGTCGTCGAGGACGGGTTCGCGCGGTTCATCGACGAAGTACCCTTCGCCGTCGACGACCTCGGCGGGTACGCAGCGCGCGAATACCTGCACCTCGCTGCGCATCCCGAGGAGCACCGACTCCTGCTGTGGACCCAGCTGCAGGGCGGTATGGCGACCTCGGGCACCGACGACATCCACTCGGTCATCGCCGAGCGACACAGGGCCATGGCCGACGCCCAGCGAGACGGACTGATCTCCGACGCCTTCACCGTCGAGGATCTGATCACCATGATGTTCGGCATCACCTCGGCGTGGATGACCGCGCCGAGCCTGCACTGCGAGCCTGCCGATGACGCCGAAATTCAGCGTCGGGCGTCGAAAATCGAAGCCGCCGTGCGTCGCCTCTGCGCTCCGTAGCGCTGTCTATCCATATCTAGCTTTGACGCAAGAGTGCGGAATACTGGGGTAGCGGCCCCCATTTCCGCAAACGCGCGCGCGTTTGCCAGACGCGCACAAAGTAGACACCGATCACGTCGCTATTTTGCGCGCATCTGGCAAGTGCGCTCGCGTTTGTCACCCCGGTCGGCTGCGTCCTCGACCGCACACACGCGGGACGCCCCACCACGCCGAGTGCACGTGGTGGGGCGAGTCTCGAACTACGGCCGGCATCTACGCCGCACTACACCGGGAGTTTCTCGCGTCCGGTTTCCTTGATGGTCAGCACCGTGAGTACGCCGATCACGCAGACACCCATGACCCAGTAGGCGGGTGACATGGCGTTGCCGGTCGACTCGACCAGTTGAGCAGCGACGTACGGTGCTGTTCCGCCTGCGGCGATGGTGCCGATGTTGAAGCCCAACGACACTCCGGTGTATCGAACTGCCCGAGGGAACAGCTCGGTGAACAGTGGGAACGCGGGTACCTGCACGACTCCGTTGAGAACCATGTAGACGAAGTACACACAGCCCACCACGATGATTGACGACGTCGCGCCGAGGATCATGAACACCGGCAACGCAATGACGACATATGCAACGTAGCCGCTGAGCAGTACCGGTTTGCGCCCGAATCTGTCGGTGAGCATGCCGCTGAGCGGGAAGGTCGCACAGGCCAACGCAATTGCGATCGCCGATGTCCAGTAGACCGAGTCCTTGGAGAATCCGAGGTCGTTGATCAGGTACACGCTGAAGTACGTCAGACCGATGTAACCGGATCCGTTCATCGCGATGGCGATGCCCACGACGCGCAGCACCGACCACGGCTGCTTCTTCACGACATCGCTCAACGGGCTTTTCGCAACCTCGTTCTTCGCCGCCATTTCCTCGAACTCCGGGCTGTCCTCCAGCTTCAGCCGCACTCGCAGACAGACCAGAGCGAGGGGAAGTGCAAGCAGAAACGGAATGCGCCATCCCCACGACGACATCTGGTCGTCGGTGGTGATGAGGGCGACCACTCCGACAACGGCTGCGGCGACCGCGAATCCGAGGGTGGAACCGACCGGCGTGAACGACCCGAAGAAGCCGCGACGGTTCGGCGGTGCAGACTCTGCGATATAGGTTGCTGCACCACCGATTTCACCTCCTGCAGAGAACCCTTGGGCGAGTCGGATGATGACGAGCAGAATCGGTGCCAGCACGCCCACACTCGAGTGTGTGGGCAGCATTCCCAGGACTCCGCACGCGATGCCCATGCAGACCACCGTCACGACCAGAGCCTGTCGACGACCCTTTCTGTCGCCGAGGCGTCCGAAGAAGATTCCTCCGAGCGGACGTGCGACGTATGCGACTCCGAATACCGCCAGGGTCGCGAGGATGGACACGCCGGGGCTGGTGGACGGAAAGAACAGTGGCGCAATGACTACGGCGAGAAAACCGTAGACGGCGAAGTCGTAGTACTCGATGAGCGTGCCGACGCCACCGGCGAGCGCGGCACGGCGCGCGGTGGTGGTGTCGGCTTTCGGTGCGCTGGTGACCGCAGAAGGCTGGTCGACGTTCGTCATCGCGCTGTTCCCTGTCCTGTGAGTGGTTGCTTGCTTCGGTGTTCGGCCAGCAGTAGTTCGTACGATCCGCCGGCCTCGATGACTGCGACAGTACGAGGGCTGGGCGCACTACCCACCAGGGATCGACCATCGGCAGTGGTCAATGCTGCTCGTCGCCAATCGAGTTCGACGGTATCACCGGTGACGACCGCGCCGGAGACTTCCGGAATGGTGATGAGGGGTACTCCGTTGAATGTCTCTCCGCGCCAGAACCCCGGCGAGAACGACTCGGCCACGATGGCCTGGATACCGGCGTTGCGCAGAGCCACCATCGGCGGATAGTGCGGGTGACCGTACCCGAAGTTGCGGCCGCCGACGATGATGTCGCCCGGCCGAACGCGATCGACGAAACCCGGATCGTATGCGGTCATGCAGACCGACCTCAGATGCTCGGGATCGTACGACTTGATATTCGCAACGCCGACAACGAGATCGATGTCGAAGTCGTCGCCGAAGACCCAGGCAACTCGGCCGGAGATGACGTCGGGCGGGGGTGGGTAGGCGCTCACGAGCCCACCTGCTGGATCGTGCCGGCCAGCGCGCTGGCGGCGACGGTGTACGGAGAACCCATGTAGATGTTGGCGTCCGAGCTACCCATCCGGCCGGAGATGTTGAGCACGCCGGTCGATATGCAATTCTCGCCCGCCGCCAACGGCTTCTGATAGCCGAAACAGAAGTCGCAGCTCGACACTGCAATGTGCGCACCCGCCGCGCGCAGTACGTCGAGCAGCCCCTCTTGCTCGGCCTGATCGTGCACCTTCTGCGACGTGGGCACGACATTGAGCTCCACACCGGGAGCCACGGTGCGTCCGTCGAGCACGAGTGCCGCGGCCCGCAGATCCTCGATTCGTCCACTGGCACAGGATCCGATGAACGCCTTGGTGATCGGAGTGCCGGCGAGTTCGGCTGCAGTGTGGGTGTTGGCTGCACGCGCCGAGCCGGGCTGCACGACCTGCGGCACGATCTGGGCGAGGTCGATGGTGTGCCGAGCTGCGTAGGTCGCATCGGAGTCTGGGTAGACCGGTGTGAACGACTGTCGCGCAACATCGTTGGCGTAGTCGAGTGAGGTCTGGTCCGGTTCGAATATCGCGGACACGGCTCCGGTGAACATCGCCATGCCGCACAATCCTTGCCGGTGATCGATTTTCATCGACCGGGCACCGGGGCCACCGAATTCCATCACCTGGTGTGCGCACCCGTCTGCCCCGACGAGGTCGATGATGGTGTGCACCAGATCGCGGCTGTCCACTCCCGGCGCGAATTCTCCGTACAGGTCGAACCGCGTGGTCGCTGGAATGTCCACGTAGAGTTGGCCGGTCACCCATGCCTCGATCAGATCTCGGCGGATACCCCAGCCCAACGCACCGAACGCGCCGATTCCGCTGATGTGACCGTCGAAGTGGACGAGGAAGTCACCGGGGATGGCCAGGCCGAGTTCGGCGGTGAGTTGGTGCCCGATGCCGCGGCCCTCGTGCAGCTCGATTCCGTAGTACTCGCACCAGTCTCGGGTGACCTGGTGTACTTCTTGTTCCCGGTCGTTGCGCTTGGTCAACATGTGATCGATGAAGACGACGTACCGAGACGGGTCCTCGAGTGAGGTGATACCGAAGTCGTCGCGCATCTGCCGGAACATCACATCGGTGTACCCGGGAAAGTCGTACGCGATCATCCGCGCCGGTCGTACCGCATGGTTCTCACCGGCACGCACTGGGTCACCGCCACAGGTCCTACCGAGGATCTTCTCGACCATCGTGAACGCGGCCGATGTCATCGGTTCGCCTCCGCAGGAAGGTATTTACGCTGCTGCGCTTCGACTTCGGGAAAACCGATGAGGTCCACGAACTCGTGGTGCTGCAGCGCGTCGGCACTGACGTCGGCGGGAGCTTCGCCTGCGGCCAGGCGACGCAGAGTCTCGCGTGCGGCACCGGTTGCGGCCATCAGCACCTGAGTGGGCAGCAGGGCCAGCCGCACTCCGATCTGTGCCAGAACCTCCGGAGTGAACTCCCGCTCGGTCCAGGTCGACGCGGTGAGCGTGGCCATCAGCGGAACCCCGACCGCTCGGTGACAGTTCTCCCACTGCTCGACGGTCTCGAACGTCTTCGTCACCGGCATGATCATGTCGGCTCCGGCGTCGACGTAGGCCTGTGCGCGCATGATCGCCTCGTCGCCACGTGCGTCGGTGCGTGCGATGAGCAGAACGTCGTCCGGCATGGAATCACGCACCGCCCGAACCTTGCCCGACGCCTCCTCGACGGAGATCAAGTCCACCGGCTCGCCGACGCAGATCGGGCATTTCTTCGGCGACAGCTGGTCCTCCATGAACACACCCTGGACGCCGGCCTCGGCGAACCGCGTCGCGGTGCGCGCGGCGCTGACGGCGTTTCCGTAGCCCGTGTCGATGTCCGCGACGAGGGGCAGAGACGATGCCTCGCGAATGGTCCGGACGGCCTGCAGGTTCTCGGTCATGGTGTAGAGCTCGGCGTCGGGCAGTCCGAGCGCAGCCGATACGGCGAAGCCGGACGCGCACAGCGCCGAGAAGCCCGCCTGCTCGGCCAGCTTGGCCGTCAACCCGTCCCAGACGCCGGGCGCATACACCAGGCCTTGTTCGGTCAGGCCTCTCAAAGTCATCGTCACGAGCACTCTCCGTTTCGTATTGCGGAACGCCTTCCGAATTTAGAGTGGCTCGGATCACAAGTCAATACCCGTGGATCGATAGCGCATCGCGCGTCGGTTCGTAGGATGGCGACGACGCTCCACCCGACCGGAAGGAACAACTCGTGGCAGTTCCCACCGAGTCCGACGCCCAGGCCGGCCGCGACATCGTCGGTGCCGTCGTGAAGGCATGCGCTCTGCTCGACCATTTCGACACGACGCATCCTGTGTGGACGCTCAACGACCTGACGACGGCGAGTCGAATGAACAAGACGACCGTGCATCGCCTGATGACGACGTTGATCCATGCCGGCTGGGTGGACAGAACAGCGGAGGGTTCGTACCGGATCGCCATGCCGGTGTTCGAGATCGGATCGTCCGCGTTGACACAGCTCGACATCCGCGGTGCCGCCCAGCCGTATCTGTCGGACATCGCCCAAAAGTTCGGCGACACCGCCTATCTGATGGTTCCCGCTGACGAGGGCGCGGTGTGCATCGACCGCCACGAGGGCAGCAATCCCCTTGTGGTAGCTGGCATTTCGATTGGATCCGTTCTTCCGTATCACGCCACGGCCGGGCCGATGGCGATGCTCGCGTTCTCCGCTCGCATTCGCGACCGCTGGCTCGGCGGAGAGCTTGCTGCATACACGAGCCGAACACTGACGTCACCAGACCAGTTGATGGATCATCTCGACCGGATCCGAACGCAGGGATACGCGCTGAGCAACTCCGACTACCTGGCCGGCGTCGCGGCGGTGGGCGCACCGATTCTCGGACGCGACGGGGTGGTCGTCGCGTCGATCAGCGTCGGCGGCCGCGTGGAGACATTCGAGGGCGACGCCTTGACGGACAAGGTGGAGACGATTCTCGCGGCGGCGCGCAGCCTTTCACGTGTCGCAGAGGCTCTACCTGCATCGAGTCAGTAGCTACACGAGTATTCGCTCCTCTAGCTTCGATCCTAGAGAGACGAATACTCAGCTACCGACGCGCTCGATGAGTTTCATGGCGTCGAAGGGTGCGTAGCCCTTGATGTCGTTGTCGAAGTACACGAAGACGTCCCGGCCCGCCGACGTCCACTCGGAGATCTTGGTGGCCCATCGATCGAGAGCGTCGTCGGTGTAGCCGCTGGCGTACAACTCTTCGTCTCCGTGCAGTCGGGCATACATGAAATCCGCTGTGGGGGTGTCGATGTACGGGTACTTTCCGGCGGTGTCGGCAACCACGATCGCAATATCGTTCTCGCGCAACAGTTCCACTGCCTCGTCGGAGGCGAAGCTTGCATGTCTGGCCTCGATACAGTGCCGCAGTGGCCGAGACGACGCAGCCGGCAACAGCACTCGATCCTCGGCCAGTTTGTCGTCCCGCGACTCCGCCAGAGTTACTGCTACAGAGACAGTTCTGGGCAACAGGGCGCAGAAGTCCGTCATCTTCTGCGCGTCGAACTCGAGATTGGGTGGGAGCTGCCACAAGAATGGCCCCAGCTTGTCACCGAGGGTGAGGACCCCGGTGGCGAAGAAGTTCGCCAATGCCGACTCGACGCCGACGAGCCGCTTGATGTGCGTGACGTACCGCCCACCCTTGATGGAGAACACGAAGTCATCCGGAGTCTCGTCGTGCCACTTGGTGAAGCTCGACGGCTTCTGCATCGCATAGAACGTGCCGTTGATCTCGATCGACGTCAGGTGCTCGGACGCGTACCCGAGTTCCTTGCGATGCGCGAGACCGCTCGGGTAGAAATCCCCTCGCCACGGCGCGTACGTCCAGCCGGAGATACCGATCAGAACCCGAGGGCGATGCTGCGCGGACATGAGCCGACTGTAGCCGGGCAGCCCTGCGGTTTCCGCGGCTCCGGCGCTGGTATCGGTAACCTCGATGGCATGAAGCGCCCATCGGCATTCGGCTCCTTGGCGCTGACCTGTGTGCTGCTCGCCCTCACCGGTGCCGATGCGGCTGCCGAGCGCCGCGACCAGCCGACGCCTCGCCAAGCGGCTGCGGTACCGGGGATCGGGTTGACGACGGTGCCCGCGGCGATCACCACGTCCATGGTCGCGGGTGTCGCAGACGCGCCGAATCCGCCGACTCACGAGGTCGGTGTCGAGTCGTCGACGACGGAGATGCGTACCTCGGGGTGGGACGAATACCCCTACCTCCGCTACACCGCTACGTTCGCGCCCGGTACGGACACGGCGACACTGACATGGTCGGGCAGATCGGTGAACACGAACGATCTGGCGTTGCATGTGTGGAACGAGTCGGGCAACACGTGGGGTCCGGCCATTGCGACGGCCGACCCGGTTGCGCCCGGCGGTTCGGTGGAATTGAGTGCCGAGATCTCCACCGAGAGAGGCACTGTCGAAGTACTGGTCATCGACAGTCCCCGAGCGGATCGTTCGTTCGCCGAGACCAACGCGCGCCCCGACAGCAGCTTCGCCGATCCGAGCACGTACGATTTCGCGCTTCAGCACATCACCGACACGCAGTACATAGCCCGCGACGATCCCGGTGTGTATTCGGAGATGACGCAGTGGACCGCCGACAACGCCGACGAGCTGAAGATCGACTACAGCATGCACACCGGCGACCTGATTCAGAGCTGGATCAGCCCGGGGCGTCCGGATACTCAGGCGCGCAAGGAGTTCGAGGCCGCCAGCGAATCGATGCAGATCCTCGAGGATGCCGGCATCGCCCACGGGGTTCTGCCCGGTAACCACGACAACATCTGGAACGTTGCGGGCAAATTGGTCCCGGGGGAGCACGAGAAGAACCACGCGCTCTACAACGAGTACTTCGGCCCTCAGCGTTATCGGGATCAACCCTATTGGGGCGGTTCGTTCACCGACGAGGACAATTCGGCGCACTACGACCTGGTCGATATTGCCGGAGCAAAGTTCTTGATGCTGTACATCGGCTACAACCCGCCGGAAAAGGTCATGCAGTGGGCCGAGGGAGTTCTCGACGAGAACCCCGACCGCAATGTCGTCATCGGCACGCACTACTACCTCGACGAACTCGGCGAGAAGAAACTGATGGGGTTCGGCGACATCGGGTCGAGCTCCGGCCAACAGATCTGGAATCGACTGGTCGTTCCACACGAGACCGTCTTCCTCGTCCTGTCCGGGCACGTCGACGGCCAGGTCGCGGTCGTCGACGAGCACGTGGGAGAGACCGACCGCACCGTCGTGCAACTGCTGGCCGACTACCAGTACTTCGAGGTCGACGGCGAACGCAGCACCGGCTTCCAACGCCTGCTCCAGTTCGATATCGACGGTGGCTCGATGGCCGTCACCACCCATTCGCCGTCCCTCGACGCGTTCGACGTCGAGAGCTACGACATCAAGAATCGATACGGCCCCGAAGACGGCGAATTCGTCACCGACTTCACACTGCGCGCCGACGTTCCCCGAGCGGTGATCGCAGACTGACTGGCACGGCGCTCGGCATCGGACCATAATCGATTTTCATGCAGTCGGGTGGGCGAGCGTGGGTACTGACGCTGGTCGCCGCCGGTGTCTGGTTCCTCGCCACGCCGCTGAGTCCCGGAATTGTCGGCACCGACGTCCAGCTGCAGGCCCCCGAGGTCACGTCCATCCCCGTCGTCGAGCCGCCCCCGCTCACTCTCGAGGACCTCTCGGCGCGAGTGAACCCCACCGTCGTCACGATCTCCGCCACCGCCGGCTACTCCGGCGTCGCAGGTACCGGCTTCGTCGTTGCCCCGGACGGCCTGGTGCTCACCAACTTCCACGTCGTCGAAAACGCGACCGAGATCAGCGCCGTGCACATGGGCAACGGACTGATCTACGACGCCACCGTGCTCGGTTACGACAAATCTCGTGATCTGGCGGTCATGCGGTTGATTTCCGCGGCCGACCTGCCGGTGGTCGAGTTCGCTCCGGACTCACCTCCCGAGGTGGGGGATGCGGTCACTGCCGTCGGGAATGCTGCTGGCGCAGGTGTTCTGGTGCCTGCCCCGGGTGCGGTGACGGCTCTGGATCAGCAGGTGCGTACCCGTAGTTCGGTGGACGGTTCGCGGAACACTCTGGATCGGATGATTCGAGTCGATGCCGATGTGCGAGCGGGTGATTCGGGTGGCCCACTGTTCGATGCCTGGGGTCGTGTGGTGGGCGTCAATACAGCGGGCCTCTCGGACGAGGCGCGCACCGGCTCCGAGAGCAGGCCTCCGCAGGCCCCCGAGGCGTATGCGGTTCCCATCACGGAGGCTGCTGCCGTGCTCGATCAGGTCGTCACGGGGCAGTCCGGCGGGACGGTTCATGTGGGTCCGACCCCGTACTTCGGGGTGTCGGTGCGAGATGTGTCCGTGTTCGACAACAAGCCGGCGATGGGTGCCGAGGTGGTGACGGTGGCTACCGATTCTCCGGCCTCGGCAATCGGACTGTCCGGCGACGATGTGATCGTCGCCTTCGACGGTGCCGGTGTCGGTTCGTCCTCGGATCTGGCCCAGGCCCTCATCGGACGGCACCCCGGTGATGTCGCCGTCGTCGAGTGGGTCGATCCCCAGGGCGTACGACGTTCCGCTACAACGGCTTTGACGGAAGGAACCCCGGCTGCCTGAGCGGTCGAGTTCAGTCCTGCAGCACCGACAACACGTTGCCCGCCGGATCGGTGAACCAGGCGATGAGCGGTCCGCCGTGCCGGAAGATCCCCTTCTCGTCGGTGCCCATGTCCGGATACTGTTGGAACACCACCCCTTTGGCGATCAATGCATCGACTGCGGCCTCGATGTCGGTCACCGGGAAATTGAGGATGGTGTACTGCGCCGGCACGTGACCGGGCCGGGGATAGATCAGTACCGCCGCAGCTCCCAGGTGAAGTTCGAGCATCCCCATCTCGTTCTCGGTCACCTCGAGACCGAGGGTGTCCGCGTAGAACGTGCGAGCTGCCGGCAGGTCGTCGACGGCGAATCCGGAGAACGGTGCTCGGGCCAGATCGATGGTGGTCATGGACGAATTATCGCGCTCTCCCACGTGCTGTGGGCCGATATCCGAGTAGCGTGGCTCCCGTGACTATTCGCCTCGGTTACCAGATGCCCAACTTCAGCTACGACGGTTCGGTCGCGGAACTCTTTCCCCAGGTCATCGCGCAGGCGCGCGAGGCCGAAGCGGCCGGGTTCGACACTGCATTCGTGATGGATCACTTCTACCAACTCCCCGGAATCGGAAAGCCCGACGAGCCGATGCTCGAGGCCTACTCCGCCCTGTCGGCGCTCGCGACGGCCACCGACACCATCCAGCTCTCCGCCTTGGTCACCGGCAACACGTATCGCAACCCGGCGATCCTGGCCAAGACCGTCACCACGCTCGACGTCGTCAGCGGCGGCCGGGCCATTCTCGGTATCGGTGCCGGCTGGTACGAACTCGAGCATCAGAGCTTCGGACTCGAATTCGGTACGTTCACCGACCGATTCGAGCGCCTCGACGAGGCCCTGCAGATCATCGAACCCATGCTCCGCGGCCAGCGTCCCACGTTCGACGGCCTGTGGTACCAGGTCGAGAACGCGATGAACGAGCCCCGCATCCGCGATGATCTGCCGATCATGTTGGGTGGTGGCGGCGAGAAGAAGACCTTCGGCCTGGCCGCACAGTTCGCCGATCACCTCAACATCATCTGCGACGCAAACGAACTGCCCCGCAAGATGGCCGCCGTTCAGGCCCGGTGCGAGGAAGTCGACCGCGATCCGAAGGATCTCGAGACGAGCTTCCTCGCCTTCGTCATCATCGACGAGGACGGCGACAAGGCCAAGGAGTTGCAGCGGGAGTTCGTGCTGAAGCAGGGCCTCGATCTAACGAATCTCTCTGAGGAGGACGCAGCGAAGGCCACCGATCGCCACTTCTGCGGAACGCCCGACGATGTTGCCGAGCAGGTGCAGAAGCGCGTACTCGATCAGGGCATCGACGGCGTCATCATCAACCTGATCACCAACGGACACCAGCCCGGTGCCGTCGAATTGGCGGGCAAGGCTCTGAAGCCGCTCGTCTAGATTTTCTCCAGCAGTAGCCGCGGGGGTGCGAGCGGTGGCATAGTTCCCCCGTGGCTCAGCTGAGGATGAACGGGCACCGTGTCTTGGTCGCAGACCTGACCGGTGACTCTCTGCGCGCGATGTCGGGTTCGATGGTTGCCTACGAAGGCGATGTCGCCTTCAAGAGCGCAGGCATGGGCGGTGGCGGCGGTTTTCGCGCCGCGCTCAAACAAAAGGTGACCGGCGAGTCGTTGTCGCTGATGGACGTGTCCGGCAAAGGCACCGTGTACTTCGCGGTCGACGCCCAGGACATCACTCTCGTCGAGGTGCAAGGCGACAACCTGCACGTCGAATCGTCTCAATTGCTTGCTCTCACAGGTCAATTGAAGACGGACGTGAAGTTCTCCGGCCTTCGTGGTGCGACGTCGGGGCAGGGACTGTTCACCACAGTCGTCAGCGGCTCCGGGACGGTGGCGCTGCTGTCGAAGGGTGGGCCGATCATCGCGCTCGCCGTCGATCCGCAGTATCCGCTCGTCGTCGACCCCGACGCCTTCGTCGCCCATCGCGGACAGCTCAACCAGAGCTTCGTCACCGACGTCACGTGGCGCTCCGCCATCGGCGGCGGCAGCGGCGAGGCGTTCTCACTCCGCTTCGACGGCCAGGGCGTCGTCTACATCCAACCCGAGGAGCGCTGACGTGCCGCTCGAACTCGTCAACAGCAAAGTCGTCAAATCCGTTCTGGCACCGAATCAGAGTGTGCTGGCTCGGCGCGGATCGATGCTCTATTACACCGGCGACGTCCGGTTCGTCCCGCATTCCATGGGCGGGGGCGCGGGTGCCATGCCCGGCATGAGCGGCGTCGCGGGGATGGCCGGCCGCATGATGGCAGGCGAGCACGTGGCGATGATGGCCGCCGAGGGTCAGGGCGAGGTCTTCTACGGCCACGCCGGGCTGTACGTCGAAGTGATCCATCTCGACGGCTCGTCCATGCTCACCGTGGAAGCCGACCGACTCCTGGTGCACGACGGCTACCTGCAGAGTTCCATCGTTGCGCTCACCTCTCAGGGCGGGGTTCGCGGAGCAGTGCGCGGTGCCATGACCGGGCAGGGTCTGTTCACGACACAACTGACCGGCCAGGGCAGCGTCGCGGTTCTGTCGCACGGCGGCGCGACTCCGCTGCAGGTCGGGCCCAACAACCCCATGGTCGTGGTCGATCCGCAGGCGTACGTGTGCCACATCGGCAACATCAACGTCGACATCTCCGCCAACGTGGGGTGGCGTGACGCCGTGGGTAAGGGCAGCGGAGAGGCGATCCAGCTGAAGATGACGGGCATGGGCACCGTGTGGGTCCAGGCGTCCGAGCAGAAGTTCTAGGGAGCGGCAATGAGTTTGGACATTCACACCCCGTACACCCTGCCGGTCAACGACAACGTGCCCGGTAACGACTACGCGTTCTGCGTCGAACTCGCAGGCCAGCCGTGGTTCACGTCGAAGGGCGCGATGACCGCGTACTACGGCAATGTTCGCTTCGAACCGCTCGGGCAGACGTCCATGCCCGCCATCGTGGCGGCGCGGTTCTCGTCGCCGCTGTACTCGAACGACTGGGTGCTGGCGCAGGGGCAGGGCAAGCTGATCCTCGGCGATCGCGGGTTCAACATCAACAGCTACGACCTCGACGACGGCAACCTCACGATCCGAGCCGCGAATCTGCTGGCCTTCGAGCCGACTCTAGACCTCAAGCAGTCCATCGTGCCCGGCTTCCTGACCCTGCTCGGTACCGGCAAGTTCCTCGCCTCGTCCAACGGCACGGTCATGTTCGCCGAGCCGCCACTACGCATCGACCCGGAAGCGCTTGTCGGTTGGGCGGATTGCCCGTCGCCGTCGCATCACTTCGATGCCGCCTGGATGCAGAACTTCCTCGGCGCAGCACGCGGATTCCTCGGGGCCAACAGCGGCGAAGAGCGGCAGTTCGATTTCACCGGCGCGGGCACGGTGCTGATCCAGTCGAGCGAGAAGGTTCTGAACGACACCCATCTGTTGCGGCACATCGAATCGCAGACGGTCTCGCTCGGCCAGAACTCACTGCGGGCTCTGCACAACACCATCGGGGCCCGACTGCAGCAGTAGCTTCTCGTCCGTTCGGAGAAAGCGCGCATACTGGAGTTTCACTCAGGAGGTAGCGCCATGGCCAACCAGGGACCCTTCGGATTCGGATCCGACGACTTCGACAAGTTCGCGCGTGAAGCAACCGAGGGCCTGCGCGAGGTGGTCGGCTCACTGTTCGCCAACACGGGAGCACCCAAAGCCCCGCCGGAGCCGGAAACCACAGGCCAGAAGGGTGATGGCGTCTGGGCGATCTACAGCGTCGACGATGCCGGCTCGGCGCAGGTCGATCAGCTCTACGCCACCGAACTCGATGCGCTGCGGGCACACAAGGACAACACCGACCCGCGTCGACGGGTTCGTTTCCTGCCCTACGGCGTGAGCGTCAGCGTTCTGGAGGACTGAATCGGTACCTTTGATTCTCGTGACTACACAGCAGGATGCAATCTCGATTCCGTTGGGCCGGCCCGTGTTCGTTCAGGCGCTGAGGTACACCGCACTGTTCGATCAGAAGCCGTTCGCCGAGGCGTTGTTGATCTACACCGACAACGGCGCATACAAGATCATGTCTCCGGGAGAAGATCATTACGGCAGCTATGTCTCGTACACCGACCCCGCCGAGAACCCTCGACACGTGATCTTCCTGTCGTGGCCGTCGGAGGATTGGGGCCGCAACGTCGCCTCGCACACTCTGACGTTCAATCCTGATTCTGCGGCGTTCACACAGGTACTCGTTCTGCCCGGTAGCCCGGTGCCGCGCTCGCAGTACGGCTATGCGCTGCCGATCGCCGGTCCGGAGAGTGTGGACATGACGGCTTCCTGGGATCAGGTCCGAGACACGTACGCCGAGACGTTCGAGGAGTTGGCGACGCTGGCTACGTAGCCGCGCCGCCGGCATCGACACCGAATGCCTCGATCGCATTCGCGGCCTGGTCGACGCCGCCGTGCGCGCGCACCTCTGCGCTGATCTCACGTGCGCGCGGCGCGAGTCCCCGGGCTTGTTCGACGGCGTCGCGTAGTCCTGTCGCCGTCATCCCGTCGAAGTCGATGTGCACTCCTGCGCCGAGTTCGGCGAGCATCGCCGCGTTACCGAATTGGTCGACCGCCTGCGGTAGGGCAACTGTCGGTACGCCGAACCACAGGGCTTCGGTGCACCCACCCATTCCGGCGTGGGTGACGAACACGGTGGCGGCGTCGAGCACCGCGAGCTGCGGAACGTGTTCGTGGACTTCGACATTCGCGGGCAGTTCCCCAAGTACGGCGGGGTCGACGCGTCGGCCGATGGAGATCACCACGTGCCAGTCCGTGTTCGCGAACGTCTCGATGCACAGCCGGTAGAAGTCGGGGCGTTCGTTGTACCCGGTGCCGAACGATACGTAGAGAACGGGCCCCTCGGGCGCGGACCACGATCGGTCGTGCAGTCGCACCGGATCGAGACACGGGCCGACGAACTGCACCGAGCTGGGGACTCGATCGGCGTTCGGCTGCATCACTTTCGGGATCAACGACAGGCAGTGCTCCGGGTACGTGATCCAGTCCCACGGGTCTGCGTCGATGTCGTTCTCTCGCAACCAGGTCGCATAGGTATCGCGATACGCAACTCCGGTTGTCGACTCGCGGATAGAGGTCATCCCGTCACCGAGATCCTCGATGTAGCCGTCCCAGGCGACGTACGTGGGGGAGAGCTGCACGGCCGTCACCCCGTACCGGACGCCGAGGATCGGGGCGGTCAGGCCGCCGATGTCGTAGAGGATCACATCCGGCTGATCGTCGTCGTAGAACGCGGTGAGCACGGGAAAGGACGCGATCGCTTCGTCGAGGAACACCTGCATCGCCGACGCCGGGTCGTCCGGCCAGGAGCCCTCACCGTCGGGAAGTATCGAGGGGAACGCCACCACCTCGACTCCAGCCGGTTCCACCAAGTGCCGCAACGACTCACCGACGGCATAGGTGACACGATGCCCGCGTCGGACCAATTCGGCGACGACGGCAAGCGAGGGGTAGATGTGACTCGGCGCCGTCGTGCCGATCATCGCGAAGTGCATGCCGCCCACCGTAGGACGCGGAGAGGGTGCGGGGCTACCGGTTTTCGTTGGCGATCAGATCGAGCAGACCGGGGAATCGCTCTTCGAGCTCGTGGCGGCGCAGCGTCACTTTGCGACTGTTTCCGCGATCGACCTGGAACACCAGGCCTGCCTCGCGTAGCACTCGAAAATGGTGCGTCAGAGTCGATTTGGTGACACCGAGCTCGAACGACATACACGTCCGCTCGGCTCCGTCGTCGTCGCCGACGAGTTCGGTGACCACCTGGCGACGCAACGGATCGGCCAACGCGGACATCACCGCACCCAGTTGCATTTCCTCGGGCTCGGGATGCCCGTCCTTGTCCGCCATGCGCTCCTCCTACAAGGTACGACTTGCGCCGTACCTTTAAACCTGGTCTAGTACGACAACCATCGTACCTACGGTTCAGGGGGACACATGAAAGCAGTGCTACCGGTCGTACTCGCGGCTCAATTCGTCGTACCGATGTCCATCTCGGGTACTGCACTCGCCCTCCCGGTCATCGCCGGCGACCTCGGCACCGATCCGACGCCTCTGCAGTGGGTCGTCAACGGCTTCAACATCGCGTTCGCGCTGTTCACCGTCGTCTGGGGCGCGGTGTCGGATCGAATCGGTCACCGCACGTCGTTCCGCATCGGGGTGGTGCTGACGGCCGTCGCGAGTGCGGTCAGCGCCGTCGCGCCGTCGTTGTACCTACTCGATGTCGCGCGGGTGTTCGCGGGCATCGGAGCCGCAGCGGTTCTGGTGGGCTCCACTTCCATTCTCTCGCTTCACTTCCACGGCACGGCCAGAGCAACCGCGTTCGCACTGTTCGGCACCGTGAACGGTCTCGGTCTGGCACTCGGGCCCACCATCTCCGGGCTGCTCGTCGCGGCGTTCGAGTGGCGGGGCGTGTTCGCCGCCCAGGCGGTCGTCCTGGCTGCGGCGGCCATCGGAACTGTCGCTCTGCCGCCTCTGCGAACCGAATCGACGGCGCACCGCCTGCTCGATTTCTCGCTACTGCGCAACCGGAGATTCCTGGCCCTGTGCCTCGTTCCGGTGGCCGGAGCCATCGGATTCGTCACGCTGCTCACGTATCTGCCCGCTGCGCTGAGCGCTGTCGCGTCGCTGACGCCGGGGCTTGCCGGAGTGTTCATGCTGGCCATGACCATCCCCGTTCTGCTCGCTCCGCTGACCGTTGCCCGCCTGAGCCGCATGTTCGACGCCATCACCCCCACTCGGGTCGTGCTGGTCAGCCTCGGCTGCCTCGTCCTCGGCAATCTGGGCATGCTGGCACTGCAACCAGGTGTCCCGCTCGGTGCCGTCGTGGTCCCGATGATCGCGTTGGGGCTCGGATTCGGACTCCCGATCGGCTTGGTGGACGGCGAGGCACTGGCTGCGGTACCGCCGCACAGCAGCGGTACCGCTGCGGGCGTGCTGAACCTGTTTCGCATCGGCAGCGAGGCCCTGATGGTGGCCGGATATGCCTGGTTGTTGACCGTCCTGGTCCGCGGCGAGCTACCCGACCGAGCCGACGCCGACGCCGCAGCAGCCGGACGACCCGGGTTTGCCGACGCCTACGCGCACGCCTACACCGAGGTCGTGTCGATCGTCGTCGTAGCTCTCGTCGTGACCGCGGCGGTGATCTTCTCGCTGTTGCGAACACCACGCCGGGACGTATCGTCGGCCAATGTCCTTTCTGCAACCGGTGACCCTCACTGACGACCTCGTGACCCTCGAGCCGCTGAGCCGCGATCACCTCGAGGGGCTGTGCGATGCCGCCCGCGACGGCGAGCTCTGGAACCTCTGGTACACGAGCGTTCCGAAACCGGAAGACATGGCCGCAGAGATAGATCGCCGGCTCGGACTGCTCGACGCGGGAACCATGCTTCCATTCACTTTGCGGCGCAACGATACCGGGCAGATTCTCGGCGCGACGACCTTCTGCAACGTCGATGCGAACAACCGTCGCGTCGAGATCGGGTACACCTGGAATGCGCGCTCCGCCCACGGAACCGGTACCAACGCGTCGAGCAAACTCCTGTTGCTGACGCACGCTTTCGAGGAACTCGGTTGTATCGCGGTGGAATTCCGCACCCACTGGATGAACCTCCAATCGCGGACGGCCATCGCGAAACTCGGAGCCAAGCAGGACGGCATTCTGCGCAATCACCAACGCATGGCCGACGGTTCACTGCGCGACACCGTCGTGTTCTCGATCATCGAATCCGAATGGCCCGCCGTGCGCAACGAACTCCGTCGACGTACCGCACGGTAAGTTGAGCCCATGCGCGTGGATGGGCGGGACGTTCCCGTAGCGGGAAACCTGCTGCAGCCGCTGGTGAGAAGAACCAGTGACATCATTCGGGTCGTTGCCGCCTCGGTGTTCTTGAGCTTGGTCATCGCCGGCTCGCTCATCACCCGAAATCAGTGGGATGCACTCGAACAATCGGTGTCCAACATCGTCGGCGTGCTCAGCCCCGATCAGTCCAACGCTGTCTACATCGTCTACGGCGTCGCGATCCTCGCCCTCCCGTTCGGGGTGTTGATCGGGCTGATCGCCGGACGCAAATGGAAACTGTTGGCCGGGTACGCGGCAGCAGCTCTGATCGCCGCGCTGGCTCTGTCCATCACCGGTACCGGAATCTCGACTCCGACGTGGGACCTGGACGTGCCCGAGCGACTCGACACGTTCCTGTCGCAATTCCTCGACGATTCACGTTGGATCGCCATGCTCGCCGCGGCGCTCACGGTGTCGGGCCCGGGCCTGCCCGCGCGGTGGCGTCGAGCATGGTGGGCACTGCTGCTCGCCTTCGTACCGATACACCTGGTCGTGTCCACGGTGGTCCCGGCCCGTTCGCTGCTCGGGCTGGCCGTCGGTTGGCTCGTCGGTGCGATCATCGTGCTGCTGGTCGGCACCCCGGCACTGGAGGTTCCACTCGACGCGGCCGTGCGCCTGTTCCGCAGCCGGGGCGTCGACGTCCGCAGCTTCACCGTCGTGCGCCCTGCGGGCCCGGGCCCGTTGGTGCTGAACGCACACACCCCGGACGCCGATGTGGTGGTCGAGCTCTACGGACAGAACCAACGCAGTGGCGGTGCGCTGCGCCAGTTCTGGCGATGGATCACCCGCCGCGGCAGCGAGACAGCGCCGTTGCACGCGTCCATGCGCCGCGCCGTCGAGCATCGCGCATTGATGGGCCTGGCCATCAAGAGTATGAACGCCGCAGGCAGCGACCCGTTGGCGGTAGCAGCACTCGACCGCGGCTGGACGTTGTACGCACACAGCCAGCCCATCGGCGACCCCATCGAAGCCGAGCTCGACGATGCCGCGCTCAGAGCTCTCTGGTCGGCTCTGAACACGTTGCACGAGAACCAGATCTCGCACGGTGACCTGCATCGGGGTGAACTGCGGCTCCACAACGGCGCGGCACTGTTCTGCGGGTTCGGGCACGCAGAACTCGGCGCGTCGGACGCCCAGATGCAATCCGACGTCGCACAGCTGTTACTCACCACCGCAGACCTTTTCGGCTCCCATCGCGCCGTGGCCACCGCCGTCGAGGTATTGGGAATCGACGTCGTGATCGCGGCGTCCGGTCGATTGACCAAGTCCGCCATCCCCCTTCGGGTGCGCCAGTCGGTTGCCGATGCCGGGAAGACGATGAAGTCCGTCCGGCTCGAAGTGCTCGATCAGACCGGCGCCGCGAGTATCGAGGCCGAGCAGGTCACTCGGTTCAGTCGCAACCAGATCATCTCGCTCGTGTTGCTGATCGGATTGGTCTACGTCGCCTACCCGTTCATCAGTGCAGTTCCCGCGTTCGTCGTCGAATTGGGCTCGGTCGACTGGTGGTGGGCACTTCTCGGTCTGGCCGTTTCCGCACTGACCTACATCGGTGCGGGTGCCGCATTGTGGGCCTGCGCATTCGGCAAGGTCAGCTTCCGGAATCTGACGATCATGCAGGTAGCGAACACTTTTGCCGCGACCACGACACCTGCGGGCGTCGGTGGCCTGGCCCTGAGCGTTCGCTTTCTGCAAAAGGGTGGATTGGGTACCGTCCGCGCGACGGCCGCTGTGGCACTGCAACAGTCGGTTCAGGTGATCACCCATGTCAGCCTGTTGATCTTCTTCAGCGTCGTCGCCGGAACGTCGTCGGGGCTGTCCAACATGGTGCCGGGCAACACCGTGCTGTACCTCATCGCCGGCGTCGCATTCGGAGTCGTCGGGACCTTCATGTTCGTGCCCAAGCTGCGACTGTGGCTGAAAGTGGCCGTCCGGCCCCAGGTTGCCGAAGTGCTCACCGAGCTCGGCGAACTCGCCCGCGACCCGAAACGGTTCTCGATCATCATATTGGGTTGCGCCGCAACCACTTTGGGTGCTGCGCTCGCCCTGTGGGCGAGTGTCGAGGCGTTCGGCGGCGGAACGACGTTCGTGACGGTGACAGTGGTGACGATGATCGGTGGCACATTGGCCTCGGCCGCCCCGACGCCGGGCGGTGTGGGGGCCGTGGAAGCAGCCCTCATCGGCGGGCTTGCCGCGTTCGGTCTCCCCGCCTCCATCGCAGTCCCGTCCGTGCTGCTCTATCGCGTACTGACCTGCTGGTTACCGGTGTTTCTCGGCTGGCCGACGTTGCGCTGGCTCACCAAGCACGACATGGTCTGAACGGCTGCATCCCCACTACGGCGCCCGTTGTGGGTGCTAGCGTTCACGCAGGTTAGTGGCTGGTTCTACGGAGGGCGTCACCATTTCCGAACCGGGAGACTTCGCACCCACCGCGGAGGAACGCTGGGTGCGGCTGTTCATCAGCGGAATGACGCTCACGTTCGGCCTCGCCGGGGCCCTGATGGTCCCCGCCGGTCAGTTCTCCGACCCCATGTCGATCGCCGTGCTCCTGGCGTCCGTCACCACGGTGCCGGTGGCGATTGCCTGGTACCTCCGGCCGTGGGCGTCCCCGAGGATGGCGATCGTCTACATCCTCTACGCCGACGTCGGCATCGTGACCGTTCTGTTCGCCTTCCAAACCCACTTCGACGCGATGCCGGGCTGCGCGATGTTCTCGATCGTCGCGGCGTTCATCGTCGTCGCGAGCTCGCACCGTGTCATGTTGATTCACTTGGCAATCGGCGCACTGACCCTCGCGGGCCTCGCTGCTCTGGCTGTCTCCGAGGGCGCCGATCCATGGTCCACCACTTCTCGAATGGTCACCATCGGATCCCTCTACGCCGCACCCTTCATGATCAAGTCGTACATCGGTCAGCTGCGAACGAGCGCGGCGAGGGCATTGCGAGATCCGTTGACCGGCCTGTGGAACCGACGTGGGCTGCTCGATACCGTCGACTCGTTGCGCCTGTCCCCAGCCGAGGATCGCGCACAGCAAGCGGTCGGAGTGACCGTCCTCGACATCGATCGGTTCAAGCACATCAACGACAGGTTCGGCCATCCCTCCGGTGACGCAGTGCTCGTCGAGGTCGCCCGTCGCCTGTCCTATGCGGTGGGGGACAAGTCCGCGGTCGCACGACTCGGCGGCGACGAGTTCGTGGTCGTCAGCGTCGGAACCAGAGAGTCCATTGCCGAATCGGACAACAGGATTCGCGCATCGCTGGAGGAATCGTTCGACGGCCCGCCGTTCACCACCAGTGTGGGCTCGGCCGTGGAGACGCCACCCGCCGACACCGGCCTACATGTACTGGTCCGACGGTTGATCGCTCTCGCCGACATCGAGATGTATCGCTTCAAAGCACGGACCTCGGGAAAGTTTCCGGAGACGGGACTGTCCGCAGCGGACGCCCGCGAACAGGCCAGGCAGAGAATCGATGCGCTCATCGCATCCGGCGGTCCCGACATCTTTTTTCAGCCCATCTGCGACACGGTCACCGGTTCGACCGTCGGCTACGAGGCACTGTCGCGGTTCCCGTTCGGCCACGGATCGCCCCTGTCGTGGTACCGCGACGCAGCCGAGGCCGGCGTCGGTCCACGGCTCGAACGCGCCGCACTGGAACGGGCACTAGCGGATGTTCACCTGCTGCCACCGGGGCCGTTCGTGTCGCTCAATGCGTCGGCCGACACCATCCGCACCACCGACCTACTCGACCGGTTGCGTCCGCATCTGGCAACCCGAACCTTCCACCTCGAGATCACCGAGCACGAACGCGTCGACGACTACCGTGCGGTGACCCGCGCCATCGAGGGTCTGCGCGACGCGGGGGTCCAAATCTCCATCGACGACGTCGGAGCCGGATTCGCCGGTATGCGCCACATCGTCGAGCTCAGGCCCGACACCCTCAAAATCGATTACGCACTCGTGCACGGAATCGATCGGGACTCGTTCCGTCGCGCCGCGGCCACGGCGATCATCGACTTCGCCCGACAGATCGGTGCCGGCGTGATCATGGAGGGTGTCGAGACCGACGCGGAATTGCGGGTGGCGGCCGATCTCGGTGCCGACATGGTGCAGGGGTTCCTCACCGGTCGACCACAACCGGCCACCGTGGCCGGTGGCCGGATCGACGAATCCGCTACACCGAGGAATCGACGGTGAATTTCGTCAACGACGGTGCTGCGGCGAGCAGCGGCGGCAATTCGACGATCTTGCCCGGTCCGGCGCGGAACTCGCGGTACTTCGCGTCGGCCTCCGCCGATTCCCACGTCTCGTGCGCGACGACGTGCGCTTCGTTCTCTTCGTCGACCCACACCTCGACGCCGAGGCACCCCTCGAACGCGCGGGTGTCCGCGAGAACGGTCCGCAGCAGCGCCCGTGCTTCGGCGAGGGATTCGGGCTTGAACGTCAGATCCAACTGTGCAATGAGAGCCATACCGTCACCCTAGACCCGCTCCGCTGCGCCGACGCTCCGGCGGGCTTACGATGTCGCAGCAACTCGAAAGGCCGACGACACATGACCACCGTGATCTCCAATGCGTATATCGCCCCCATTGTCGGCGACGAGATTCCCTCCGGCTATCTCGTGATCGAAGGAACGAAGATCACCGCCGTGGGATCCGGCTCGGCACCGGTCCTCGCCGGGGCAGAGAACATCGACGCGTCCGGCTGCCTCGTCACGCCTGGACTGGTGAATACCCATCACCACCTCTATCAGTGGGCCTCTCAAGGTCTCGCCAAGGACAACACGCTCTTCGAATGGCTTGTGGCGCTGTACAAGCCATGGTCGAAGATGGATGCCGAGGTCGTCGGTGGCGCAGCTGCTGCCGGCCTCGGCTGGCTGGCGAAATCGGGATGCACGACGAGCACCGATCATCACTACATCTTCCCCAAGGGCCGGGGCGACCTGTTCGCCGCCGAGATCGACGCGGCTCAGCGCATCGGCGTCCGATTTCAGCCGTGCCGCGGCTCGATGGACCGGGGTGTCTCCGACGGCGGTCTGCCGCCCGACGAGGTGGTCGAAACGCTCGACGACATCCTCACCGCTACCGCCGAGGCCATCGACACCTATCACGACGCCGCCTTCGGCTCTATGCTCCGCATCGCCGTCGCGCCGTGCTCCCCGTTCTCGATCAGCAAGCAACTGCTCGTCGAGTCCGTACAACTCGCCCGCGCAAAAGGTGTTCGGCTGCACACCCATCTGGCCGAGACTCTGGACGAGGAGGAGCATTGCCTCGCTCAGATGAACTGCACCCCGGTCGAATACATGGAGCAGGTCGGCTGGCTCGGTGACGACGTGTGGTTCGCCCATGCGGTACACCTGCACGACTCCGACATCGCGAAGATGGCGGCCACCGGCACCGGCATTGCGCACTGCCCGAGTTCCAATGCACGTCTGGGCGCAGGCATCGCGCGAATCTCGGACCTGCTCGCGGCCGGCGCACCCGTCGGCCTCGGTGTGGACGGTTCCGCTTCGGCCGAGATGGTGCCGCTTGCCGGCGAGGTCCGCCAGGCGATGTACATGCAGCGAGCCAAGTACGGTCCGACAGCACTGACCGCGCGTCAGGCACTCGAGATCGGAACCCTGGGCGGTGCAAAGGTACTGGGACGGCAGAGCGAGATCGGTTCGCTCGAGGTCGGCAAGCTGGCCGACATCGCCATCTGGCGCACCGATGGTTTCTACTCGGCCGTGGAGGACCCTGTGGTCGCGTTCGCCTACGGGCAGACGCCACCGCTTGCTCGCTTGATGGTGGGCGGTCGAACGATCGTCGAGAACGACGTCCTGATCAGCGCACCGCAGGACGAAATAGGCCGCGCCGGAGCCGATGCGCACCGTCGCCTGATGACACTCGCGCAGGACGTGCTGTGAGCGGGTCTTGGAACCCAGTACTTCAATCCCGCAACACCTTTGCATCACGCGCGAAAGTCGTGACCTCGTCGGTCAACCACACATGCGCCGGAACTGCTCCGCCGAGAAGCTCCCGCGCCAGAGCCGGGGAGTCTCCGATCGGGACGTCACTGCCGGCAATGATGATGTTGCCGTAGCGCCTGCCCTTGAGCATCGCAGGATCGGCGACGATAGCCGTGTGCGGAAAGATACTTCCGACGGTCGACGCCTCCTGCTTCGCGAGCGAGAGATCGCGTCGATCACCGCAGTTGACGACGTACATGCCGGCGGGCGAGAGAACGCGTCGAACATGCTCGGTGAACTCGGCGGTGAGCAGCGGGGTCGGAGTTGTGGCTCCGGCGAACACATCTCGCACGATGAGGTCTCGGCTGTTCTCGCTCAGCGTCTCGGTGACGGCCCGTGCCTCGCCGACGCGGATACGCAGCAGCGGTGCCCGCGGTAGGTCGAACCATTCACGAACCAGCTCCGAGAGCTTCCCGTCGAGCTCCACCACCACCTGACGTGCACCGGGGAACTCGGCGGTGAACGAGCGCGCCAGCGTGCACGCCCCGCCCCCGAGATGCAGCGCCCGCAGCGGGAAGGTCGAATCCCACTGCGCCCGAACCAGTCCCGAGATCCACCGCATGTACTCGAACTCGAGCACGGTCGGGTCGTTCATGTCGATGTGCGAGCTCGGGACGTCGTTGACGTTGACGACCCAGCCGTCGTCGGAGAACGTATCGCGCACCAGTTCGCAGGTGCCCGAGTCGATTTCGAAGAGGCCAGGCTTCAGCCCTCCGGCGGACTCACGCTTCCTACCCATGGGAGTCCTCGAGCCGGAAGTCCTCGAAATCGAATCCCGGGGTGACGATGCAACTGACCAAGCTCGGCTCGCCGCCCACCGGCCGCGCCCGCTGCCACACCGACGGTGGCACGATCTGCTGCGGAGACTCGGGTGCAACCAGCAGCGTGGTCACCTCGCCCGGCTGGGTTCCATCACTGCCCAGGTCGAGCTGCACCGGACTACCGCGGTGATACAGCCACATCTCGGTGCCACGGACGGTGTGCCACGCCGACTGTTGACCCGGCATGAGCAGGAACAGGATTGCCGTCCCTGCCGCGCGCGGGCCGGGATAACCGTCGGGCAGAGCTGCCTGTGGAATCGTGACCTCGCTGCGCCAGGTCTCCTTGAACCATCCACCCTCCGGGTGGGGTGCAAGGTCCAGGCTCTGAGCCCAGTCGGGCAACGATGTCATGCCGGCAAGCCTAGTCAGTCCGTGGCGACCTGAACCCGGAACCTGTCGCGCTCGGTGTGCAGGCTCCACAGCTGCTCGGCGAGAGCCTCCGGGCTCTTCTTCGGATCGGTGCCGTCGATGGCACCACCGATGATCAACTGCGACAACTGGATTCCCTCCGCGGCCAACTCCTCGTTGAGCAGCTGCGCATAGGCGGCCTGACCTGCGAACGCGATGGATGTGCCGGTGACGGTACGACCGGGCTTCACGGCGGAGCCGCCGTTGACGAACAGGATGGTGCCCTTGTTCTTGCCGAGGAAGCGCATTCCCGGCAGCACCTGATGAACGGCGGCGATGGGTCCGTAGATGGAGAACTCGACCGGTCCGACCATGTCGGCCGGGGTGGTCTCGAGCACGGGCCGCATGAAGTCCTTTTGCGGAAGCGGGCTGTACTGCAGCACCTCGATGGGGCCGAGTGTTTCGGTGACCTGCTCCAAGGCAGCGGCGATGGAGGCCGGGTCGCGCGCGTCGGCGACGAATCCCTTGGCGGATACGCCCTCGGCAGCGAGCTGATCAGCGAGTGCGTCGACACGGGACCGGTTGCGGGAGATAAGGCCGACCGAGAAGCCCTGCGCTCCGAACTTACGCGCCACTGCTGCTCCGAGACCTGCACCTGCTCCGACTATTGCTATCGATGTCATGTCGAATGCAAGGAGCGAGAATCCTCGACTATTCCGACGACCGTCTCGAGCAGGGCTTCCGCACTCTCGTGCAACGCGGTGACATCCGCGGTCCAGCCGAGCACCCGCAGGGCGGCCTCGGCAATCCCCGCCGCATCCACCGTCGGGTCGCGGCGTCCGTTCTCGCGATCCGCTCGCGCGTTGACCACGGTCTCCACCAGGCGAAACGGCAGGTCCTCGGTGCCCGGCCGACGCTCGGAACCGAGCTGAACCAGCGTGTCCGACGCGATGGCGGCATACAGGCTCATCAGTGTGTAGCGGTGGTCTCGAAAGGCCTCGAAACGCTCACTGCGCAACTCGGGCAGCAGATAGAGCGCACCCAGATTCCAGGTGGACGCAGCCAGCTGCCCGGCGTCGAAATAGGCGAGCGCATACATCTGGGTCGGGGCCTCGGCTCCGGAATCGCGGATTCGCTGCGCAACGGCCAACGGCGCGTCGACGGTGCCACTGAGAAGTGCGTCGAGGATGTCGTCCTTGGTGGCGAAGTGGTGATAGAGCGAGGCCTGACGCAGTCCGACGGCGTCGGCGATGACGCGGGTCGAGGTGTTGGTGAAACCGCGAGTGGTGAACAGCTCAGCCGAGGCGTCGAGTATTTCCTCGCGAGCGGTGTCCCCTGCCCGCTTCTTTGTGCTCAGCCGTGGTCTGCCTGCGCCGGTCATGACTGCATCTTGTCAGGTCCACGTGACGGTGAGATTTCTGTCATCTGATCGAAATAGACGAAACGAGCTTGTTTCACGACGGACACCGCCCGGGAACGGCGGTGCCGAAAACTATCAACTGACAGAAACCCGCCTCGGCGATGCAGCGGGCGGTCACTCACCACCCACCTCGCCCGTAGGAGTGAACATGAGCTCGACAACATTGCCGGCCCCCGGCGCGGGATCGGAACCGGTTCGTACGACGGACCATTCGGATCTTGCTGCCCTCGGGTACGACCAGCAGCTGCACCGTAGCCTCGGCAAGTACGCGTCGTTCGCCGCCGGCTTCTCGTTCGTCTCTATCCTCACCACCATCTTCCAGCTCTTCGGCCTCGGCTTCAGCTTCGGCGGCCCGGCCTTCTTCCTCACCTGGCCGCTGGTGTTCCTCGGCCAGTTCATGGTCGCCTTGAACTTCGCCGAACTCGCCGCGCGCTATCCCATCTCGGGGGCCATCTACCACTGGTCCCGGCGCATGGGCGGTGAACTGGTCGGGTGGTTCGCCGGGTGGTTCATGATCATCGCGCAGATCGTCACCGCCTCCGCCGCCGCAATCGCGTTGCAGGTGGTGCTGCCCAGCATCTGGGGCGGATTCCAGTTCATCGGTGAGGACACCGCGCTGACCTCGTCGAGCGGAGCAGCCAATGCCGTTGTGCTGGGATCGATTCTGCTGGTACTCACGACCACCATCAACTGCATCGGCGTGAACTGGATGTCGCGCATCAACAGCATCGGAGTCACCTGCGAGATCGTCGGTGTCATCGCCCTCGTGCTGGTCTTCTTCACTCACGCCGAGCGCGGCCCGCAGGTGGTGTTCGATACCGGCAGTGCCGGAGCAGATCCCGGCTACATCGGGGCCTGGATCGTCTCGGGTCTGATGGCCGCCTACGTCATGGTCGGCTTCGGCTCGGCGGGCGAACTTGCCGAGGAAACCCGCAATCCCCGACGCGTCGCACCGCGCACCATTCGCCTCGCCCTCTCGGCATCGGCACTCGGCGGTGGCCTGATGATCGTCGGCGCACTGATGGCGGCACCCAGCCTCACCGACGGTCAGCTTGCGACGCAGGGACTTCCGTACGTCATCGATTCGATTCTCACCTCGCCGTGGGGCAAGGTCCTGCTCGTCGACGTCGCCATCGCCGTGTTCATCTGCACCCTCGCCATCCAGACCGCAGCCTCCCGGTTGATGTTCTCCATGGCCCGTGACGGACGACTGCCGGCATCCGCTGCACTGGCCAAGGTCAACTCGCGCACCGGAACTCCCATCGCACCCTCGGTGCTGATCGGCCTCGCCTGCGTAGCCATCCTCGCCGTCAACGTCGGGAACTCCGCGATCTTCACGACCCTGTCGAGCGTCTGTATCGTGCTCATCTACCTCGCCTACATGATGGTGACCGTCCCGCTGCTGATCCAGCGACTCAAAGGCTGGCCGCACGGCGGAGTGCAGAAGGACGCCGACGGCGAGAAGCTCTTCACCCTCGGCCGCCTCGGCCTGCCGGTCAACATCGCCGCAGTTCTCTACGGCGGGCTCATGGTGGTCAACCTATCGTGGCCACGAGCCGAAATCTTCGACCCCACCGGCGAATTCCCTCTGCTGCGCTGGGCCGCACCCCTGACCGTCCTCGCAGTGATCGTCGTGGGCATCGCCTGCCTGCCCCGCGGCAAAGCCCACCCGAAGCCCGTCACGATCGGAGCCTGAACCACCATGAGCACAGCAACCACCCATTCGGCCAAGGAACACGCGCGGTCGCAGGCGACCCTCGCACCGGCCCCCACCGCACCGGAGGGCGTGTCGGAACTGACGTGGGCAGAATCGGTGCCCGGCGGCAGCTACACCACGAAGGTTCTGGCTCGCGGAACCCGCTTGCGCCTCGTCGACGTCGACGGCGCCGCCTGCGCCAACCTGCTGCTCTATCGCGTCGACGCACCGTGGGAGCGCCTCAACACCGCCGACACCGTCAAGGTTCCGTGGCAGGCGTACCTGAGCGCGGGCCACCCTCTGCTCTCGGATCAGGGCCGCGTGCTGGCGACGATCGTGGCCGACTCCTCCGGTCACCACGACGCGCTGTGCAGCACCACGTCCACGGCGACGAACATCGCCAAATACGGAGTGAGCGGACCGCATTCGTCCGCTCCGGCCGGACGCGAGCTGTTCACCCTTGCCGCGGCCAAGCACGGACTCGAGCCGCGTGACGTCGGACCATCGCTGTCGTTCTTCCACGGCGTCACCGTCGACGCGGACGGGAGCCTCGTCAGCACCGGCTCGGCCGGACCGGGCCGCTCGGTGGATCTGCTGATCCACCTGCCGGTGATCGTGTTGCTCGCCAACACCGCTCACCCACTGAACCCCAGTCCCGAGTACGACACGACGACACTCGACGTACTGGCCTGGCACGCACCGGAAGAGCTGCTCACACTCGACAACACCGAGCCGGAATACCAACGAGCAGTGCAGAACACCGAAAACGCATGGAAGGCAGCGCAATGACTACCAGCACAGTGAACACGGTGACAGTGAGAGACGAGATCGCTCCCGCGTTCGGCCCCTGGTCGGCAATCGTCGAGGCCGGCGACGTCCTGACCATCGTCGACCTCTACGGCAATCAGGCCGTGGACACCCTGCTGTACGCCGCACACGATCACTCACTGCGATACTCCGCGGCCGCGACCGTCACCGCGCAACAGAACCTGTTCCTGACCACCAGAACCGTTCTTCGCAGCGATGATTCGACACCTCTGATGACGATCATCGACGATGAGGTCGGCAACCACGACACCGTCGGCGGTGCGTGCTCCAAGGAATCGAACACCCTGCGCTACGGCCATCACACCCAACACCAGCACGCGTGCGTCGAGAATTTCCTCATCGAGGGTTCCAAGTGGGGACTCGGCAAGCGAGATCTGGCCCCCAACATCAACTTCTTCATGAACGTCCCCGTCGACGCCGACGGCACCCTCGGCATCGTCGACGGTCTGTCGGCCCCCGGCAAGACGCTCTCGCTGCGCGCAGAGATCGACACCCTGGTGTTGGTCTCGAACTGCCCGCAGATCAACAACCCCTGCAACGGGTTCGACCCAACCGCGGTGCAGATGATCGTGACGCGATCATGACCGCTGTGAACAGTAAGGCCGCCAAGATGACCGTGCAGCGGCCCGGCATGATCACGACGGTCCAGGACTGGCCGGGACGCGTCGGATATTGGAAGGTGGGCGTGCCGCCGTCGGGTCCGATGGACGATCTGTCGTTCCGGCTCGGCAACACCGCGCTCGGCAATCCCGAGGGTGCACCGGGACTCGAATCGACCATGGCCGGGCCGGCATTGACGTTCGACGCCGATACCTACGTCTGTGTGACCGGCGCCTCCGTTCCGGTGCGCATCGACGGCCGATCGGCCGCGCAGTGGAAACCGGTTCTGGTACCTGCCGGAGCAACATTGGACGTGGGTACCACCACCGGACACGGTCTGCGGGTGTATGTCCTGATCCAGGGCGGCCTCGACGTCGACGACTACCTCGGCAGCGCAGCGACATTCACGCTCGGCAAGTTCGGCGGACATCGCGGCGGCATCCTGGGCGAGGGAGACATCATCGGACTGGCCGGCCGCTCCGACAACTCCGCCGTCCTCGGACCGATCCCGATGGAACACCTGCCGGTGCTCACGTCCAACTGGGACATCGCCGTCACCGAAGGCCCACACGGAGCACCCGAGTTCTTCACCCGCGACGACATCGACACCCTGTACGCCACCCGTTACGAGGTGCATTTCAATTCCGATCGCACCGGAGTTCGGCTGATCGGACCCAAGCCGCAGTGGGCTCGCGCCGACGGCGGCGAGGCGGGGTTGCACCCGTCGAACATCCACGACAACGCCTACAGCGTCGGTGCCTTGGACTTCACCGGCGACACCCCGATCCTGCTCGGCCCCGACGGACCCAGTCTCGGCGGATTCGTCTGTCCTGTCACCGTTGTCGCGGCCGAACGCTGGAAGCTCGGCCAACTTCGTCCCGGCGACACCATCCGATTCGTGCCGGTCCGGGCTGCAGCCACCGCGCCGCTGGGATCGCTCGGCCTCGCACGGCGCGCATCACTGCCCGCAGTCTTCTCCGCCGGCGGCGACGGGGACGACGGCGTCATCGCTCGGCGCGACGCCGATACGTGCGTCACCTACCGGCGATCTGGTGACGACAACGTGCTCGTCGAATACGGCGACATGAAGCTCGACCTCACCCTGCGAGCACGGGTGCACGCGCTGCATCAGCGCGTCGAGGCCATCGCGCCCCGAGGCCTGCTGGATCTGACCCCCGGCATCCGCTCACTGCAGGTCAAGGTGAATCCCGATGTGCTGTCGATCGATTCGCTGATGGGACTGCTCGCCGAGGTGGAGGACGATCTGCCCGCAGCCTCGGAGCTCGTGGTCCCCAGCCGTCAGGTTCGGCTCCCGCTCTCGTGGGACGACCCGTCGACCAGGGAAGCGACCCAGCGATACATGCACGGTGTGCGCGCCGACGCCCCGTGGTGTCCCTGGAACATCGAGTTCATCCGGCGGATGAACGGACTCGGTTCCGTCGCAGAAGTTTTCGACACGGTCTTCGCTGCTGACTACATGGTGCTCGGACTCGGTGACGTCTACCTGGGTGCCCCGGTGGCGACTCCACTCGATCCTCGGCACCGTCTAGTGACGACGAAGTACAACCCGGCACGCACGTGGACGCCGGAGAATGCCGTCGGCATCGGCGGGGCATACCTCTGCATCTACGGCATGGAGGGTCCCGGCGGATACCAGTTCGTCGGCCGAACCACGCAGGTGTGGAACCACAGTGCCACGTACAGCGGAGGCCCGTTCGAGGAAGGAACCCCGTGGCTGTTGCGGTTCTTCGACCGAATCTCCTGGTACTCGGTCGAACCCGAGGAGCTGATGGACCTGCGCGCCGATCTCGCTGCAGGCCGAGGCGGTGGAGTCGAGATCACCGACGGTGAGTTCTCGCTCGCCGAGCACGAGAACTTCCTCGAGTCCAACGCCGAGTCCATCGCGGAGTTCCGCGCGACTCAGGCCGTGGCCTTCGGGGCCGAGCGGGACGCGTGGTCGGCAGCCGGAGAATTCGACAAGAGAGGCAAGATCGATGCTGCCTGAGGTACGAGAACGAGTTCTGCAGGCCTACAAGCGAATAGCGGAGGTCGACCGACCCGAGGTGTGGATCACCCTGCGCGACGAGGACGACGTACTGGCCGAGGCGGTGTCGCTGGACGAGGCGCTCGCGGCCGGTGCAGATCTGCCGCTCGCCGGCGTGCTGGTTGCCGTCAAGGACAATATTGACGTCGCCGGTCTGCCCACTACTGCGGCGTGCCCCGAATTCGCCTACACACCAGCAATCTCCGCCGTCGCCATCGAGCGATTGACGAGCCAGGGCGCTCTGATACTCGGCAAGACCAACCTGGACCAGTTCGCCACCGGACTGGTCGGCACCCGCAGCCCCTACGGAGCAGTGCGCTGCGCCTGGGACCCCACGCTGGTCTCGGGCGGGTCCAGTTCCGGCTCGGCAGTGGCGGTGGCACTGGGGATCGCGGACATCGGAATCGGCACCGACACAGCCGGATCCGGGCGAGTCCCCGCCGCGTTCCACGGACTCGTCGGCATCAAGGCGACACTGGGGATCGTGCCGAACACCGGCGTCGTTCCCGCCTGCGCCGACTACGACTGCGTCACCGTTCTGGCCCACGATCTCGACAGTGCCACGGCAGCAATCCAAGTCATGACCGGTCCGACCACCACCGATCCACGCAGCCGGGCCTGGCCCGCCGACGTACGACTGGCCGCGTCGCCGGAACCCCGGGTCGCCGTTCCGCGTGCCGCGGATCTGGTATCGCTGAGCCCGGCATACCGTCGGGCATTCGAGGAGACGGTCGCAGGCCTGGCCGACAAGGGCTTCACCCACATCGAGGTCGATATCTCGGGGCTGCTCGATGCGGCTACACTGCTGTACGACGGAGCCATTGTGGCGCAGCGCTATTCGGCCGTCGGACAATTTCTCGACACCGCTCCGGACGGTGCCGATCCCACGGTCGCTGCCATCGTCCGCTCTGCAGCCGGCCCGTCCGCGCACCGTTACGTGGACGATCTGGGCACACTCACCCAGGCCAAGACTGCTGCCCGTGAACTGCTGCGCGATGTCGACGGTCTGCTGCTGCCCACCACCACCGAGCACCCGAGTATCGCTGCAGTGCAGGCAGATCCGGTCGGCATCAACCGACGCCTCGGCACGTTCACCAACTTCTGCAACCTGCTCGACATGGCTGCGGTGGCCGTCCCCGGTGCCCCGACGCCCGAGGACAACCCGTTCGGAGTGATGTTCGTCGTGCCTGCGTTCGAGGATCAGATCGCCATCGACCTCGCTGCTCGGCTGAGCGAAGCGCCGTCACCCTCGTTGATCGACGACGGCATCGAGGTGCTGGCCGTAGGGGCACACCTACGCGGGTTCCCGGTGCACAGCCAGCTGACCGATCGGGGCGCACGGTTCAGCGGCGAGGTGACCACATCTGCGGACTACCGACTCGTGGATCTGCACACCACACCGCCCAAGCCCGGTCTGGTGCGGCGGGAAGGGCACGGCGCACCCATTGCCGGAGAGCTGTACCGGATGTCCGCTGCCGCGCTCGGCACCTTCCTCGCCGGGTTGCCCGCGCCGATGGGCCTCGGTCCGGTCGAGTTGTCGGACGGACGCTGGGTCACCGGGTTCTGCTGCGCCCACGATGCGGCCGAGAAGGGCACCGACATCACCGAATTCGGCGGTTGGCGCGTGTACAGCTCACGCGGGAACGGGCCTGCTGCCGTCGGTGGCGACACGGACCGCCAGTAGCCCGAGCACGGTGCCCATGAGGTAGCGCTGCATCTTCAGCCAGGTGGGCCGGACGGCGAGGAATCGGGCGATCGATCCGGCCAGAACCACGATCACCAGATTGATCACCACCGCTACGGCGATCTGTGCGCCGCCGAGTGTGAAGCCCTGCAGCAGAAGGCGGCCGGCCGCAGGATCGACGAATTGCGGAATCACGGAGATGTACATGATCGCGATCTTCGGGTTCAGCAGGTTGGTCACCAGACCCATCGTGAACAGTCGACGGTTCGAATCCTGTTGCAGCGCAGTCGCCTCGAAGGCGGAGGCCGTTCCGCGTAGCGCCTGCACGGCAAGCCAACCGAGGTAGACCGCGCCGGCGAGCTTGACCGCGATGTACAACGCGGGCACGGCCGTGAACACCGCTGCCAGGCCGAGATTGGTGGCCGTCAGATAGACCAGAAAGCCGACAGCCACACCTACGAGGGACACCATTCCCGCCCGCCTGCCTTGCGAAATGCTGCGCGAGACGAGGTAGATCATGTTGGGACCCGGTGTCAGAACCAACACGAGGGCGACGGCGAACACGCCGAATACTGCAGACCACGAGACCATACGGTCGACACTTCCCGATAGTCGAACGCCCGGGTAGAGCCAGTTACCTTCCCGTGGACACCTATTCGCTTCGCACGATCGAGGCGACCTCGTCACCGATTGCGGCCATGCCGGCTGCCGTCGGGTGCAGTGGCGCAGCGGGGTTCTCCGGGATGACGCCCTCGAAGTACCGCTGATCGACTGCCGCACAGACATCGTGGCCGACGCTGAGCGCCTCGGTGTCGACGAACTCGGCCCCGTGCTCCTCGGCCTGTGTCTTCAGCGCCTGGTTCATGGCGGTGATGCTGCTCTGGATGTAGTCGGCGTCCTCGGGGAGAACCGGCTGAGTGGGGAAGCAGCCACCGTCGGGGAGATACGTTCCGTATCCGACGACGAGGATCCGCGCGTCGGGCGCACGCTCGGCCACCGCGTCGAGCATCGCGCCCCAACCCGGAGCCTTGTCCGCGATGGCGGCGCCGACGGTGTCGACACCGCCGGCGGTGAGCCGGTCCTTGCAGACGTTGCCTGTCGAGGAATTCGCGAACGTCAGGCAACCCACCGCGGTCGAGACGAGCCCGATGTCGTTGCCACCGATCGTCACCGTGACCAGATCGGTCTCGGGCGTCACCGCGTCGAGTTGGACGGGCTGATCCCCGCTGGAGGTGCTCTGGGGCGTCGAGACGAGGTTCTCGGTCACGGCCCCGCCGCACGTGACATCGACGAACGACGCGACCTCGAGCTGAGCCGCGACGACGTGCGGGTAGTTCGAGTCGGACTGCTCACAACCCGGTACGCCCACCTGCTCCGGGATACGTGGCCCCGACGCCGCCGAATCACCCAGCGCCACATAGTTCAGTGAGGCCGAGGCCGGGGCGTCCGGGACGTCGGCGTCGGGTGCACTGGGCGAAGAACACGCCGCCAGCAGACTCACGGCAACAGCAATCCCGACGTAGATCCCAGGGTTCCTCACAGGCTCGACGCTACCGCGGCCGGTAACCTCGACCGGGTTGTCCCACGAGTACGTCTACACATCGAAGGAAAGGAACATCGCATGATCACCAACTTCATCAACGCGATCCTGGCCGGCTTCGGCTCCATTTCTGCTGGTAGCAGCGGCTTCGAGCTGGCACCGGGAACGCTGCCCTTCGGACTGTAGGACCGGCAGTTAGCCATCCGTGCGGTGCCGACGGTTCGTCCGGCACCGCACGGGTACACCGCACACATGACTGATCCGAAGCACGACGAGAACTCTGCCCCCGACGCCGACAAGGACGTGCAGTCCGACCCGGCTGCGGATGCAGACACCAACGACTGGTCCAGCGAGGGCGGGGCCATCGAAACTGGCCCAGCCACCGACGACGAGCGAACCGACGGCAGCTAGCCGAACAAGCGGCGAGGCGCTGACCGCACCGTCCGGACGTCACCGTCGGCCACGATGTGCTCCACCGCTTCTCCGCGCCCTCGCATCGACGGGTCGGCGGTGAAGTCCACTCGGGCGTCGCCGAGCCAGTCGATGCCTACGACGATCCCCACGGTTCCCTTGGGAATGCCGCTTCGCCAACGCACGCGTCCCAGATTTCTGACTGCGACGACCGTATCCCCAATTTCGAAATTCCCCATTGCGCCCCCAAATTCTTCCTGCCGATCAGTAGACCGCACCCGAACGGCCTGTTCAAGCGGTAGATCCGCGCTTACTGCCACCGATGGCTACCGGCGGTTCGGCCGACGCGGGGACAAACAGGGCAGCTACCTCGTTTTGTGTGCGCGAGTCGGAGCAGCGGTATTTTCGTCTTCGACAAGTTGCTGTTCTAGCAATATTTCTTGCCAACCATGCAGCCCTGTCCGCACAATGCAGATATGACTTCAGACAACGCACACCCAGCCCCCGTCGAGAATGTCCCCGTCGACGCGATCATCGTCGGCGGCGGAGTCGCGGGGCTCAGCGCCGCCGTGGCCCTCGGACGCTCCCGCCGATCCGTGGCGATCGTCGACGCCGGCGATCCGCGTAACGCTCCGGCCGCCCATTCCCACAACTACCTGACGCGCGACGGCGAATCTCCGCTCGAGCTCGTTCGCCTCGGCCGTATCGAGGCCGAGCACTACGGCGTCCGCATCGTCCACGGCAACGCGACCTCGGCTGCGCGGACCGACTCCGGGTTCGAGGTGTCCCTCGCCGCCGGGACCGTCGTTCGAGGCCGTCGCCTCCTGGTCACCACCGGTCTCACCGACATTCTTCCCAGCATCCCCGGGCTCGCCGAGCGCTGGGGCCGCGACGTACTGCACTGCCCGTACTGCCACGGATGGGAAGTCCGAGACCGGGCGATCGGCATCATCGGCAGCGTCATGTCCGGACATCAGGCTCAGATGTGGCGTCAACTGTCCGAGAACGTCACCGTATTCACCCACACCGCAACGGAATTGAGCCCCGAAGAGCTGGTGCGGATGCGCGCCCGCGGGATCGTCGTGGTCGAAGAAGAGATCACGCGAGTCGACGTCGAGAACGACGCCATCGTCGGCGTCACGTTGGCGAACGGCGTCGCCGTCGCGCTCGACGCCGTGGTCGTCGGCCCCAACTTCACTTCCCGCGCAGACGTTCTCGAGTCATTGGGACTCGAGACGACCGAGATGGTGATGAACGGTCACGTCTTGGGCACCTACATCGAGGCCGACCCGGTCGGCGCGACGTCCGTGCCGGGGGTGTGGGTGGCCGGCAACGTGGCGGCACCCATGGACACCGTCGTCGCGGCGTCGGCGGCAGGCGTGAAGGCCGGTGCCGCGATCAACGGTGACCTCATCGAGGAGGACGTACGGTTCGCCGTGGAACGGGCCGAAGCAATGGCCTCCTGACGTCGGACATCAGCTTCCCAGCGCGGTTGCCAATCCGCTCTCGATGGCGTCTTTGCGAACCCCGAGTTCGGCCAGGGTGGCATCCTCGTTCTCGAGCAGCGCCAACAGGATGTGCTCGGTGCCGATGTAGTTGTGCCCCAACCGAAGCGCTTCACGGAAGGTCAATTCCAGTGCCTTCTGGGCACCGGCGTCGAAGGGGATCAGCGCCGGCAGGGGATCGGCCGGTTCGGGCAGCGTCGCCGTCACCGCGGTACGGATCTGCCCATCGGTGAGCCCCTGCGCACCCAGTAGCTTCGCGGCGAAGCCCTCGGGCTCACCGAGCAGGCCGAGGATCAGATGGCCGGTGGTGATGTGATCGTTGCTCGTCGCCCGGGCCTCGTTCTGGGCCCCCACCACCACATTTCGTGCGCGTGGAGTGAAGCGCGAGAAGCCCTGACTGGCGTCGAGTTCGGCCGGGTCGTCGCCACCCTTGGCCACGAAGCGCTTCTGTACCGCCTGCTTGCTGACGCCCATGGACGCGCCGATGGCAGTCCAGGACGCACCGGACCGACGCGCTCGATCCACGAAGTGGCCGATCAGATGGTCGGCGATGTCGCCGAGCGCATCGGCGGCGATCACCGCGTCGGAGAGTTGATCGAGTGCGTCGGTGTGCACCTTCTCGATGGCGGCGATCAGGTCGTCGAGTCGGACTGGGTTGGTGATCTTCGTCGATTCGGTCATACGTCAACTCTAGGTTGACGCCAGTCCGTCGTCAACCCTCGGTTGACGACTCTGCGTCGAGGGTCGGTGGAGTCGAAGTTTGTTCGGGGTCAAATAGTGACCCTGATCACCGTTTTTGCTGGCAAAGACGTATATTCACCGATGAAGGCGTCAGCGGAGAAGGTGCGAGCGCCGCACAGCGAGGGGAAGTGGGGTCCTTCGATGAATGCGAAGGCCGCTGCGCCATTCGCCGTGCCATCGGTGCGGACCGCGTTCCTGGCTGCGGTGGCCGTCATCGCGGTGACGGTGTTCGTCCAGGGCAGTGCCGACGTGCGTGCCGGCGTTCTGGCCGTCGTCGCCGTGGGATCGGTCGTGGCGATCAGTGCGGCAATTCGTCGCTACCGCCCGACCGACGCCCGATGCTGGTGGGCTCTGTTCGGAGCCTCGGTGCTGTTCATGTTCGGAGTCTCGTTTCGCAGCGACCCGAACGCGCTGGATCGATCGTTCTCGCTGCTCCCGGATCTGTTCACTCTCACCGGGTACGCCCTGGTGGGATACGCCCTGTCTCGGTGGATCCGAGACCGCCGATCGATCGACGACATCACCCCACTAGTCGATGCAGGCCTGATTTTCCTCGGCACGCTGTTCCTGTCGTGGTTGCTGCTGATCTCTGCGGCCCTCGACCTGCCGCGTTCGTCCGTGTCGACGGTGGTGAACGGGATCTATCCGGCGATCGACGCGGCGCTGATCACGTTGACGACATATCTGCTCTTCTCCTCGAAACCCCGCTCCGCCGCGCTGTTCTGGGCGCTGCTCGCCCTGGTGGCGACGTTCGTCGGCGACGTGTCCTACGCCTTCGCGGCGACGACCGACGACGCTCCGTCCTCGGGGTTGCTCGACGGCATCTACCTGTTCGCGTACCTGTCGCTGGCGATGGCAGCGCTCGACCCGTCGATGCGCACGGTGTCGCACCGGCAGACCCCCGCACCCGCCCACAGCAGCCGTCGGGTGGTCTTCGTGGTGTTGATGTTGGTGGTCTGCGCGACCGTGCCGCTGCTCGGTTCGGCGGTCTCCACCGGCGACCTGATCGTCCGCTCGCTGTTGCTCGCCTCGATCCTGGTCGGTGCTTTCCTCCGCGGCGAACGCGCCCTGGCCCGAGTGCAGACCGGCGAAGAGCATGCCCGCTACCTCGCGGCACACGACCTGCTCACCGGACTGCCGAACCGCACGACGCTCGACGCGGAGTACGCCCGACACGAACGCGCTCAGCGACCCGGACGCACCTGCACTCTGTTCGTCGACCTCGACAACTTCAAGATGGTCAACGATTCGTACGGCCACCGCGTCGGAGACGAGTTGATCGTCGCCGCGGCACGTCGCATCCGCGCGGCCGTCGGTGCCGCCGACACCGTCGTTCGGTATGCCGGCGACGAGTTCGTGGTGCTCACCCGCCGCGACCGTTCCGGTTCGGAACTGTTGGCGCGCCGCATCATCGAGCGACTGAGCGAGCCGTTCCCGCTCAGTGCTGCCACCGCCTACGTCTCGGCCTCGGTGGGCATCGCCGACGCCGAACGACTGCACGACGCCATCCGCGAGGCCGACACCGCGATGTATCACGCGAAATCTCTCGGGGCGTCTCGCTACGCGTTCTTCGACGAGTCCTTGCGTGCGCGAGCAACATCGGCGATCGAGACCGCCACCGCACTTCGCGGCGCGATCCGGCGCGGAGAACTCGAGGTCTACTACCAACCGATCGTCGCGACGAAGTCCCGCAAGACCGTTGTCTACGAGGCGCTCGTGCGCTGGAACTGGCAGGGCCGAGTACGGACGCCGAACGAGTTCATCCCGATCGCCGAATCGACCAATCTCATCGAGGAGATCGGTGAGTGGGTACTGCGCACCGCGATCTCCGATCTGGTGACACTGCGCGCGAACGGGCAGGACGTCACCATGTCGGTCAACGTCTCGCCGATGCAGTTGCGCGACGACTCGCTGCCGGGCATCGTCCAACGGGTGCTCGATACCTTCGGCGTCGCCGGTGCGGACCTGGCGCTCGAGATCACCGAAAGTGTTCTGATCGACGACGTCGGCGCAGCGAAGACCGTGCTCGATCGGCTCGCCGCCATGGGCGTACTCATCGTCCTCGACGATTTCGGTATCGGCTACTCCTCGCTGAACCGGTTGCGCAAGATGCCGATTGCGCTGCTCAAGATCGACAAGTCCTTCGTCCACGAGATCGGCGTCTCCGATTCCGACGTCCAGCTGATTCGCGCCATCACCGCCATGGCGTCCGCGCTTTCCGTGACGACCGTCGCCGAGGGGGTCGAGACCGAGGAACAGGCCGCGATCATCGAGCAACTCGACTGCCGTTTCGCGCAGGGCTATCTGTACGGCAGGCCCGCCCCCATCGCGCATTGGCTTCTCGAATCCGCGCAGCAACGGTGACCACGGTGTTAGCGTCGAGCGGTGTCTGCAACCGGAATGCGCCCTGTTCGCTACACCGCCCTCGCCTGTGCTCTCCTGCTGGTGCCGCTCGTCGCGTGCAGCAGTAGCGACGACGCCGGTACCGACACCGCCGCGGCGGACAGTTGCGTACTCGGTGCCAGTGGCGGCACCCCGGTAGGAAAGACCCCGAGCACCGGCTCGGGTGACATCTCCACCAATCCGGAAGTGGCGACCGGATATCGGTCGAGCATGACTCCGGTGGAGACGCCGTCGTACTCGGTCTCCACCGCCAACCCGGTCTCCACGGAGGCCGCATGCGAGGTATTACGCGACGGCGGCACCGCGGCCGACGCCCTCATCGTGGCGCAGACCGTGCTCGGGCTCGTCGAACCCCAGTCGTCGGGAATCGGCGGCGGCGCTTTTCTGATGTACTACGACGCCGCGTCGGGCGAGGTGCAGAGCTACGACGGCCGCGAGACCGCGCCGATGAGTGCCACCGGCGACTACCTGCGGTACATCGACGACGTCAACCGCACTGTGCCGCAACCCGATGCGCGGTCCAGTGGCCGATCGATCGGCGTGCCGGGTGTTGTGCGCATGCTCGAGCAGGCGCACGAGGATCACGGTGACAAGCCGTGGGGGGATCTGTTCCGACCCGCGATCGAGCTCGCCGACAACGGAATCGAGATCAGCCCGCGCATGGCCTCGTCCATCGCGGACTCGGCACCGAAGCTCGCACTCGACCCGGCGTCGAAGGACTACTTCCTGCAGCCCGACGGAACCGGTAAGCCTGCCGGCACGGTGCTGAACAATCCGGCGATGTCGAAGACGTTGTCCGCCATCGCAACCGACGGTGCCGATGCCTTCTACACCGGCGACATTGCCCAGGCGATCGTCGACGCGACAGCAGATACCACCGCCGGCCGTACCCCGGGGCAGATCACGGTGGACGACCTCGCCGGCTACGAGCCGAAGACCCGTACCGCAGTGTGCACGCCGTACGGCGATCACGACATCTGCGGAATGCCGGGGCCGTCCTCCGGCGGCATCGCGGTGGCGTCGACGATGGGCATTCTGTCGAACTTCGATCTGGCGCAGTACGCCCCGACGGACATGGACGCCAACGGCGGCAAGCCGACCGCCGAGGCCGTGCACCTGATCTCCGAGGCCGAGCGACTGGCGTACGCCGATCGCGACAAGTACGTCGCCGATCCGGATTTCGTACCCCTACCCGGCGGCTCGCCCGACACCCTGCTCGCCCCCGAGTACCTCAGCAGCAGAGCAGGACTGATCGACGAAGGCAAGTCGATGGGTACCGCGAAACCGGGCGACTTCGGACCGGTGCAGTTCGCCTCGTCCACCGATCCCGAGCACGGCACCAGCCACATCTCCATCGTCGACGGCGAGGGCAACGCAGCCTCGATGACGACGACCGTCGAGTCGGCTTTCGGCTCGTTCCACATGGTCGACGGCTTCCTGCTCAACAATCAGCTCACCGACTTCTCCGCCACGCCGGTGGCCGAGGACGGAACTCCCATGGCCAACCGTGTCGAGCCAGGCAAGCGCCCGCGCAGTTCGATGGCCCCGACCCTGGTGTTCGACCGCGGCGACGACGGCACACGCGGAGATCTCGTTCTCGTCGCGGGCTCACCCGGCGGGTCGGTGATCATCCAGTTCGTCGTCAAAACACTCGTAGGACTGCTCGATTGGGGAATGGACCCGCAGCAGGCGGTGTCGATGGTCGACTTCGGAGCGGCCAACACCCCGTCCACCAACTACGGCGGCGAACATCCCAACGTGACTGGAGAGAACGATCCGGTCGTGAAGACGCTGCGCGAGAAGGGCCACCAGGTCTCGGTTGCCGACCAGTCGAGCGGGCTGAGCGCGCTGCAACGCACCGACGGTGGCTGGATCGGCGGAGCGGACCCACGCCGCGAAGGTGAGGTATTGGGTGGATAGGTGCGGGCGCGGGTAGCGCTCAGCTCACGAATCGATAGCCCATGCCGGTTTCGGTGATCAGATGCACCGGTGCCGCTGGGTCTCGTTCCAACTTCTGGCGTAGTTGGCCGAGATAGATTCGCAGATAATGCGTTTCGCGTTCGTGCCCGGGTCCCCACACGGTACGCAGAATCTCCTTCTGCGACACCAGTTTCCCCTCGTTGCGGACGAGCAGTTCGAGGACGCCCCATTCGGTGCGCGTCAGGTGCACGTTCTCACCCTGTCGAACAACGGTTTTGGCGGCGAGGTCGACGGTGAAGTCCGCAGTCTCGACGATGGGATCCGCCACCGATTGCGGACCGCGGCGCAGGGCCGCGCGGAGTCGCGCCAGCAGCTCGTCCATGCCGAACGGCTTGGTCACGAAGTCGTCCGCTCCGGCATCGAGTGCCTCGACGGTGTCGGCCGAGTCGGTGCGCGCCGAGAGCACCAGAATCGGCACATCGGTCCATCCGCGCAGACCTGCTATGACGTCGATACCGTCGATGTCGGGCAGACCGAGATCCAGAATCACGATGTCCGGGTGGAAGTTCGCGGCCACCCGCAGTGCTTCCCCACCCGTAGCCGCGCTGACGACCTCGAATCCGCGGACGTTCAGATTGATCCGCAGCGCCCGCACGATCTGTGGTTCGTCGTCGACGACGAGCGCCCGTACCTTCACCTGCTCGCCGCCTTCAACTCGACCGTCATCGTCAGCCCTCCGCCGACGGTGTCCGACGCCGTGACGGTACCGCCCATGGCCCGCACGAATCCTCGCACCACCGACAGGCCGAGTCCGACACCCACCGAGTTGTCACGGTCGCCGAGGCGTTGGAACGCATCGAACATGGTCGCTTCGGCCCCGACGGTGATGCCGGGGCCGTGGTCGACGACGGAGATGGCGGCCATGTCACCGTGCACTGCGGCGCGCACGGTGATCTCGCCGGTGGGGGCGTAGCGGGCACTGTTGGCCACCAGGTTCGCGAGCACTCGTTCGAGCAGACCCGGATCGGCAAGCACTTCGACGTCGCCCACCTCGACCCGCACCCGCTCGTCGGCCCCCACCAGCGCGCCTGCCAGTACGTCGTCGACGAAGACGGGACGCAGACTGGGTTGCACCACACCGGCTTGCAGCCGCGAGGAGTCGAGCAGATTGGTCACCAATGCCGTCAACTGGTCGGCCGACTCGTCGATGGTGGCGAGCAGTTCGTCGGTGTCCTCGGGCGAGAACTGAACGTCGGTGCTGCGCAGCGACGACGAGGCTGCCTTGACCGCCGACAGCGGCGTTCGCAGATCGTGGCTGACGGCCGAGAGCAATGCTCGACGCAACGCGTCGGCCTCGGCCAGTGCGTTGGCGCGGCTGGCTTCCTCGGCCAAACGGGCTTGGCGCACCATGCCCGCGGCTTGGTTGGCCACGGCTGCCAGTACGCGGCGATCGTGGGCGCGGGTACGTTCGCCGACGAGCAGCAACGTGAAATCGCCCGCGTCGATCTCGGTGTCGGCCCCGTTGCGATCGGTCGGCGGGTGTTCGCCCGAGCTGCCCACGATGGATCGGGACTGGTTGTCCCACAATGCGACGCCGGACTGCCGATACGTCTCCCGTGCGCGCTCTAGCAGCGCACCCAGATCGGCACCGCGCAGGACGGACCCCGCGAACAGGGTCAACAGTTCGGCTTCCTGCGTCGCCCGGCGTGCCTGACGCGTCCGCCGAGCGGCCGCATCCACCAGGGCCGCGACCGCGACAGCGACCAGCAGCAGTACGACTGTCACGACGAAGTTGTCCGGCTCGGCGATCGTCAGGCTGTATCTGGGTGTGGTGAAGAAATAGTTCAGCAGAAATCCTGCGATCAGCGCCGAGAGTGCCGCCGGTGCAACACCTCCCAACAGAGCCACACACAGCACCACCATGAAGAACAGGGCGCTCTCACCGCTGGAATCGAAGTCCGGACCGACCGTGCTCAGCACTGCAGCGGCCAAGCAAGGCACGAGAACCGCAGCCAGCCAGGCGATCACCCGTCGACGCCCCGAATCGACCTGCAGACTCCGCCGACGGGCCTGCTCGGCGTGAGTGACCATGTGCACGTCGATCTTTCCGGAGTTCTGCACGACGGCCGCGCCGATACCCTCGTCGAGAATGCGGGCGGCGCGTGACCGTCTCGAGGTACCGATCACCAACTGCGTGGCGTTCACTCCGCGCGCGAAATCGAGCAGAGTGGTGGGCACGTCGTCCCCGACAACGCTGTGCACACTCGCACCGAGGCCGGCGGCGAGCTTGCGCACGGAACCCATCTGCGGTGCGGACACGCCCATGAGGCCGTCTCCGCGCACGATGTGCAGGACCATCAGTTCGGCACTCGACTTCGAGGCGATCCGACTCGCCCGCCGCAGCAGGGTTTCCGACTCGGGGCCGCCCGTCACCGCGACCACCACCCGCTCGCGCGCCTCCCAGGTGTCGGTGATGCGATTGTCCTTGCGGTATTTCACCAATGCGGCGTCGACCTGGTCGGCGATCCAGAGCAGTGCGAGCTCACGCAGAGCCGTCAGGTTGCCGCCGCGGAAGTAGTTGCTCAGCGCGGCGTCTACTTTGTCGGCGGCGTAGACGTTGCCGTGCCGCAGCCTGCTCCGCAGCGCCTCGGGTGTGATGTCGACCAGCTCGACTTCGTCGGCGGCCCGAACCACACTGTCGGGAACCGTCTCTCGCTGCGGAACACCGGTGATCTGCTGCACCACGTCGTTCAGAGATTCGAGGTGCTGCACGTTGAGGGTGGAGATGACATCGATGCCCGCGTCGAGCAGCACTTCGACGTCCTGCCACCGCTTGTCGTGGACGCTGCCCGGAGTGTTGGTGTGCGCCAGCTCGTCGACGAGCACCACCTCGGGGCGGCGCGTCAGGACCGCGTCGAGATCGAGTTCCTGCGCCGAGGCTCCTCGGTAACGGACGGTGGCCATCGGCAGAACTTCGATGCCCTCGAGTGCCTCGATGGTTCGCGCCCGGCCGTGCGTTTCCACGACGGCCGCGACCACGTCACATCCGCGATCCTGCAGCCGACGAGCTTCGCCGAGCATGGCGAAGGTCTTGCCGACGCCGGGCGCGGCACCGAGGTAGATCCGCAGCTCACCCCTGTCCGCCACAGCCTGTCTCCTCACCCGGCCGGTATGCGTCCCGCAGTGCCAGGTTCAACTCCGGGACATTCACCGCTTCGGCACCGAGTACACCGTACTGCGGGCCGCGGGTGTACTTGTCGACCAGAGCCTCGACATCGTCGACCGACGCTCCGTTGACCTGGGCCACCCGGGCGACCTGGAGGGCCGCGTAGGCGGGACTGATATCGGGATCGATACCGGATCCGGAGCCGGTGACGGCGTCGGCCGGAATCGTGGACGGGTCGACGTTCTCCCGGGCTTCGATGGCGGCTCGGCGCTGTTCGACGAACGACGCGAGTACCTCGCTCGACGGGCCCTGATTGGTCGGTAGCGCTGCGGCCGGATCTCCCGGCGCGAACGCGTCGTCGTCCGATACCGAGCCCGTGACGCGGGTGTGGAAGAACGGATCCGGCTCTCCCGGAGCCACCTGCGGATCGACGCCGATCAGCGAGCTGCCGACGACGCAGCCCTGTGCGTCACGCAGCGGTGACCCCTCGGCGGAGTCGGTGCCGATGCGGCTGATGCCCCAGACCACAGCCGGATAGGCGATGCCGAGGATCACGGTGAGCGCCAGCAGCACTGCGAAGCCGGCGACGACCTGACGGAGAAATCCCTGTACGAAACGCATGGTCAGCCAATCCCTGGAATGAGTCGAACGAGCAGGTCGATGAGCCAGATACCGACGAACGGACTGATGACGCCGCCGACGCCGTAGACCAGTAGGTTCCGCCGCAGCAACGCAGCTGCGGACGCCGGGGTGTATCGAACACCTTTGAGTGCCAACGGAATCAGCGCCACGATGACGAGCGCATTGAAGATCACCGCGGACAGGATCGCCGATTCCGGGGTCGCCAGGTGCATGATGTTCAGCCCGCCCAGCTGGGGATAGACGGTGGAGAACATCGCCGGCAGAATCGCGAAGTACTTCGCCAAATCGTTGGCCAACGAGAACGTCGTCAGAGCTCCGCGCGTGATGAGCAACTGCTTGCCGATCTCGACGATCTCGATGAGTTTGGTCGGATCGGAATCGAGGTCGACCATGTTGCCGGCTTCCTTGGCGGCCGAGGTGCCGGTGTTCATCGCGACGCCGACGTCGGCCTGGGCGAGAGCCGGGGCATCGTTGGTACCGTCGCCGGTCATCGCAACGAGCCTGCCGCCTTCCTGCTCCTGCCGGATGAGCGTGAGCTTTTCCTCGGGAGTGGCCTCGGCCAGGTAGTCGTCGACACCTGCCTCGGCAGCAATGGCTTTGGCGGTCAGCGGATTGTCACCGGTGACCATCACGGTTCGGATGCCCATGGCCCGCAGCTGAGCGAACCGTTCGGCAATGCCGGGTTTGACGACGTCCGAGAGTTCGACGACACCGAGAGCGCGAGCAGCAGAACCGGTTTCGCGTACCGCGACCACCAGCGGAGTGCCGCCGTTCTGCGCGATGTCGTGCACGGTGCCGTCCAGATCGGCCGTCCCGCCGCCGTCGCGAATCCAACTGTAGACCGAATCCGCTGCACCCTTGCGGATCTCCATGCCCGGTAGATCCAACCCGCTCATCCGAGTTTGCGCCGTGAACGCCACGAACTCCCCGCGCTCGGATTCACCTTCTGCCGTGACGGATTCGAAGTCTCGCTCGACCAGTTCGACGATGCTGCGCCCCTCGGGGGTGCCGTCGGCCAGCGACGACAGCCGAGCGGCGCGAGCCAATTCGGCGGCGTCGATGCCCGTCGCCGGATGCAGGCCGGTGGCGCGGCGGTTACCGAAAGTGATGGTCCCGGTCTTGTCCATCAGCAGGGTGTCGATGTCGCCTGCCGCCTCCACTGCCCGGCCGGACATTGCCAGTACGTTGCGCTGCACCAACCGGTCCATGCCCGCGATACCGATGGCCGAGAGCAGTGCCCCGATGGTCGTGGGGATCAGGCAGACGAGCAGGGCAATCAGCTGGATTGGATCCTGTTGCTGTCCAGAGTAATTCGACATCGGACCGATGGCGACGACAGCGAAGAGAAACACGATGGTCAGCGACGCGAGCAGGATGTTCAGGGCGATCTCGTTCGGCGTCTTCTGCCGCGCCGCGCCCTCGACGAGGGCGATCATCCGATCCACGAACGTCTCGCCCTGCGCTGCAGTGATTTTCACGACGATCTCGTCGGAGAGCACGATGGTGCCGCCGGTGACGGCCGACCGATCGCCGCCGGATTCACGGACCACGGGAGCCGACTCACCGGTGATGGCGGATTCGTCGACGGTTGCAATGCCCTCGATGACATCGCCGTCGCCGGGAATGACCTCACCGGCCGAGACGACGACCTCGTCGCCGACCTTCAATTCGGCACCGGCCACCTCGGTGATCACGAACTCGGCACCCGACGCCGTGCGTCGTCGAGCAGTGGTGTCTTGCTTCACCTTTCGCAGGCTGGCTGCCTGCGCCTTGCCGCGGCCTTCGGCGACGGATTCGGCGAGGTTCGCGAACAGCACCGTGAACCACAGCCAGCCGGTGACGAACCAGGCGAATACCGACGGCTGAGCGATCGACAGGATCGTCGTGACGATCGAGCCGAGGAAGACGACGAACATGACCGGGTTGCGGGCCAGGTGGCGCGGATCGAGTTTGCGGAACGCGCCGGGTAGAGCGGTGTTCAGTGACAGGTTCATTGCATGGCCTCTGCTATGGGTCCGAGAGCAAGTGCGGGGAAGAAGGTGAGGGCCGCGACCAGGATGGAGGTACCGATCAGCAGCGTGCCGAACAACGGTCCATCGGTGGGCAGGGTGCCCGCGTTGGGCGCGCTGCGTTTGGTCGTCGCGAGCGAACCGGCCAGGGCCAATACGAAGACGATCGGCAGAAAGCGGCCGAGCAGCATCGCGATACCGAGGGAGATCTGGAACCAGTCGCTCGTCACCGTCAGGCCGCCGAAAGCACTGCCGTTGTTGTTCGATGCCGATGCATAGGCGTAGAGCACCTCGGTGAATCCGTGGATGCCGGGGTTGCCCTGATAGCTCGTCGTCGATCCGAGTATCACCGTGATCGACGTGCCGACGAGCACGAGGATCGGCATCACGAGAACCGAGAGCGCGGCCATCGTGATGGCCCGTCGACCCAGCTTCTTGCCGAGGAATTCCGGAGTTCGGCCGACGAGCAGACCACCGACGAAGACGGCGATGACCGCGAGAACCAGCAATCCGTACAGACCGGTGCCGACGCCACCCGGCGCGATCTCGCCGAACAGCATGTTCAGCAACACCGCTCCGCCGCCCAGCGCAGACATACTGTCGTGGGCCGAATTGACTGCGCCGGTGGATGTTCCGGTCGTCGACACCGCGAACAGCGCAGACGCCGGGATGCCGAAGCGAACTTCCTTGCCTTCCATCATCGCGCCCGCGGCCGTTGCTGCCACTCCACGGGTACCGGATTCGGCGAACAACGTCACCGCCAACAGCGTCGCCCACAGCGTCGCCATCACCGCCAACAGAGTCAGGCCCTGCTTGCGGTTGCCGATCATCGTGCCGAACGTACGAGTGAGGGCCACCGGAATCAGCAGCAACGAGATGATCTGCACGATGTTGGTCAGCGGTGTCGGGTTCTCGAACGGATGCGCCGAGTTGGCCGCCAGAATGCCACCACCGTTGGTGCCGATCTCCTTGATCGCCTCCTGTGAGGCAACGGGCGCAAGCGCATTGGTGACCGTCTGCCCATCGAGACCGGTGGAGGTGAAGCCGGTCGAGAACGACATCACGGTGCCCTGAGTCAGCATGATCACCGCGACGAGCACGGAGAGCGGCAGCAGAATACGGAGCGTCCCGCGCGTGAGGTCGACCCAGAAATTGCCGAGCTCACCGCCCGTCGACACCCGAACGAAGCCGCGCACGACGGCGATCGCCACCGCGAGACCGACTGCAGCAGAGACGAAGTTCTGCACCGCCAGCCCCAGCGGCTGCGTCAGATTCGACAGCGTGGTCTCGGGAACGTACGACTGCCAGTTGGTGTTGGTGACGAACGACGCCGCAGTGTTGAACGCCATCGCCGGACTCACCCCCGACAGGCCACCGTTCAGCGGTAGCACACCTTGAATTCGCTGCAGTACGAACAGGAATACGACCCCGGCGAACGAGAACCCGAGCAGGCTGGTGGAATAGCCGACCCAGGTCTGTTCCGACGACGAGTTCACCCGGGCCACCCGATAGAGCAGACTCTCGACGCGAGTGTCGTGGGTAGAACCGAACACTCGGGCCATGTAGTCACCGAGCGGCACGTACGCCGCCGCCAACACGACGATCACGATGCCGATCTGAAGACCGGCAAGCAGAGCAGGATTCATGGCGCCGTCAGAACCTCTCCGGATCGAGAAGAGCGACGAACAGGTAGACCGCGACGAACGCGGCCACCGTGAGACAGAGCAATTCGGTCATTGCTCGATCTTGGATCCCACCAGCGAACGAAAACGCGTTCCTTACGCTTTCCTACGCTCACGACCTGCGGTCATGACGGAGTTTTTACGCTAGCGCTCCTCGGGCAATCGCGATCCGCTAGCGCTCCTCGATGTCGTCGACGCGGATTTCGACCGCATCCCTGCCGAGGGTGACGCCGAGCAGGTCCGCGACCACGTCGATGGCGATCGATGCCAGTTCTTCGCCTGCCGCCTGCAGATCGTCGCCGTACACGCCGATCACCGCGACGAACAGGCCTGTGCAGGCGTGATCGTCGAGATCGAGGTCGATCTCGGTGGGCTGTGCACCGTGTACGCCCGCGAGAGCACGGCGCAACGTCGTCTTGACGATGTGATCGCTGATCCGCAGTGAGTCCCGTGGATCAGCCGCTGAACCCGCCGGGAAGACGCTGTCGATCGGCCAGGTGCGGCGCGTCGTATTGCGCACTTTCGCGAGGATGGACGAGCTGATGTCCACCCAGTTCGGTTCCTGCGGTGCCTCCCGAAGCTCGGTGGCAGCACGCGCGAGAACCGCATTCGGTTCTACCGGGTTCGCCATGTCGCCAACCTTTCGCTCAATGTTGCTCGTGCTCTGGTCAATTGACCTCGTACTGCTCCTGCGGACAACGTCATGATCGCGCCGATCTCCGGATGGGTCAGGCCCTCGACCTCCCGAAGCAACCAGCAGGCCCGCTGCCGATAGGGCAACTCCGCCAGTGCCACACCCAATTCGGCCATGAAGCTGTCTGCTTCGACGTCCGCCTCGGGATCACTGCCCGCGCCCGTGCTCTTGCGCTCGAATACCCAGTCTTCCGCAGGAGGAACGCTGCGACGCCGGCGATGATCTATCACTTTGTGCGAGACCAACGAGAACAGCCAGGTGCGCAGAGCCGATTCGCCCCGGAAGTTGTCGAGCCCCTTCCACGCTGCGACGAACGCGTCCTGCACTACCTCCTCTGCTGCACCCTGATCGGACAGCATGTTTCGGGCGTACCGAAACATCTCCGGTCCGTATCGGCCCACGATCTCCTCGAACGCATCCGTCTCGCCGAGCGCGGCTGCGCCGACGAGTACGCGGTCCGACGCATCTCTCCACTCCATCGGGCCCCCAGACGTAATCTATGACGTAGGTCACTTTATTTGTACGTGCGTTTCGGTGATCGAGCTACGACCAACTCCTGACACACACTGTGCACCACTACTCAGCGAAGAGAGGCAGTCATGAGCTCCACGACGGACACCAAGGCAACCGTATCCGCAGCAGGCGAAGGCAAGACCGACATCACCACGAAGTCGGATTCCGTGCTCGTCAGCTCGCAGGGCCGCACCACCATTGCCGATACCGTCGTCTCGAAGATCGCCGGCATCGCCACCCGTGAGGTCCAGGGCGTACATGCCGTCGGCGGCGGAGCGAGCCGCGCGATCGGTGCCCTGCGCGAGCGTATCCCGGGTGCCCGCGTCAACCAGTCGCAGGGCGTCTCGGTCGAGGTCGGCGAGCGTCAGGCAGCGGTCGACATCGACATCGTCGCCGATTACGGCGTCTCGATCGCAGACCTCGCAGCAGGCATTCGTCGCAACGTCATCAACGCCGTCGAGCGCATGACGGGCCTCGAGGTCACCGAGGTCAACATCGTCGTTCACGACATCTACCTGGACGACGGCTCGGACGAAGAGGAGACCACCGAGACCGCCTCCACCCGAGTGCAGTGACCGACCCGAACCCGACGGACCGTGACAAGTCCGAAGACATCGCCGACGCCGTACAGGCGATCGACGGTGTCGTCGGGCTGCACGGCGGCATGTTCGGCGAGGCTGCGACCTATCTACCCGGACGCCGCGTCGCCGGCATCCGGATCGCAGACGACGGCACCGAGGTACACGTCACTCTCCAGTTCGGCTACGCCGTACGGGAGACCGCCGAGGCAGTGCGTAGCACCGTCGCGGCAATGGTCGACGGGCCCGTGCACGTCACAGTCGAGGATGTCGTCCGGGTCTGAATTGTGCGAGTCTGACCAGGTGAACGAGCATTCAGCGCGCGACCGGGCCGCCGCGTACAAGGCGGCCCGGCGCGCTGTGGCCCGAGAACACCACCCCGACATCGGTGGTGATCCCGCCCGGTACATGGCAGAGCTCGCGGAAGTCGACCGCCGGTTCGCCGTACTTCCGTCGACTCCGATCAACACTGCCAGCGCACCGACAGCGTTCCGCTCGTCCTCGGTACCGACGCCACTGCGCACACTGCCGAAACGCATCGCCCGGCTCCGCAAACGCGTCACTCGACGCAACTACTTCGACATCTGAACCCTCGACATCCGAACACTCTGACTGGAGATCAAGACCATGACCACTGCAACCATCGGTTTGTTCGTGGGACTTTTGCTGGCCATCGCCGCAGCAGCCGGCGGCTTCACCGGCTTCCTCATCGCCATCGTCCTCGGCGGACTCGGTTTCTTCGTCGGCCGCTACATCGACGGTGAACTGGATCTGAACTCGATCATGCGTGGTCGCGGTCGTGACTGACACAGCAGCAGCCCCCACGACCCCCGGGACACCGGCAGCAACCCCGGGGTCACTCGCGGACCCCGGCGATCGCGGTTCCCTGGAGATCAAGCACAAGGCAGTCGAACGCCTGGCCGTTCTGGCGGCCCGCGGTACCGACTCCGTCACCGACCGCCAGCCCGGACTGCACCTCCTCGGTGGGCGTGATCTGCCGAAGGCCGATGTGACGATCACCGGCGAGCGCGTGCGAGCAAAGGTCTCCGTCGGAGTCACCTGGCCCTCACCGTTGGCGAAAGTGGCTGCGAACGTTCGCGCCGCCGTGGCCAGAGACCTGTCCGAACTCGGTGTCTACACCGTCGACCGAGTCGACGTGACGGTCGAATGCATACCGGCCGAGCCCACCAGCGAAGAAGGGAGAGTGCAGTGACAGAGCAAGCAAGCAAGAAGCCGGTGGCCAACCCCACCGCAGCTGTTCCGGCCGTCCTGTTCGCTCTCGTTCTCATCGCCGCCGGAGTCGTACTCGGCCGCGAGGCGCTGCTGAAGCTGGGCGCTCTCGACGGCTCCGAGTGGGTCGGCCCGGCCGCGTCAAACCTCGACGGGCTCACCGCTCAGCAGTGGATGCTGCCCGCAGGTATCGCCGCCGTCGTCATCGGATTCGTTCTCGTGTTCGTGGCAATTCGCCCACGTCGTCGCACCCACCGTGCTCTCACCGAGCAGGGCGTCTGGCTTCGTAAGGGCGACGTCGCTGCCGTCGCGCGATCTGCCGCCCTGGACAGTGTGGGCGTCGACACCGCGTCCGCCAAGGCAGGCAACAAGAAGGTGACCGTCGCCGTCTCCACCGTGGCCGGTACCGACACCTCGGCTCTGAAGTCCGCGGTCGTGACGTCCGTGGACGACGCCCTCCGCCCACTCGCGTCGGCACCCAAGGTGCGCACCCGAGTGCGAACGACAGGACAGGCCTCATGAAAGGACAGCAGCTGTGAAACGTGCAACCGCATCGCTCGACCGCACCGGCACAGCCGTCGTCGGGCTGGCTCTGATCGCTCTCGGCGGCGGAGCTATCGCGTGGGAACGTGGCGAGCTTCCCGGCCGCGAGCGGCTGGACGCCGCGTTCGTCGACACCGCCGTCGACGCCGGTTGGTGGCCCTGGGCTCTCGGCGTAGCCGCTGTCGTGCTGATCCTGCTGGGTCTGTGGTGGTTGCTCGCGCACCTGCCGCGCCGATCGGTCGGGACCGTGGCCTTCGGATCCACGTCGGCCGAGGTCACGAACGTGGACGGTGCCCAGGTCGACGGCAGGCTCAGCGTCGACCTGGGCACCGCGGCCCGTAGTGCAGCCAAGTCGCTGGCAGGTCACGACGGAATCGTCTCGGCCTCCGGTCGCTCTGTCTCGGACAGGGGACAGCGCGTGGTCGAGATCGTCGCGACGCTCGATCCAGCCGTCACGTCCCTCGAGCAGGTCTCCGACGCCGCAGCACGGACCCGTGACGACATCGTGACCTCACTCGACGGAACTCCAGCCAAGGTGCGAATTCTGTTGCAGTGCGGCAAGTCTCGCAAGCAGTCGGCGCGCGTCAGCTGACTCCGGAGAACTCGATCTCCCCGATCAGACCGTGGTGGTCCGATCCCGGGAGGTCGATTCTTTCCAGTGATCGGGCGTGCCCGGAATTGGTGAGAATGTGGTCGATGCCGACGACGGCGGGAGTGCCCTTGTCCGTGGGATAGGTCGGGATCAGCCCCATCCCCAATTGTGCTGCGGCGTCGGTATATCCGGCATCGAGTAGGTTCCTGAACTTCTTGTGCGAATACGTGGTGTTGAAATCACCACTGACGATGACGGGACCGCTTGCCGACACCGCCTCGAGATCGCTACGGAGCGTGTCCAATTCGGCGGTCCAGATATCGGCCGGGGTGACGTATGCCGGGCCGGGATGGACGGCCAGCAGCGTCACTGGCTCCGATCCGGGAACGTCGACGGAGGTGGCCAGGTTCACGGGCCCGTAGCCGGCGAGTTCGCGGTTGTCGGACAGCGGTGTGCGACTGTAGATTCCGGCACCTCCGCCACCCGTCGGCAACGCTCGCAGGTAGCTGTACGGAAAGAGTTGCTCCATGCCGGCATCCCGTAGCCCGAGCACCGACGCATCGGTCAGCTCTTGGATCGTCACGACGTCGACGGCGTTGTCGCGTGCCGATCCGACGACGACCGACGGATCGGCGCTGCCCACCATCAGGTTGGCCTGCATCACCCGCAGCCGGACGGCATCGCCGCTCGCCTCGTCCTGGGATGCCGCGTCGGCCACGTACAGAGGTGCGTACGCCACTGCGGCTGCTGCCAACACGACCGCGGACACCGCCGCCAGAATCCATTGCCTACCGATCAGCGCGACGACGGCACCGACCACGACAGCGACGAGCATCAGGGGAACGAACGATGCCAGCGCGATCAGAACGTTGATGCGGGTGTCGGTGTAGTACGCCCCCATCGCGACGAGTCCGGTGACGATGCCCAGCGTCGCGATCGTTCCGGTGAGAATCCGTACCCAGGTTCGCTGCATCGCACCGAGAGTAGCTACGCCCTGACGCCGACGGTCAATGCTCGGACGGTTGTCCAGGTCAGAGACATCAAGCCCCGTACAGCCGCGAACGAGAACGCCGTCGACCACACCGTTCTGGTCGCCGGTTCGGCAACAGGAAGGCCGGCAAAGCGATCGGCCAGCCAGTCGAGGGTCAGGGGCGCACTGAGCGGATGCAGCGACAGGTGCTCGCTCAGCCGATCTCGCAGGTAGGTGACGTGTGCGCCGGCTTCGAGATACCGATCGACCTGGCCGTCGACGTCGTCGACGGCAATGATCTGGTCGTGCACGGCCTGCACGACCAGCAGCGGCACCGACGGCGCAGTGCGACCGGGCTGGATGTCCTGGAACACCTGCACGATCTCGGGTAGGGCGAGCAGGTCGGCAAGCGGAATGTCGATGTAGTTGTCGAGATCGTGCCGAGCCAGCCGCCTGACGGCACGAACCGTCGTCATCGATTCGACGGAATCGAGAATGCGCATTCCGTCCTCGCTGACGTACTGACGCACCACGCGATCGAGATCGGGGTAGGTGCGTCGCAGTCCCGCGACAACAAGCGTCGGCAGAGCCGCGTGCAGCGTCGCGTTGAGCCTGGTGAACGCAGAACCCGGATCGCCGACGGGGGAGCCGAGGGCGGCACCGACGAGCTCGAGCTCCGGCGCGTATTCGGGGGCCATCTCCGCGGCCCACGACGTCGCCAGCCCGCCGCCCGAATATCCCCACAATGCGACGGGTGTGCTCTCGTGCAGCTCCAACGACTCGAACGACAGCGCCGCGCGGATCGCGTCGAGTGTGCAGAATCCTGGTTCCTGTGGCGACCCCCAATGTCCGTCCGGTCCCTCGTGGTCGGGGATCGAGATGGTCCATCCGCGGCGCAGGGCATGCAGAACTAGCAGAAACTCGAACTGAGGAACTGCGCCGAGGGCCTTCGAGCCGCGTCGAAGCGCGTAGGACGGAAAACACGAGGACGCGACGCCGTCGATGGCGCACTGGTACGAGAGCAACACCGGTTCGGCATTCTGCGGCCGCAGCACCGTCGTCACACTGGCCTGCGGTACACCGCCCAGATCGGCGGTGCGGTACAGCAGCTGCCATGCGTCGACTCGCTGTCGCACGTGGCCGAACATCGCGACCTCGACCGGCCTCACCTTGAGAATCGTCCCCGGTAGAGCCGCTTCGTAGCCCTCGGGCGCGGCGTAGAACGGGTCGTTTTCCGGCCTGGTCGCATCCTCACAGCTCGGCCATTGTTCCACCGGCCAGGACTGTTCGTCCGCCATCGATCTGTCGACGCTCATATCCCACCGCTTCTTGTCCGAGTCTCTTCGTCACACTAACTTGCCCTGAACGGCCCCTTTTCATGCAGCCTGCTGCCAGTTGGTGATCAGAACGTCGGTCGCGTAGCTCAGGTCGAGGCCTTCCCCGCCCCAGTTCGGGACAATGGCGTCGGGTTCGATGTGCTGATATTGCCGCCGGAGGACCTCGGCGTCTCCGGACAGCGCCGGCGCGTGAACCATCTCTGCTCCCGATGGGTGCCGGAACGTGAATCGTTGGTGGCCGAGGGATTCGATGAGGAAGTAGCCGTCGTGCAGTGCTCGATGGTGTTCGCCGCACAGCAGGACCAAGTTGTCGAGCGAGGTCGCACCTCCCCGCAAGCGGTAGGTGACGTGGTGAGCATGCAGAAACCGGGTGCGTCCGCACCCGGGCACCGAGCAGCATCGATCGCGAATGATCAACTGACGCAGCTGGGTTCGGCTCGGAGCTTTGGCAGTGGTACTCCACCGCACCGTTTTTCCCAACCGGCCGTGACCAACGACTCGCATGACCGACGAACACAACACCTGAGCGAGAGTTTCGTCGTCGAGCCCGGGCCCGTCATCGAAATGAGCATGATCGCACCCGGCTTCGGTGCTGTCTCCGAGGTGTATCAACACCTCCGCGGCAGGTGAGACGACCGGTGAATCGATGGCGGCGCACACCATCTCCGCCATCGCGACGAGCGCAGGAACGGGGTTCGGCGGCGCCGGGGCCGACCGGTCACCCTCGGCTTCCACCTCGGTGCGGGTGCGCTCGTACTCGGCCCTGGTCACCGCAGCCAGAAATCGCTTGCCATCCTCGGGCCGAAAGCGCGCCGTCACCACGAGCGAGCCGTCCTCGTCGTCCCAGCGCCACCGTCCCACACACGGATCGAGGTCGACGCCGTTGCCTCTGGTCGGCCGCATCGCCTTCTTCAGACCACGGCAGAGACGTTCGATGTGCGCGGCGGGTGCATCGAGCGCCTTCTGCAGCAGTGACGCTTCGTTGTCGGCGGTGGCAACACGGGTCATCGCGCGCACCTTCGAGTACGACACCGTGCCGCTCAGGTACGCAGAGGTGATCAGGGGCAGCTCTCGCATCGCCTTGGCCACCCGTACCTGCTCACGGGCAGTGTGCAGATCGACTCCCGCGCGCCAGGACAACCAGTGCGCACAGGACCTCGTCTCCCACGCGGCCCACCCGCGTCGAGCATCGAACTCACCGACCAGGATCAGATACTGCGCAGATGCAGCCGCGATCTGGCCCGCCAGCGCGCATATCTCCGTCTCGATGTCTGCAGTCTCGACCATGAATGCCCCACTCGTCGAATGTATGTTCGACGACAGTACGACGAGGCACCGACAAGAACGGCGGGAAACCGACGCACCCGTCCCCGCGGGGACGTTGTCGGGGTTGCTTTCTCGCCCGCGGGCCCGATACTGAGCATCAGATGCTGGATCCGACGGAAAGTGGGTGTGGCCATGAGCGGTTCGGACACCTGGGGCATCCCCAGCACAGACTTTCTCCGCTGGTACCTGCTCGCGGCAGTTCTCGCGATACTCCTGACGATGGCGGGGAACTGGATAGCCGCTCACCGATCGACCCCGGTGACGTCGGCAGGCCGCGTGCTCACACCACCCGAAGTAGGTGTGCTCACCAGCGACTCCCAGGCAGTGATGGCGTCGTTGGCCATACTTCGCGGTGCCGAGATCATCGACTCGCAAGGAAGAAAGCGCCGCGAGCTGAGCGCCATCGAGCGGTCACAGCTGGACTGGTTCACCCGCACCGTTCTCGAACGCCTCGGTAGCGGTAAAGCACCCCTGGTTCGCTCCCGACTGGTGGCGAACATGTCGGGCACATGCGCGCAACTGCGGAGCACTCTCGTCGACGAGGGTCTGCTGCACGGCGCACGCGGCTCCGCTGTCACACGGGTATTCCCGGTGGTCTTCGTCATCGCAGTCGGAATTGCCCGCATCGTCGCCGGCACCGCGAACGGCAAGCCCGTCTGGTTTCTCGTCGCGATCGTGCTCGTCCTGTTCGCGGCGGTGCCGGTTCTGCTTCGTCGACGCCGTCGGACAGCTGCGGGCGACACCGAACTACGCCGGCTCCGCGCCGAGAACGACTACCTTTCACCCCGCGCGCGACCGTCCTTCACCGCCTACGGGCCGACTCGTGCCGGAATGTCTGCAGCCATTTTCGGAGCAGGGGCCCTGCTGATGCTCGATCCGGCGATGGCCGGTGCACTCAGCTACGGCACCGCCCAGGCCGGTGGGGCCGCGTCGTTCGGCTTCGGCGGCGACAGCGGTGGCAGCGGAGGCGACGGCGGCAGCAGCAGTTGCGGTGGCGGCGGTGGGGGATGCGGCGGCGGAGGTTGTGGAGGTTGAACGTCGACGCAGTGCCCGTGGGGCTCGGAATCGGTTGGCGCTCGGAGATATCCGGCATCGTCTCGGAACTGCCGGGGCTGGCGTTCTGCGAGGTCATCGCCGAATCGATCGGTGAGCAGGCACCCGATCGCCTCGTCGCATTGGGAGTTCCCGTCGTCGCGCACGGAATCTCGTTGTCGTTGGGCGGTGCGGAGCCGGTGGAGCAGCACCGTATCGACCGACTGGCACGAGTCGCCTCGATGCTCGGATCCCCACTGGTGAGCGAGCACATCGCCTTCGTCCGCGCCGACGGCATCGAGGCCGGTCATCTGCTTCCGGTGCCGCGCACCCACGAAGCCCTGACGGCGCTCGCGCGAAACATCGCACGAACGCAGGATGGTGTGCCGGTTCCGCTGGCGGTGGAAAACATTGCAGCCCTGTTCGATTGGCCGGAAGACCAGTTGACCGAGAGTGAGTTCCTGGCAGAACTCGTCGAGCGGACCGGCGTGAGCCTGGTGCTCGACATCGCCAACGTGTACGCGAACGCACTCAATCGGGGCCGCGACCCGTGGACCGAACTCGAACGCCTGCCGCTGGATCGAATTGCTTACTGCCACATCGCCGGTGGCACGGTCCGCGGCGGCATCTATCACGACACCCACACTGAGCCGGTGCCCGACGAAGTCCTCGAACTACTACGAACCTTTGCGACGGCTGGGCATCGCACGCCCCTGATGCTCGAACGCGACGGTCACTATCCACCCGAGGCCGAGCTTCTCGCAGAACTGGATTCGATCGCGGATGCCGCGGGACTCGATCGCATCACCGGGGTACGGACGTCCGGGTACACGAGGTGAACGACGACCTGGCTCGCCGTCAAGAAGAGTTGGTGCGCGCTCTCGTGGCAGGTGGGCCACTGCCCGCCGAATTCGATTCTGCGACAGTGGACACTGTCCGAGCGGCTTTGCTGAACAAGCGAGCGGCCGAGATCGCGGCACGCTATCCGGCACTGCCCTCGGCGTTGGGCGACCGATACGAAATGCTGTTCCGCCGATGGGCGTCGAGCCGCCCCAAGGTGTCGACGGCCGAGGATGCCGAGGCCTTCTACCGAGCCATGGAACAGGAAGGGGAACTCGCCGCCACACATCCGGGACGGGTCGGGCAGCGAATGCCATACATGGCCGACGCACCCAACCCGCTCGCGCGCTTTCGCAGTCCGCTGCGCAGCACGTGGTTGACGTCGGTGTTCGGCGCGGTGCTGCTCGTTGCGCTGCCGATCGTGATTCTGACGGGCCTGCTGTCCTACAGTGCCTACGGGCCGCAATTCGGCCAAGCCAGACCAGGTGCCGTCGGGTGGTTGCGTTTACCGTTCTTCGACTGGCCGACGAACCCGGCCTGGCTGTACCAGCTGACGCAGGGCCTGCACGTCGGGTTGGGCCTGATCATCGTCCCGCTCGTCATCGCCAAGCTCTGGTCGGTGATGCCCAAGCTCGTCGAACTGCCACCGGTCCGGTCGCCCGCACATGCACTCGAACGACTGTCGCTGCTGGCACTCGTCGGTGGCCTGCTGTTCGAGATCGTCACCGGCGTGCTGAACATCCAGTACGACTACGTGTTCGGCTTCGATTTCTACGCCGCTCACTACTTCGGTGCCTGGGTTTTCATCTCCGGATTCCTGGTGCACCTCGGTCTCAAAGTGCCGCTGATGTGGCGGACCCTTCGATCGGAATCGTTGATGGACGTCCTGCGCGCCCGCAACGAAGCGCCGAGCCGGCCACACGAAACCATGAGCCGACGAGGTGCGATCGGATTGGTCGCCGCCGGAATGGGATTCGTAGCCGTGTTGACGGTGGGGCAAACCGTCGGAGGCGTCCTACGCAAGGCAGCAATTCTGCTTCCGCGGGGGCGTTCGTACGGCGACGGGCCCAACGACTTTCAAATCAACCGCACCGCCGAGGCGGCCGGTGTCACCGAAGAACAGACGGGCGCAGACTGGACTCTGTCCGTCGAGAGCGCTTCGGAGAACTCGGAACCCGTGGTTCTCTCCCGCGGCAGGCTGCTGTCCATGACTCAGCACACCGCCGAACTTCCCATCGCCTGTGTCGAAGGATGGTCGACCACGCAGAGTTGGACGGGAGTTCCGTTGGCCGAACTCGCAGCATTGGCAGGGGTACCCGCACCCAGGTCCGCGGAAATCATCTCGATAGAACAGGGTGGCCCATTCGGTCGTGCTGTGCTGCAGGGCAATCAAGCGCTCCATCCCGATTCGCTGTTGGCATTGAAAGTCAACGGCGTCGATCTCTCGCTCGATCACGGCTACCCGGCACGTGTCATCGTTCCCGCGCTTCCCGGTGTGCACAACACCAAGTGGGTGGCGCGCATCGTGTTCCGTTCGTGACTTTGCAAAACCACCCGGATAGTCGAGAATCTTTCATCGGTGGCCCGCGGGGCTGCCGACGAAGGATTACTCCTTCGTCTGGACGAGTCCAAAAGGTCATGCCACGATGCACGCACTATCTCGAGGCCTTCTCGCCGCGGGTGCAGCCCTCACGCTGATGCTCGCCGCGGGCTGTTCGTCGTCCGACGCCGGCACTGCCGTTGCCGCAGACACCACCGCCTCCAGCAGTTCCGCAGCCCCCACCACCACCGACAACGTGTCCGGCCAGGAAGGCATCGACGCCGGTGGCTCCACCGACATCGACGTCGAGATCGGCCAGTGCGTCAAGCTCGGTGGCACGATGACTGCCGCCGAGATCGACAACGCCGAGTGCGGCAGCATGGAGTCCAACTACAAGGTCATCGCCAAAGCCGAAGAGAACGAGCAGTGCCCCACCGACGTCAACCAGACGTATTACGAGACTCTGAACGGTGTCGAGCAGGGTGCATTGTGCCTCGACGTCGACTGGGTGATCGACGGCTGCATGAGCGTGCCGAGTACCGGAATGGACGAGCCCGCCCGAGTCGATTGCGCAGACCCCAGCGCGACGAGCGTGGAGAAGGTCACCGAGATCAAGACCGGAACCGCCGACCCCAACGACTGCCCCGAAGGCGGATTCGCCTACGAAGCACGGCAATTCGTCGTCTGCACCACAACGATGTCCTAGCCTGGATTCGCCGTCATCATCTGCGTGACGTAGTGATAGTCCAGGTGGCCGTGGCTGTCGATAGCCGCATGGACCGCTCGGAGCACTTCCTGCCGACGTGTGTCGGTGAGAATCTGGTGACTCGAGTACGTCGCGGCCATGGCGCAGAATTCGTCCGCGGTGTAACGCTGAACCCACTCGTAGGTCGACGTGGACCATGGGCCGAAGCCGGCCGCGCGGGGTACCGCGGTCTCGGATTGCACGCCGAGAGAGTGCGCCAACAGCGGTGCGGCTTCCGGCTCGGTGGCGATGTACGCAGCCCGCACCGACTCCCACACCGGCCCGTCAAGCTGACCGGGCATGTTCCACCACAGCCGAAGTGATCCCCCGGGGACCAATGCACGAGCCGCCACCGCGGCTCCTCGATCGGGATCGACCCAGTGCCACGCCTGAGCGGCCACGACGACATCGAACGATGAGCGCGCGCCGACGTAGTCCTCGAACCGGGTGACCTGAACATCGACGTCCATGTTCTCGGTTCGGTGTCGGATCACCTCGGCCATAGCTGAATCCGGCTCGACCGCAACCACAGAAGCGCCGCGTTCAGCCAACGCAACGGTGGCTTTGCCGGTGCCGGCTCCCGCTTCCAACACGCGGGTCGCACCGCCGGCAAGAACATCCGTGTACAGCGCCGCCGGGTATCCAGGACGAGCGCGGTCGTACTCCTCGGCGACTCGGCCGAAGGTCAAACCGCGGGGTCGTTCCGGCTCGTCCGTCACGTTAGCCAGAGTACCGATTATTCGGGACTACCGATGTTCGGCCGCTTCCAGCTGCGATCGGAGAGTGGACTCGGTGTGCCGAATTGCCTGCCCGACGACGGGCTCCACGACGGCCCCGAGAACCTTTCCGGCGATGCCCCCGGGCAGGCTGTAACGGAAGATGACGTCGAGACGGGTCCGGCCCTCATCCAGGTCCGTGAACGACCAGGTCGAGGAGTTGGACAGGCCTTCGACCGATTCGAGCGTGAGTCGCTCGTTCTCGACCCATTCGGTGACGCGCACGATCGAATTCAACGACTTGGGGCCAATCTGCATGGTTGCGTCGTACGTCGCCCCGAGACCGGAGGTGGTCTCACTCCTCGGCTCGAACCGCGTGATCCCGAACATCCACCGCGGGACGTTTCGATAGTCGTCGAGGTAGGCGAACGCCACATCGCGGGGTGTCGACGCGACCGCCGAATGGTTTATCTCACGCATTCCACCGACACTAATACACGCGACGGCGTGTTACACATAGATTGGCGTCGGCCTCTACCGGCGGACGTAGCCCGCCTGCTTGTCCACCACATTGACCAGGGACTCGTTCCGCCGATACCTATCGAGATTGTCCTCGAACAGCGTCCACAGCCGATCGGCGAAGTCGTCGGCGTCACCGGCCAGATGCGCCGTCAGAATCACGTTGTCCATCTCCCACAGCGGACTCGACGCCGGAAGTGGCTCGACCTCGAAGACATCCAACACGGCCCATCCGATCGCCCCGGAATCCAACGCCTCACACAAGGCCTGTTCGTCGACAACGGGCCCACGGGCGATGTTGACCAGCCCCGCGTCGTGACGCATCGCCCCGAGGACCTCTGCATTCACGAGCCCCCGGGTCTTCTCGGTCAGCGGCGCGGACAGCACCACCACGTCGTATTCACCTGCGTAGGCGGGTAACTCGTCCACCGAACGAATTCTCCCGAACTCCGCGTCTCCCGGCCGCTCGGATGTGCCGGCCGCGTCGACACGCATACCGAGTGCCCCGAGAACGCGACCGATGGCGCGGCCGATCGAACCCGGACCGACGACCAGCACTCTCCGATTGTGGATTCCACTGGTGAGGCGATGCTCCCAGACCCGTTCACGTTGTCGCCGAAGCGCTTCGGGCAGCTTCTTCATCGACGCCAGAACGCCCGCAGCGACGTATTCGGCAATTGCACGGTCGAGAATGCCGCCGGAGTTGGTCAGCACCCAGGGAGTTTCCCGCAGAACCGGATCCAGAACCCGATCGACCCCAGCGCTCGACACATGAATCCATCGGAGCTTGTCGGCGTGCGGCCACACGTTGCGCAGGTCGACCGTCTCGAACGTGCGAAACAGCAGAACCTCCGCCCACGACACAGCGTCGACGAGTTCGGTGATCGCGCAGCTCCGGAGCTGAACTCCATCGATCGACGGGAAGGCTTTTCGGTCCGAATCACTCTCGACCACAAGCACGTTCACCACAGGACTCGTCACCTCCGTACGATGGCAGGGTGCTCACCGTAGAACTCGCGTCTGCCGCCGACACAGCAACGATACTCGACCTCCGGCACGCCGCCGAGGACTGGTTGGCCGCCCGCAGCATCGATCAGTGGGCACCGCGCGAGGTACCTCTGTCGACTGTTGCGGCCCAGATAGACGCAGGGGAGTTCTACATCGCTCGACGTCACGCCGGTGGCCCGATCGTCGGAGCCCTGCGACTGATTTGGGCCGATCCTGCCGTCTGGCCGGAGCCAGACGACGACGCAGGCTATGTGCACGGATTGGTGATCGACAGAAGCGAAGCCGGAACGGGACTGGGCACCTCGTTGCTCGAGTGGGCGACGCAGCGGACCCGACAGGAAGGGCGAGGGCTGCTACGGCTGGACTGCGCCGAAACCAACACCGCTCTTCGCAACTACTACCTTCGGCAGGGTTTCCAGTACGTCGGCCGTCGCGACTTCGACGGTGGCAGTTCGTGGTTCAGCGTGGCGCTGTTCGAGAAGCCGACCTGCTTGTAGCGTGTCCCCCATGGGCGAGAACCGAGATCGGATGCTGCGCGGCGAACTCTACCGAGACGGCGATCCTGACCTGGTGGCCTCTCGGGTGTCGTGTGGAAAGTTGCTCGACAGATTCAACGCGACCGAGGCAGACCAGGACGAAGCAAGACGTGAACTGCTCGGCGAGCTACTCGGTTCCATCGGATCAGACTCGTGGATCATGCCGCGCTTCCAATGCGACTACGGCACATACATTTCCATCGGGTCCAACAGCTTTCTGAACTACGACGCCATTCTGTTGGACTGCGCGCCCATCACCATCGGGAACGACGTCTCGACCGGTCCACGTGCGCAACTACTGACTGCGCTGCATCCCATGGAGGACCACGATGCTCGTCGATCTCGTTGGGAGAGCGCCCTTCCCATCACTATCGGAGACAATGTCTGGCTCGGCGGAGGCGTTATCGTCTGTCCCGGAGTCACGATCGGAGAGAACTCGGTGATCGGAGCCGGAAGTGTCGTCACCCGCGACGTACCGCCGCATACGTTCGCTGCAGGCAACCCGTGTCGGGCGATCCGCGCACTACCGTGAGATCACCGAGTTCAGGATTCTGTCGGAGTCACGAACCAGCGTGCCGACTGCCATCCGCGCGCCCCACCACATCCCCAGCCAGCCGATCGCTGCGGCCACCAGGATGGACAGATACGCCCACGCTCCCGGAAGGAGCAGTGCGAGAAGCAGTGCGGGCACGACCGACACGGCCAGGACCACTATCCCGAGGATGAGGAAGACGAATGCATTTCCGGTGAACGACCCCCGTGTGTTCATCGAGAACGACTTCGTAGCTTCGGGCACCGGGTAGGCACCGCGTACGGAGTTCACGGCGGTCAGACCGGCGCTGACTCCGAGCATCGAGATCGTCACGGCGACAGGGATCTCCCATCGGTCGAGCCCGAGATCTCCAAACACTCGAACCACCACGACCGGCACGATCGCGAAGGGGGTCGCGACCAGCAACCAGGCGATCTGCCGACCACGGATGTCGTCGGGGAGAGCCTGCGGAATCATCACCAGGTGCCACATCGAACCGCCGTCGAGACCGTACGAATTCGATCCCGCACCCATCGCCATGAAGATCGCGATCCAGGCGCCCCAGGCTGCGCTGAACGGAATCGAGTCGGTCACCAGCGGGCCGATGCCGGCCAGCACTGCGAAAATCAGCACCGACAGCAGCTGACTCCGACGACGCATGTCACCGCGCCACAGAGACAGCTCTCGCGTCACTACCGCCCCGACGCGCGTTGCCCGCCACCCTGTTGCACCGTCGCGCCCCTTCTCTGCCGTCTGCTTACGGGTTGATCCCGACGACGTCGAGACACGTCCCTCGAAGTGGCGTAGAACCAGTCGCTGCCAGGCCCACACCAGTGCGACGTCCAGCAGCAGCAATCCCACCACCGCGCCGATCGCCAACAGCCACTTGCCCTCCAGCACAGCATCGACGCCGGTGATGCCCCAGCCGAAGGGAATCGAATGGGCCAGTGTGAGCGGCCACGTCACCTCACCCGACAGCACACGATCGAGATTCTGCGTGATGGGGAACTGCAGGAAGTACAGGCCTCCGAAGACAGCGCCGAACGCCAGCAACGCGAATTCGCGGCTGCGGCGACTCTTGAGTAGTTGCGACATGGCCAGCGTCACCACCCGTGACAACGTCACGAAGAACACCACCGTCGCGGGCCAGGCCACGAGCGCCAGAGGTACTGCGGCAGCCGACCGCGACAGAGCGTAGATCGGAATGGACGCCGTCGCGACGATCGTCAGCGGAACCACCATGCCGATCACCGACGTGGTCAGCAGCGCACGGGCCAGTCGCGCAGGATCGACGGACAGCAATTGGAAGTGGCGGGGCTGGATGTTGTCGTCGGAGATACCCGACAGCACCGGGAAGAGCACCCAACTCAGGCCCGTCAGGGTCAGTCCGAGGCTTGCGGTGCCGCCCACCAATACCTGCGACGCGCCGGTTCGGGCCGCCATCACGCATGCGAGAACCGCGAGGGCCAGCCCCAGCAACCCGAACACGGTCTTGACCACTGCTTGTCCGCCCTTGAACTGCCTGCGGTAGAGCGTGATTCGCATCTGCAGGACGGTGCGACCGACCGACTTCACGAGCGCATCCAGGACAAGCCGTCCGGGTTCTGGTCTCGGGATCCGACGAGGCGCACGAAGGCGTCGTCGAGGGTGCCACCGGCGCGGACGTCGTCGACCGTTCCCGCCGCCACGACTCGACCACCGGTGATGACACCGACGTGGGAGCACAGCCGTTCCACGAGGGCCATGACATGACTGGACAGGATCACCGAGCCACCGGAGCGAACGAACTGAATCAGGATGTTGCGGATCGTCGTGGACGAGATGGGATCGACGGCTTCGAAGGGCTCGTCCAACACCAAGAGGCGAGGCCCGTGCAACAGCGCCGACGCCAGTCCGATCTTCTTGGTCATTCCGGCGGAATAGTCGGCGATGACGGTTCCGCCGGCATCGGCGAGACCCAACGCGTTCAGTAGCTCGTCGCGACGTTGCGCGATGACGTCCTCCGGCATCGCGCGCAGTCGACCGATATAGGTCAGGAGCTCGTGGCCGGTGAACTGGGAAGGCAATGTCAGTCCGTCGGGTAGCACGCCGAGCAGCTCCTTCGCCGCGATCGGATCGGCCCAGACGTCACGCCCGAAAACGAGGCTTCGGCCGTACTGCGGTCTGAGCAGCCCGACCGCCATGGACAGACATGTCGTCTTACCAGCACCGTTGGGGCCGACCAACCCGAACATCGACCCGGGCGGAACCATCAATGACAGGTCGTCGACCGCAATCTTCGGGCCGAAGGCCATGCACATGTGCTCGAGCAGCAAAGCGGGAGGATTCGTTTGCACGGGTAACAGACTAACCGGTATGGGCGTTTTCGTCATGCGCTACGAACCGACTGCACCGGTACCATCTGGGCATGAATCGCACCGCAGTGGTCACCGGAGCTTCGTCGGGCATCGGAAGGGCCGTCGCGTCGGCGCTGGTTGCCCGCGGCTACCGAGTTATCGGCACTTCTCGGAATCCGGATTCGATGACCTCCGATCAACGGGCAGCAGGCGTCGAGTATCGAGCTCTGGACCTGACCGACACCACGTCGATCGGCGCATTCGTTGCCGAGCTGGGCGCCGTCGACGTTCTGGTCAACAACGCGGGCGAGAGCCAGTCCGGGCCCTTCGAGGAACTGCCGACCGACGCCATCGAGCGATTGTTCCAATTGAACGTGTTCGGCGCAGTGACGCTGTCGCAGAACGTCATTCCCGGCATGCGTGAGCGCGGGTACGGCCGCATCGTCATGGTCGGGTCGATGCTGGCGAGCTTTCCGCTCGCCTACCGCTCCTCGTACGCGTCGACGAAAGCAGCCATCAAGGGCTTCTCCGACGCAGCGCGGCTGGAACTCTCTCCGTTCGGCGTGTGGATGACCACCGTGGAGCCGGGATCGATCAACACCGGAATCAGCGAACGCCGCACCAAGTACATCGCAGCGGATTCGGTCCACCGTGACGACTTCCACACAGCGATCTCGTCACTGGACCGTAAGGAGGGAACCGGAATCTCCGCCGAGGACGTCGCCGAAGTAGTACTGAAGGCCATCGAGGCCGACAAGCCGAAACCCCTGTACGCCAGGGGAAGCAACGCACCGGTCGTGTTTCTGGCGCGACGGTTGCTGCCGGCGACATTCATGGAGAAGACGATTGCGAAGATGTTCGGGTTGAAGAGATAGTTTGAACCCCTGACCTGGTGGAATACAGCCGGGTGATAGAAACTCTGGGCCTGGTCCTGGCGGCGACGGGTCTGATCGTCGCCGCCCAGGTGATCTCGAAGAAGACGGCGCTGCCCGCGGCAGCGTTGTTGACCTTGGCCGGCCTGGCCGTCTCGGCGTCGGCGTTGCCCGACATCGTTCTCGACCCCGAAGTCGTGCTTACTCTGGTGATTCCGCCGCTGCTCTACAGCGCCGCGCTTAACTCCTCGCTGATCGCGATCCGCCGCAACGTCTGGACGATCCTGAGTCTGTCGGTCGCCCTCGTGGTGGCGACCGCTGCCCTCGTGGGCGTCGGCATGTGGTTGCTCGTTCCGGGCATCACCCTGGCCGCCGGTATGGCGCTCGGTGCCGCTGTTGCGCCGCCGGACCCGGTCGCCGCCCTTGCGGTGGGTCGTCGCGCCGGTATCCCACCGAAACTCGTCACCCTCATCGAAGGTGAGGGACTGCTGAACGACGCGACGGCGCTGACGATGCTGACCGTCGCGATCGCCGCAATATCCAGTCAGGACATGACCTTCGTCCACGCGGGTGGGTTGTTCGTGTTGGCTGCGGCCGGCGGAATCGTCGTCGGATTGGTCGTCGCCCTGCTGATTCGCCTCGTACAGCGCTACGTTCACGATTCGCTGCTGCTCAACATCGTGTCGCTGGCGACGCCGTTCGTGGCGTACCTGGCGGCAGAGGAAGTTCACGCCTCGGGTGTTCTCGCCGTGGTCGTCGCGGCTCTGGTGATCGGGCACCACACCCGCCACGCCATCTCCGGGGCCAGCCGACTGCAGACCAGCGCTGTGTGGCGACTGATCGATCTGCTGCTGGAGGGATTCGTTTTTCTGCTCATCGGTGAGCAGTTGCCCACCGTGGTCGGCGGTGTCTCGGCCTACTCGGGAACGACCATCGCTCTCGCGGTCACGGTCACTCTGGTCGGCGTGCTCCTGCTGCGCCCGCTGTGGTTGCTCACGACCGGGCTGTCCCCACGCGAGGCGGTGGTGATGAGCTGGGCCGGCACCCGCGGCGTCATCACCGTCGCCGCGGTGTTCACGCTCCCTCTGACGATCGACTCGGGCGAGCCTTTCGAGAGCCGAGACCTGTTGCTGTTCTGCGCATTTCTCGTCGTGCTGGTGACGGTCGTTGGACAGGGCCTCACGTTCGCTCCACTGGTCCGCAAGCTGAACGTCGTCGCGGACCCCGCCGCAGAGGCGCGTCTGCGAAACGAAGCACGTGAGGGATCGGCCAAAGCTGCACTGTCACAGCTCGATCGCATCGCCGACGAAGAGAACCTCGACGACGAGGGCCGGGAGATCCTGCGGAGCGAGCTCGAGCATCGCATCGACCGCTACCACCGTCGACTCGATCATCTCGACGAGACGGACGTCGGCGACGCGGTCATCTCACCGGAACAGATTGCTGCGATGAGTACGCGCCGCCGAATCCTCGATGTGGAGCGAGAAGAGTTGCTCTGCTGGCGCGATGCCGGCCGGCTACCGGACAACAGCATGCGCAGCCTCGAACACGAACTCGACCACGAGGAGCATTCGTTCCGCCCACACCGAGAGACCGATTAACCGGCGATCGCGGCGTGCATCTCCCAGACGATCACTTCGGCGCCACTGGCAGTGCTCAGTTTCTGACCGCCACCTCCGCTGACGCGCACGGCGTCGCCCTGCGCGAGGGGTCCGACTCCCTCGAGCATCGCCTCACCCTCGGCCACGAAGATGTGCACGAACGGTGCATCGGGAATCTCCACCGGAGCCTGCCCGGGCTGTAGGCGCGCCACGTGCATGGCGGCGTACTTGTTCTTGATGCGAATGGCGGCGTGATCGGCATGGTCGGGCATGCCGGATGCGACGGGAACCATTCCACCGCTGAGCAATTCGTTGTCGATCTCGAGCTGTTCGTAGCCCGGGGTGATGCCCTGCTCGTCGGGCACGACCCACATCTGGACGAAGCGAACAGGATCGCCGTGCTTGCCCGAGTACGAGCCGGCAGTATCGCCGAGTCGCCACGAATCGTTCTTCTCGGAGTGCAGAATTCCGGTGCCCGCACTCATGCGCTGTGCGAGGCCGGGGTAGATGACTCCGGAGTGGCCCATCGAATCCTGGTGCACCAGCGATCCCTGCAGAACCCAGGTGATGATCTCCATGTCGCGGTGCGGGTGGGTATCGAATCCCATTCCCGGGGTGACGATGTCGTCGTTGTTGACCATGAGCACGCCGTGGTGGGTGTTACCGCGATCGAAGTGGTTGCCGAACGAGAAGGAATGCTTGGAGTCCAGCCAGCCGATCTTGGTCTTGAATCGGTCGTCGGCGCGGCGGAGGTCGAGTGTGGTTGCTGCAGAGGTCATGTCATTGCCTCGAATCTCGAAAGTAGGTGTGTTCTCAGAGAACGTGCGAGCCGTACATTTCACCGAGCGGATCGGCGATCAGTTCGAGCCGTGCACCGTCGGGGTCGCGGAAGTAGAGCGAGACCTCGCTGTGCTCGATCAATTCGATTCCCGCGTCGATCAGCTTGGTGCGCAGGTGCTCCCAGCGGGTGGGCTCGACACTGATGGCCACGTGATGCAGACCGCCCAGCACCTCCGCGTACGGGCCGACGTCGAGTCCGGGGAAGTCGAAGAAGGCCAGCAGGTTGCTGTTGCCGATGTCGAAGAAGAAGTGCGACGAACCCGGGTAGTCACGGTTCTCGATGAGCTCGGTCAGAGGGAACTCGAGCAGGTCTTGATAGAACCGCACGGTCGCCTCGACATCGCTGCTGACCAATGCCGTGTGATGAAGTCCGCGGGCAGACGATGCCGGACGCTCGCCTGCAGGCTTCATGTACTGCTGACGAATGCGATCCCGCTGTTCGGCGTGCTCCTGCGCGCGGCGTGTCTCGTCTGCAGTCAGTTCGTTGGTCTCGGTCATCGCTTCGGCCTCCGGTCAGGTAGTTGCTTCGTCAACTACCGAGAACAGTACACCGGTTAGTTGCGTTGTCAACTAGCATGGGGGCATGGACTCACCACGGTGGCTCGATGCCGACGAACAGCAGGCCTGGCGCGCATACCTCGATGCGACGCGGCTGCTGCTTCGCGACCTCGACAATCAACTCACACGCGACTCCGGGATCTCCTTCACCGACTTCGAGCTGCTGGTCGTACTGTCCGAGGCACCCGACCGTCGCCGACGAATGAGCGAACTGGCCGACGCCGTCACCACGACTCGTAGCGGCGTCACCAGAGCCATCAGCCGACTCGTCGACAACGGCTGGGTCACACGCGTCAAATGCGACGACGACAAGCGAGGAATGTCCGCCGAACTCACCGAAGCAGGCATGAACACCCTCGCCGCCGCCAGCCCGGGACACGTCGAAGCAGTACGAGGGAAAATGTTCGACCTGGTTGACCCGAACGATCTCGCGGCTCTGACCCGAACTTTCACGGCGATGCGGAATCACGCATCGTGACGGTGACTCACATACCCGGTACGCAACGCCATCACTGGTGGAACGAGTGGCTCGACTCGAAGCAGTCGTTTCCCGCCACCGGCAATTACGACCTGGCGGCCAATGCGCACGGGCTACTGATGGTGCACAACGAGGACACGGTGTTTCCCGGCGAAGGGTTCGACTCCCATCAGCACGAGAACATGGAGATCGTCACGTGGGTGTTGGAAGGGACGCTGAAACATACTGACTCCGACGGTAATTCGGGGCTGATCTACCCCGGCCTCGTTCAACGCATGAGTGCCGGAACCGGAATTCGGCACACCGAGACCAATGCATCGAGCCGGTCCAGCCGAGAAAAGCTGCGCGTGGTGCAGATGTGGATCCCACCCGACACCGATGGAACCGATCCCTCCTACGAAGAGCTGGACGTACAGGACCAGCTGGCGAACGGCGAGCTGGTTCCGGTGGCGTCCGGCATGCCGGGCCGCGGCGGCGTTCGGATCGGCAACCGCTACGCGACGCTGCATGCCGCCCGACTCGCACCGGGGGAGTCCGTCACCGTCCCTGACGCGCCGTACGGTCACGTCTTCGTCGCCGACGGTTCCGCAGTGTTCGAGACCGTCGGAGACGTTGCCCAAGGCGACGCGGTCCGACTCACCGCCACCGGAGGTCACCGTGTGACAGCATCGACGGCGAGCGAGATTTTGATTTGGGAAATGCACGCCGGCTTCGCCTGACCGAGTTCTTCTGACACAGGGAGATTCACCATGCCAACCGTTGTCACCGACGATGCCGTCTCCCTGAACTATCTCGACGAGGGCACCGGCCCGGCCGTGGTTCTCGTCGCCGGCTTCTGCGCACCGGCGACCACCTGGATGTTGCAGCAGAAAGCGTTGGTGCGAGCCGGATACCGTGTTCTGGCCCTCGATCGACGGGGTCACGGCACCTCCGATGCACCGACACACGGAGCGTCGATGGAGCGGCACGGACGCGATATCGCGAATTTCCTCTCGGAGGTGGGCGTCGACGAAGCCGTCTTGATCGGAGGTTCCATGGGGGCCAACACCATTTGGTCGTACGTCTCGCAGTTCGGCACCGACCGCGTTCGAGCCATCGTGTCGGTGGATCAGACACCGAAGATGGCGAACAGCGACGATTGGTCGAACGGCTTCTACGGTCTGACCGACAGCAATCGAACGTCGTTCTTCGACAGCGGAATACCCGACACGGGCCACGGCCGACCGCAGTGGAAGTCGGTGCCTGCACTACTGAAACTCGCGTTTGCATTGCGCGCGATGCCGAAGATGGCATCACCCGACACGGCCCCGATGAAGGCGCTACTGGCCGATCATGCGGCGCAGGACTGGCGCGCAACCATGTCCGGTACCGATAGGCCGTACCTCATGATCGCCGGACGCGACAGCCAGTTCTGGCCTGCTGCACATGCTTCCGAGTCCGCGAAGCTCAATTCGGGTGGTCGATCTGTGGTCTTGGAGAACTGCGGTCACGCTGCCAACATGGACCGGCCGAAGGAGTTCAATGCAGCGATGCTGGAATTCCTCGACTCGATCGACTGAGGTTACGACTGCTCGCGCCCGTCCAGAGCCTCAGCACACGTAACAAGGCTGCGGTGCAACACTTCTCGCTCACTCTTGGACAGCGACGCAATCATGGCGTGTTCCACCGCAGCGACAGCGGCCGACGCTTGCCGCAGGCGCTCCCTGCCCAGGGTCGTCACGTACAGACGCTGGTCTCGACCTACCCCCTCGATCTCCACCAGGCCGCCGCGTGTGAGCCCGGCCAGCAGTTGATGGGTTGCCTGCCTGCTGACGAATACCGCGCGCGCGAGTTCGGCGTTGGACAGTCCCGGTTTGTGCGCGAGGAGTTCGAGGCTCGAGTACTGCGAGACGGTGATATCGAGATCGCGTAGGCACTCGTCCATCGCCGAACGCAGGGCGGACGTGGCCCGCTTGAGGGCGTAACCGATCGAGGTGTCGACATCCACTTGACTCATGTCAACATCTTGACATACGTTCATCTCGTCAAGAACTTGACGAACTACCGAAAGGACACGACATGACCGTTGCAACCGTTTCCGGACCGAGCTTCCTCTCCCTCCAGGTACGTGACCTCGCCGTCAGTGCAGACTTCTACGAATCGCAGCTGGGCCTCGTCCGCGCACCCCAGGCACCACCCGGCGCAGTGGTGTTCACCACCTCACCGATACCGTTCGCCGTCCGAAACCCCGCTCCCGAAACGGATCTCGACAGTGGTCAGCCGGGACTCGGAGTTGCCCTCTGGCTGGTGTGCGACGACGCCGAAGCGCTCCACGAAAATCTCGTCGCCGCCGGCGTGACGATCGTGACCGCCCCCTTCGACGGCCCCTTCGGAAAGACCTTCGTCCTACGTGACCCCGACGGATACGCCGTCACCGTGCACAGCAGTTAGTCCCGAAGTCATCGACAAATGTGGGACCCTGAGCGCGGATGCCACCTCCGACGCGTAGGGAACACGACCATCATCGAGCGCCTGAAGAACCGCCTCATCGAGTCGGCGAACGCACCTCGAAAAGCCTCGAAACCGCCCGGGCCGATCCTGCTGGTGTTCACCACGATCGCCGCCGTCACGTGGGTATGCGTGTCCAGGAACTGGTGGCCCTCGCCCTACGGACAGTTCGCCTGGTTCGATCCGCTCCTCGCCGGCGCGTCGTCGATCCTGGTGCTGCTGATCGTCGGGCTCATCTGGGCAATTCGCACCCTCCACGTCGTCGGCCAGGATCGAAGATGGTCGTGGTGGATAGCGTCGGCTCCGGTGGTGGTGGGCTTGGCAGCGGCTGTTCTGGTACTGCTGCCACCGGACAATATGCTGGACCATCGCGACGAATTCGAGGCCGTTGCGCGAGAATTGAGTGCACAGCCCTCGAGTAGCCGCGAACACATCGAGATCGGCCCGTTCGACATCAGCTCGGCACGCGCCACATCTGGCGGCGAGGTCTACTTCACCGAAGACGGCGGCTTCTCCCTCATGAGCGCCTCGGGCTGGGCGTATGCACCAGGTGGACCGCCCGCGGGATTCGACGACTTCACCGCCACGCACCTGGACGGTCCCTGGTACGAATTCTCGGCCATCTGGCGGGACTGATACCCCAACCGCAGACCCGAAAGAACTATTGCGAAATATTTCTTTCGGGTTATGGTTGTTGCATGAGCCCACCACCTCCGTCCCGGACGCCGCGCAAGCTGACAGACATGTCCGAGCTGAAAGCGCTGACGCATCCCATCCGGTTACGTCTGCTCTATGCACTCCGCGCCAACAAGTCGATGACGGCAACCCAGCTCGGCGATCTGGTGGACGAGTCACCCGCCTCGGTGAGTTATCACCTGCGCAAACTCGCCGAGCACGGGTTCGTGAAGGAGGTAGAGAACGGCTCGGACAAGCGCCAACGTTGGTGGTCGGAGGCCAATGAGGAGGGCTTCAGCTGGTCCGAGAACGACTTCTCCGACTCGCCCGAGTCACTGTCGGTCGCCAAGGCGTCCAAGGACTCCTGGTTGGCGCACCAGTGGTCTCGGTTGCGTGATTTCGACCGGACTTCCGAGTCGTGGGGCCAAGAGTGGGTATCGGCGGCCTTCAGCTCCGACGACGTCCTGCGGCTCACCGCCGAGGAGACGAAGAAGATGGGCACGGAGATGCGTGCCGTCATCGACAAATGGCGTCGACACGGCGAGAACGCGACCTCGGGGGAGCGTGAACACGTGATGGTGCTGATGCATGGATTCCCCACTACACCTTAGGAGTTGGCATGTATCCGTTCGATCCGCACACGTACCTCCTCTTGGCCGAGCAAGATCGCGATCGGCATGTGCTTCTGGCCGAGCGGCGCAGACTCGCTGCTGCGCAGAAGCGCCTCCGCCGAGATGAACTCCGCGTTCAGAAGGCGTGGGACGAGTTGACCGCATCGCTCGCCGATGTCTCCCTGTCCGAGCGACGGGTCCTCGAGCTGGCTCGTCGGTGACGAAAGCTGTTCAAAGCAGTCGCTTTTCCAGCCATACCTCGGCATACGGCTCGGCGTTGAATGCCGGCACCTCCCGATAGCCGAGCTTGGAGTACAGGCCCCGGGCCTCGACGAGGTCCGCTCGCGTATCCAATCGCATTGTCTTGCGGCGCGATCGGCGGACCGATTCCTCGACGAACTCGACGACCGACGCCCCGACGCCGTTTCCACGGGCACGCGCGTCGACGAAAACCCGGGTCAGTTCTGCGATGTCGTCGGAGACGAAGCGAGCACCACCGCAACCGACCAGCGTCGCGCCCAGGTATGCGACCACGAACAGGCCCGAATCACCCACGAGATCGTCACTCGGCTCGTCGACCATGACTCGTCGTACTTCCTCGTCCGACGCCTCGCGGCCGTAGAAGCGTCCGACGATATCGACGTTGTAGCGAAACAGGATGTCGAGCGCCGGCTCCGAGGAGGGATGAACGACGGCGAACGTCGCCGATACAGGCACTACTTCGCGGCGGCCCGTTTGGCGAGCACCTTCGAGATCCCGAGCTGCGCAACGACGATGATGCAGCCGACGATCGCACCGATGACTGCCGACGCGAGAGTGTTGACAATCCACGCCAGCACTCCGCCGACACCCGCGACCCCACGCACCGCATCCTCACCGTGGTGCACCAGCTCGTAGATAGGGTGAAAACCGAGCTCGTCGATGCCCACGAGAAGGATGTGCCCACCGACCCACAGCATGGCTGCGGTGCCGACGACCGATAGCACTGCCATCACCTTCGGCATGCCCTTGACCAGTCCGCGGCCGAACTTCTCGACGAACCCGGATGAGCCCTCGGCCAGCTTCAGACCGATGTCGTCCATTTTGACGATGAGTGCGACGACGCCGTAGACGACGATGGTGATGACCACCGCGACGACCGCCAAGATGATGAGGCGACTCCAGAAGCCCTCGCTCGCAATGGTGTCGAGAGCGATGACCATGATCTCGGCGGAGAGAATCAGGTCGGTCCGAACGGCACCGGACACCACGCTGTCCTCGTCCCGCGGCTCGTCCTCTGCCTCGGCGTGATGATCGCCGTGACCGAACAGTGCTCCCCAGATCTTGTGCGCTGCCTCGTAGCTGAGGTAGCAGCCACCGAGCATCAGAATGGGCGTCAGCAGCCATGGGAGGAACTGGCTGAGCAGCAGGGCGATCGGCAGAATGATCAGCAGCTTGTTGCGAAGCGAGCCGACGGCGATGCGCTTGATGATGGGCAATTCACGTTCGGCCGCGAGACCGCGAACGTACTGCGGGGTCACCGCTGCGTCGTCGATCACGACACCGGCGGCCTTGGCCGTCGCTTTGCCGGTAGCCGCACCGACATCGTCGATGGATGCCGCGGCCAAACGAGCCAGCGCTGCCACGTCGTCGAGCAGAGCTACGAGTCCGCCTGCCATCACAGACCTCCGAGTGAAGACGATTGCACTGTGAGACTCCTAGGCTACGAACCGACGTCGGATCAGGTGAACCCTACCGCCCCGGCCGTCAGCGTGAAGCTCGGAGTAAAGCGTCGGTCAACGGCCGGCATGTTCGCGGCGGAACGCTTCGAGCACCAGTTTCAGTACCCCAGGTGCCGCGGCCTCGATGTGAGCCGATCGGAGTTTGTTGAACTTGCGTCCCGACTGCTCGTACTGCTCGATGATTCCCGAGTTTCTGAGTATCGAGAAATGGTATGACGCCGAAGACTTTGCCAGGTCTTCGTATAGCTGCCCACACGCCATATCGACTTTCGAGTCTGCCAATCGACGCACCATGTCGAGCCGAGTCTCGTCGGACAGCGCATGAAGTATCGCCGACACGGACATGTCGCTCATCCAGACCTCCGGGTTCGAACTTTCCGAACTCGATGATACCGTCACGCGTACTGGTTCGAATAATTCGAACCTGCCGATCCGAAGGGGACTGCCGATGCGCATAGGACTGGTCGGAGCAAATATCGAACACGGGTGGGCGTTCCGTGCGCACGTTCCCGCAATAGAATTTCTGCGCACTGTTCTCGGCACGGATATTTCGATCAGTGCGGTGAGTACGTCACGCACCGAATCTGCGCATGCAGCCGCGGCCGCCACCGGAGCCGAACCATTTACCTCGGCCAGCGCATTGGCCAGGTTCGAGGCTGTCGACCTTGTCGTAGTGACAGTCAAAGTGCAGGCACACTCCGAGTTGGTCAGCGCAGCGCAGGCTGCCGGAAAACACGTGCTCTGCGAATGGCCACTCGGCCTCGACGCGGCCGAGGCCCATTCGATGAGTGTTCGAGCGACTTCACAGCACCGTGGCTTCGTCGGCCTTCAATCACGGTTCGACCCCTCTGCGATCGCGCTTCGCGAGATGATCGCGGCCGGAGAACTGGGTGACATTCAGGCCGTGAACGCGCGATCGTCACGAGCCAAAGGAGCCGAGACCATATCTGCGCAGTCCGCGTACACGCTCGATCGCACCAGCGCCGCCGGCACGAGGGAGGTACACACTGGCCACGTACTCGACCTCCTCGATCAGGTACTCGGCGGGATCGCCGTTACCGGTGGAACGTCGAGAATTCACAGGCGCGACTATCGCGTGGCGGGACAAGCCCTGCCTGTGGCTGCGACTGCGCCGGATACCGTCCGGGTCCAATTCGACGCGGGTGGAGCGCTCGGTTCCGCACTGATTTGGGACGGGGACGACAACGCGCAGACAGTCATCGACATACAGGGATCACGCGGTCGGGCTTCCCTGTTCACCCTTCCAGTACCGACGCCGATCATGCGTCAGGTCCAGATGGCACCGCTCGCGGCGACATTCCACCCGAACGGACAACCCGAACCCCTCACGTTGCCGTCCTCCATGCCCACAATCCATCTTCCCGGCAATCCAGCAGCAACCAATATCGCATCGCAATATCTGGCGATCATCGACGACTTGGCAGACGGGGGAAGTCGGACTGCAACATTTGCCGACGCACATCGCATTCATGGGTACATCGAGCACATCAGCGAGGAGCCCGGGATCTGACTTCTGACGACCCAGCTTGATGTATGGTCTCCTATACGTACAGTGAACTATACGTAGAACGGGAGTTGCTCATGACACTCAGATGGTTGTCGGTCGGCGCCGTCGGTCTCGCTACCGCCTCGGCGACGGCATTGCTGGCCTGGCTGGTCTCACCCGTCGCCCCAGGGGTCGCGGCGGTGGTGTTCGGGTTCACCGCACTCCCGTTCGGTGCAATGCTGGGCTGGATACTGTTCGTCGCACCGGTCACCGCCGACCAGACCTACACCTCGGGCGACAGCGTCGAAAGCCATTGGACGACATCCGCGTCCAGCGGTACGGCCACCGATCTGGTGACCGTGCTGGGTCTGACTCTTGCGGTGGTGTCCATCGCCCGCGTCGATCCCCCGGCCACGCTGCTGCTGACGGGCTTGCTGCTGGCGGCATTCGCATCGTTCACCGCGCGGTACGCGTTCGCGCGCTACCGGGCCCTGTCCGAGTGAAGAACGATGTTCGACGGCGCCGCACCGAGAAGCGGTGGTCTCAGAGCGAATTGGCCGAGCGAATCGACGTCACCCGACTGACGATCATCTCCATCGAGAAGGAGCGGTTCGACCCGAGCCTGCCTGTCGCCTTCCGCCTTGCCGCAGCATTCGACTGCACGATCGAGGAGTTGTTCGAGCCGGATACGAATTGACCGGACCTCACGTCACCAGGTCTTCGCTCTTCAACCACTCGTAGGCGACATCGGATGGGTCTTCGCCCTCGATGTCGACCCGCCCGTTCAACTCCTGCATCAGGTCGTCGGTCAATCGCTCGGATACGACGGCCAAAAGATCGGCGATCTCGGGATGCTGTTCGAGCACCGCGTCGCGCACCACCGCGGTCCCGCTGTAAGGCAGGAAGAAGGCCCTGTCATCCTGCAACACAGTCAGATTCAAGTTCTTGATTCTGCCGTCGGTGGTGTAGACCATGCCGAAGTTGCACGGTGAGCTGTCGGCGGTCGAGGTGTAGACGACACCCGCATCCATCCGCGTGACGTTGCCCGACGGTACGCCGTCGGGTGCGTTCAGTCCGATGCCGTAGGTGTCGAGCATCGGGCCGAAACCGTCCGAGCGAGAGAAGAACTCGTCGTCGACGCAGAACGTCCTGTCGGCCACGGGGAGCTTCGCTACATCCGACAAAGATGCGACACCCAGACGCTGTGCCGTCTCGGCCGAGGCGGCGAACGCATACGTGTCGTTGAAATTCGCGGGCGGTAGCCAATCGAGGTTGTGCTCACTCTTCTCGATGTCGCGGACGCGCTCCCACAGCTCCTGCGGATCACTGATCGTCTCGGTCTGGCTGTGGTAGTTGACCCACCCGGTACCGGTGTATTCCCAGAGGATGTCTGCGTCACCGTTGAGCTGTGCCTGTCTCGACGACGCCGACCCCGGTGCTCCGGTCAGGTCGGTGACTTTCGCGCCGGCAGCGGCAAGGTATGTGGCCGTGATCTTTCCGAGCAATACGCCCTCGGTGAAGCTCTTGCTCGTCACCACCAGCGATGCGCCGTCCAACGGGGTCGCACCGTCCGGAAGTGACGTGCTCTCGAACGTTCCCGACGAGCTGACCAACCCGCAACCGGCGAGTGCTGCCGTCAGCGCGAGAGCGGTTGCTGCCGTGGACAGTCGGCGAATCATGCCACTCCTCGTGGGGTCGCGATCAGTTCGACCACACGGCCGAGCCAGTCGATGATCAGTGCGAGCAGCGCGACGAGAACGGCACCGGAGATGAGTAACTTCGGTAGGAACAGCGTGGTACCCGTGGTGATGAGCGTGCCGAGGCTGGACGCCCCGATGAAGGTGCTCAGTGTCGCGGTGCCGACGAGAATGACCAACGCGGTACGTACGCCGTTCAGGATCACAGGCACCGCGAGCGGCAACTCCACCTGCACCAGCGTGCGGAGGCCGGAGAACCCGATTCCCCGGGCCGCTTCGATGGTCCGCTGATCGACCTGTTGGATTCCGACGATCGTATTCTGCAGAATCGGCAGTATCGCGTAGACCACCAATCCGATGACGGCGGTGCGGAACCCGGTTCCGAGCCACATCGTCAGCAACACGATCAGACCCACCGCCGGAGCGGCCTGGCCGATGTTGGCGAAGTTGACGGCCACCGGTCGGAAATTCTTCGCCCTGTCGCGAGTGAGCAGGATGCCCAACGGAATTGCGATGGCGACGACGATCACGGTCGCGGTCAACGTCAACACGATGTGGTCGACGATCGTCGTCTTCAAATTGTCCCAGCCCAGTGATGCCTGCTCGGTAGTCGTCAGCGTCGTGGAGCGGTACCACAGGATGTAACCGACCCCGAGCACGACGATGAGGAGCGGCTCGAACCACACGTCCAACGGTGCGCGTCGAAGTCGATTCATGTTGCTGCGCCCTCGGTATGGGCCGAATACGAGACGTGACCGTCACCGGAGCGAGCATCCGAGAGTTGGCCCCGAATGACGGCCATCACGGTTGCGATCGTCAGTGCGCCGGTGACGGCACCGCGGCCGTCGGTGACGAGTACGCCGCCCTGACTGGCGGCCAGCATCGTGTCCAGTGCGTCGTTGAGCGTGGACGACGGTGCGACGGTGGGCAATCGCTCGTCGACATAGTCGGTGATGCGCTCCTTGGTGGCGACTTCGTCCAGCGACGGCCAGGCGCGGGGCCGGCCGTGTTCGTCGATGACGACGATCCAGGTGGCACCCTGAGCCCGAGCACGAGCGATGACCTCCTGCGACGCATCGCCCACCTCGGCGGTGACGACCGAGTCGTGGTCGACGTCTTTGACGCGGGACAACGTCAAATGTGCCAGCGTGGCCCCGGATCCGATGAACTCCTCGACGAACGGGCTCGCGGGTTTGGCCAAGATTTCTTCCGGCGTCGCATACTGCTCGATGTGGCCGCCCTCGGACAGAATCAGTACCTTGTCACCGAGCTTCGTCGCTTCCTCGAAATCGTGGGTGACGATCACGATCGTCTTCGCCAGTTCGTGCTGGATGGCGATGAGGCTGTCCTGCAGTCGAACCCTGGTGATCGGGTCGACGGCACCGAACGGCTCGTCCATCAGCAACACCGGTGGATCGGCGGCGAGTGCTCGCGCCACACCCACTCGCTGTTGCTGTCCGCCCGACATGTCCTTGGGTAGACGATCGCGGAAGTCGGCGACGTCGAGTCCCACCAGATCCAGCAGGTAATCAGTTCGCTCGTCGATCTTCTTCGCGTCCCACCCCAGTACCCGTGGAATGGCTCCGATGTTCTTGGCGACCGACCAATGTGGGAAGAGTCCGCCGGACTGAATGACGTACCCGATCGACTGCCGCAGCTTGTCCGCATCCTCACCGGTGACGTCACGGTCGCCGATGAAGATTCGGCCCTCCGTCGGCTCGATGAGGCGGTTGATCATCTTCAGCGTGGTCGTCTTACCGCAACCCGACGGACCGACGAACGCAACGATGTGGCCGGCCTCGATATCGAGGTCGATCTTCTGCACCGCCGCCTTGTTCTGGCCCTTGTACTGCTTGACCACACCGTCGAGGCGAATCGAGGCGCCGGTGACCGTTCGCTCGCCGGTTGTGTTGTCCGTCATGACAATCCCTTCGAGATGGTGAGGCGCCCGAGAAGGACGAGCAGGCCGTCGAACACCAGGGCGATGACGACGATGAGCACTGTGCCGGTCACTGCCATCTCGACGGAATTGGTCCCGCCCAGTCTCGACAGGCCATTGAAGATGAGCGACCCGAGGCCCGGCCCGAGTACGTACGCGACGATGGCCGCGACGCCGACAACCATCTGAGTCGAGACGCGGATTCCGGTGAGAATGACCGGCCATGCCATGGGCAGCGAGACGGAGACGAGGATGCGGCTGCGCGAGAACCCGATTCCTTTCGCCGACTCGATCACGGTGTCGGGAACTCCACGCAGTCCGACGATGGCGTTGCCGATCACGGGCATGGCGGCGAAGAACGCGAGCATGATGAACGAGGGCACCACACCCAAGCCGAACGGGACGATGAGCAGCGCGAGCAACGCCAGAGACGGAATCGTCAGCGCTACTCGACTGGTCGTCAGCGTCAGTGCCGAGAAGAGAGGCAGACGATGGACTGCGATCGCGATGAGCACGGCCACGACCGTGCCCACCAGAACCGTCTGAAACGCCAGCGACGCATGTTGATAGGTCAGAAACGCGAGGGATTCACCCCGCCCCTGCAAATAGCCCCATAGATCCACGAATTCCCTCTCGCCCGGCAGATCGGACGACGAGCGTAACCCGCATTTCCCCGGGGCGTCGGGGAAATGCGGGTTCGCCAAAGGCCGTGCAGCAGAGCGATACGCGGGTTCATCTGCGCGAATACGCCCTTGCCGAGCGCCCGCACGGACTTAAAATCAGCTCGAGCAGAATCGGTTCTACTGCGAGTACGAACTCATGAAGTTGCCGAGCCGCTCTAGTGCGGTCGAGAGATCGTCCACGTTGGGCAGGGTGACGAGCCGGAAGTGGTCGGGCACATCCCAATTGAACGCTCGACCGTGACTGACCAGGATTTTCTCGGATTCGAGCAGGTCGAGGACGAACTTCTCGTCGTCGACGATGCCGAAACGGTCGGTGTCGAGCTTGGGGAACATGTACAGCGCGCCCGCAGCCTGCACACAGCTGATCCCGTCGATGGAGTTCAGCATTCGATGCGCCAGATCCCGCTGCGCGGTCAACCGACCCGTCGGCAGCAGAAGGTCCTCGATCGATTGACGGCCGCCGAGCGCCGTCTGTATTGCATGTTGTGCAGGCACATTCGCGCACATGCGCATGTTGGACAGCAACGTGATGCCCTCGGTGAAGCTCGCCGCACGGCGTCGTGGACCGGTGATCGCCAGCCACCCGGCACGGAATCCACACACTCGGTAGGCCTTCGACAACCCCGAATAGGTCAGGCACAGCACATCTTTGCCAGTGAGGGTTGCGAGATTGGTCATCTCGGAACCGTCGTACACGATCTTCTCGTAGATCTCGTCGGCGAGCAGAATCAGATCGTGCTCGCGCGCGAGGTCGACGAAACGCTGCAGAACGTCGCGTGAGTACACCGCGCCGGTGGGGTTGTTGGGATTGATCACGACGATGGCCCGGGTACGGGTGGTGATCTTCGATTCCAGATCCTCGAAGTCCGGAGCCCAGTCCTGAGCCTCGTCTGCCAAGTAATGGACCGGTGTGCCTCCGGCGAGAGCCACCGAGCCCGTCCACAGCGGGTAGTCGGGGGAGGGGATCAGCACCTCGTCCTCGGGGTTGCACAGCGCCTGCATCGTCATGGTGATCAGCTCGGAGACCCCGTTGCCCAGGTAGACGTCGCCGACGTCGAGGTCGCCCAGGCCCTTGGTCTGGTAGTACTGCACCACCGCGGTGCGCGCCGAGAACAGGCCCCGCGAGTCGGAATATCCCTGCGCGGTAGGCAGATTGCGAATCATCGCCATCATGATCTCGTCGGGTGCCTCGAAACCGAACGGGGCCGGGTTACCCACGTTGAGGCGCAGGATCTTGTGCCCCTGCTCCTCGAGTTCCTCGGTCTTGTCCAGGATGCGGCCACGAATGTCGTAGCGAACATTCTCGAGCTTGCGTGCCTGATCGATCGATCGCGTCATGACGAAAGTTCCTCCTGTCGAACGGACGGCGACATCCGAGTTCGGACCGCCACTGTTGCACATACGATGACCGCTGCTCCACCCACGACCACCGGCCACGTCAGTCCCTCGTGGAGCAGGATCGCGGCCCAGCAGATCGTCAGCACCGGCTGAACGAGCTGCACCTGGCTCACGCTCGACATCGGACCGATGGCCAACCCCCGATACCAGGCGAAGAACCCCAGATACATACTCACGACGGCCAGATAGGCGAACGCAGCCCACTCCGAGACGCCTCCGCTCGTGGGTTGATGCCACCACGCGAACGCCGTCATCGCTCCGGTCACCGGAACGGAGACGACAAGCGCCCACGAGACCGTCTGCCACGCTCCCAGTTCACGCGCAAGCAGCCCGCCCTCCGCGTATCCCACCGCGGCCGCCACGACGGCTCCGAGGAGAAGCAGATCCGACCACCCCAGTCCGGCGACCTCGCCGCCCTGCACGGCCGCGAATCCGACAGCGACCGCAGCACCCATGGCCGCAACCAACCAGAACATCGGCCGGACGCGTTGCCGCTCGCGGACGACGGCGAAGGCCGCGGTCGCAGCCGGCAGAAGCGCGATGACGACGGCACTGTGGCCGGCGGAGGCGGTGGTCAGAGCGAACGACGTGAGCACGGGGAAACCGATGACGACCCCGGCCGCGATGACACCCAGTCGAACCCATTGCCGTCCGCGTGGCAACCGTTGCGAGGTCAGGGCCAGGGCGGCAGCAGCGAGGGCCGCGGCGACGACGGCGCGTCCGGACCCGACGAACAGCGGCGACAGGCCACCGGTCACGGCGATCCGAGTCAGCGGCACGGTGAACGAGAACGCCGTGACACCCGCCAGTCCCCACAAGAGGCCGGCTCGGGATAGCAGTCCCGGCGCAGGCTGGGTAGCGCTACTATGCTGTGTCATGTCCGACGATAGCAGTTCCCGGATCGTGTCTGCACTGCGAACCTGGATCGCAACCGCCCCGCCCGAGGCGAAGCTGCCATCCACTCGGGCGCTGGTGGCCCAGCATTCGGCCAGCCCTGTGACGGTGCAGAAAGCACTGCGCACTCTCATGTCGCAGGGTGTCATCGAAACACGGCCTGGCGTCGGAACATTCGTCAAGACCGTGCACACGGCCCGCCCGAACGACTACGGGTGGCAGACTGCCGCGCTCGGTGCACCCGGAAACAGATTGCAACTCCCCGCCGCACTGCAGTCCACGTCGAGTGACGTGATCGCTCTGCATTCCGGTTACCCGGCCCGAGAGCTGTTGCCGGAGCGACTCGTTCACGCTGCTTTCACCCGAGCCTCACGCACCGACGCAGTGGTTGCCCGGCCGCCCACCGCAGGTCTGCCCGAGCTTCGAGCTTGGTTCGCCGCGGAACTGGGCGCTTCCACCCCGCTGGGTATCACACCGCCCTCGGCCAGCGACGTGGTCATCATCCCGGGCAGCCAGACCGGCCTGAGCACGGCCTTTCGAGCGCTCGTCGGTGCGGGACGCCCACTTCTCATGGAATCACCGACGTACTGGGGAGCAATTCTGGCGGCAACGCAGGCGGGCGTTCGCGTGGTCCCGGTCCCCACCGGGGTCGACGGACCCGACCCGGACGCGCTGGAGCAGGCATTCGCCGAGTCCGGCGCGCGGGCGTTCTACGCTCAACCGACCTTCGCCAGCCCCACCGGAGCGCAGTGGTCTCCGGACCTGTCCGAACGTGTGCTCGACATCGTTCGACGACACGGCGCGTTCCTGATCGAGGACGACTCCGCCCACGATTTCGGCATCACCGCCGAACCCAGCCCATTGGCCGCACGAGACGACGGCGGACATGTGGTGTACCTGCGTTCGCTGACCAAGGTCGTATCACCGTCGATTCGATTGGCAGGCTTGATCGCTCGTGGCCCGGCCCACGAACGTATCCTCGCCGACACGGGAGCCGAATCGATGTACGTCAGCGGCATCCTGCAAACCGTCGCTCTCGATGTCGTCACCCAACCCGCCTGGCGCACACACCTACGACGCCTACGCACGCAACTCGAAGCTCGTCGAGACCTATTGGCCCACAGCCTGATCGAGTTCGCTCCTCGCGGGCATCTCGACCGGATCCCCCGGGGCGGACTCAATCTGTGGATGCGCCTGCGTGACGACATCGACCTGGAAGACGTTGTGCACAAATGCAAATTGGCGGGTGTCATCGTCGGTGCGGGAGACGATTACTTCCCGGCCGAACCCACCGGCAAGTTCCTGCGGTTGAACTACGCGGGCTCGAACGCCGGTGAGTTCCCGGATGCGGCACGCACGATCGGATCGGTCATCTGAGACTGTTCGACGCTTCGACGGCGAACGTCGAGGTGCGGCCCCATACGAACCAGACCAGAGGCCCGAGAAACGGAAACGCGAGCACGACGAAGATCCACACCGCACGGCCTGCGACACTGTAATTGGGTGAGCGAAGGATGCTGACGAGCGCGGCGACGAACAGAACGACCGCGCCGAGCACTGCCACCAAGACGATGGTTCCCAGCCCGAACCCGAGTACCTGCTCGGTGGTCGAGTGTTGTTGTGAAAGTAGTACTGCGGCGTGCATGACGGTTCCTCTGCTGTGCTTGTTCTTCGCTGTTTCGTTGACGACCACAACGCTATGGACCCGAACGTTCCTGCACATCGGTCTGCACGTGTATCTCGTCGTACATCGGACGATGTAGGCCTACCGCCGGAGTCTTCGCGCAGTTACCGTGGTGCGGACGTATACGACCTGGGGGGGACTTGTGCAGACCGTCAAGAACGACTACACGACGTGGAGGGCCCTGGGGCCGGGCGGCTTACCGGCCAACGTCGGTGGGTGGTTGATCGCCACCGCGCTACGACCGTTGTCCAGACGTGACCTTATGACCGTCGCCGGCGCGTCGCCCGCAGGCCGGCACTGGCACCTCGAACCGCGCCGAGGACCACGGCCGACGATCGCCCCGTACCCGATTCCACATCGCCAGCTCACCGACCGTGCTACGCCCGTACTGACAGACAGGATCACCGGCGCAGTTACTACCGAAGCGCGCACGAACAATCGATACCACCTGGCGCGCAGCCACTTCGAGAGGCGAGGGGACGCGCTGTATCTGACGGATGTTACCGCTGCTGCACCGTGGATTTCGCGAACCAACGGCGAGATACTCCACGTCCACGAGACCGAAGGATCGATGCACGTCGTCATGCAGCCCGACGATGCTCAGACCGTCATCTCCGCGGGCTGGGGTGAGCTACACCCCCTCGCCGGACGCCCTGGCCTCGGACTTCCCGAAACCTACGTCTTCCTCTACGCACCGAGAGATTCCGACGACGCGGATCGAATCGAACAGATCATCCATCGCGCAACAGCTACTTCGACGATATGACCCTGCGCTCCAGGGGGTTCGCCTTCATCGCCGGGTACATTCCTGAGCGCCACAAGGTCGCAGCCGTCGACTGCGGTCTCCTTCTCGATTCGATCTTCATCCTGGATGCGAAGTCTGCGGCGAAACCTTCTCGCGTATAGCTGGATTCGATGACATCCACGCAGTGCGGATCGAGGTCTCGAATCCGACGGCCACTGACGTCCATGTGCCTGGCTATAGTCTCGTGGACGATCTGCGCCGTTCGGTCGTCGCCTTCGTGTCGGCGGACGAACTCTTCGGCTCTCCCGGCTCCGATCACCGCAAAACATCCAGCCACCGGGTTCTGTTCTGCGCCGAGAGCTATGTCGTGCAACAGGCACGCGACGTACAGCGCCTCCCGATCCGGCCGTAGACCGTCGATGACCGCAAACGCCGAGGCGTACTGCCAGCACCGCACGCTGTGCATCAACATAGGCTCGCTGAGGCACCCTCTGGCCTCCTCCAGTGCTTCCCGGCACAACCGTGAATCCGGAGCATCGACTGTGTGCCATGCGGAACCCGCCGAACGTCGCCGGGGACCGAGCACAGTAGCGGGCAACATCGCGAGTTGTTCTCGCACAGCAGCTGCCACTATTCGCGCACGATGACCTGCGCTCAGCTCACCGGGTTTCATCGGGTGTTCCCTTCAGGTGGCGGAGCATATCCGCCCGCGTGATCGCGAGCATGGCGTCGAGCATGGATCGATCGACGATGCGTCGTTGATGCAGTGACACAGCACCGTTCATCGCCGCCCAGGCATTCAGAACCAATGCACGGGGGACGACGTCGGTACCGGCGTCCTCCACCGCTCGCGTCACCGAATCGATGAGTTCTCCGAGTGCTGTGTCGATCCTGTTCTTCGCCTCGCCGACCGATGCGGACTCGGACTTGTCCACATCCGTCAGCGCCAGCAGTCGCAGCGCCAATGGATCGTCGCGGTGGAACGCGATGTAGCGATCGAGGAACTCGGCAACGACGTGCGCAGATTCGACCGCAGCGGTGGGGGCAGTCATTTGCTCAGCGTGGCTCTGGGCGGTTCGCCACGCGAGAGCGGCGTAGATGTCCACCTTGCCGGCGGGGAAGTTTGCGTAGATCGAACTCACCGCCACATCGGCTGCAGTGGACAGCATCTCGATCGTCGTTGCCCGATATCCGTGGCGTAGGAAGAGCGAACGAGCGCCGTCGAGCACCGCAGTGTGTGTTCGACGCTTCCGCTTGTCGGTGGGGGTATCCAAGACCATAACTTTATCGTACTCTGATTCCGATATCGGAAGCCAATTACGATAGAGGGGTAGCGATGACAGCCAACGAAGTACTGGCACCGGACAGCGGCAGCGCGGCGATGACCATGTTCTCCCGCAATCACCGTTCGTGCAGCAACTGGGCATCGAGCTGGTCGACATCGACGAGGGCACAGCTCGACTGCGGCTGCCGTACCGCGACGAGCTGTCCACCGTCGGCCGGATGCTGCACGGCGGCGTGATCGCCGGCTGTATCGATATCGGGATCATGACCGCAGCATGGGCCGGATCCGAAGTGCCCGAGAAGCTTCGGGGCGTCACGGTCTCCATGTCTGTGCAGTTCATGGAACCGGTATATGCCGAGGGTGTCGACATCGTCGGTACTCGGATGCACGCGGGTCGGAGCCTGAAGACGTGTCGAGTCGACATCGTCGGGACCGAATCCGGCCGCCTCGTCGCAACCGGCACGGGAACCTACAAAGTCGGCTGAACTCTGGGCAGAGACCGCAGGACATGTGACGATCGATGAATGACACTCGATGACATCGTGAATCTGGTCGGCAGCTTCGACGGCACGTTGGCGCAGCGGCCTCGGGAGGGTGATGGGACTCCGGAACTCGCATGGGGCGATGTGTTCTTCTACTACTCGCCGGACGGAACTGTTCCGTCGTCCACCCAGCCGTTCGCGACCATCGTGACGAAGAACTATCCGGGAGACGAGTTGTCCCGGCTGGACCGGCCCGACGCGTTCCGTGTCAATGTCATTGCAGGAAAGCAGGAGTTCGAGCGGCTATTGGGAGTGCCCCCACGCGAAGCAGCCCACGCACCCCAGGCCGATACCGACGACACCCTTGCCGCCCACCCTCAGTACGGCACTGCGGGCTGGTTGTCGGTGGTCAACCCGTCTTCGCAGACCGAATCGCAGATCGGGGAACTCCTCGAATCTGCGTACAGCGTCACCAAGGACAGGTACGAGCGCCGCCGACACTGATCACTCGAAGAAGTCGTCCATCGATCGGGATAGTCCTTCGATGTCGAGGCCGTTGGCTCGGTCGTGTTGGGCCACCGTTCCGTACTTCCTACGCTCTCCAGGCTCCACCCCGATCCCCAGTACGCGATGCCGTATGTCTGCCATCGCTCGATCGATCTGCGGCACAGAGGTTCCCGCGAGATAGGGCTCGACGATCATGATGTCCGGCGCAGTCAGCGTTTCTCGAAGAGTCGTACCGTCGAAGGGCCTGATCGTCGACGCGTGCATCACGGTGACGTCACGTCCACTGGCCGCGGCCAGGACCCGGTCCGTCATCGGACCGACCGAGATCACAGTGCCCGAATTACCCTGTTGCAGAACGGTCATCGAACCTCCGGGTCGACCGTACGAGTGATCGTTCGAGACGCCGTCAAACCTGATGTAAACGCGGTCGTCGGATGCAGCGGCACCGCGCAGCATCCATTCGACCTCGTCGACGTGCCCGGGCACGTGCACCGTCCACCCGTCCAGGGTGTCCAGCAGTGCGACATCGCGTTGGCCGAAGTGCGTCTCACCGCCTTGCGGCCACCCGTAGGAGCCGCCCGAGCTGACCAGGATCGCGCCGACATCCTGATGTCCCAGATCGAGTTTCACCTGCTCGAAGGGTCGCTCGATCAGAAACGGTGGAAAGGTGTGCACGATCGGACGCATTCCGGCGAGCGACATACCGCCTGCGACACCGATCATCGCCTGCTCTCGAATACCCACGTTGACCACACGCGATCGGATGTCAGGAGTGAGGTTCGGTTCGAGATAGGCAGCGCCGATCTCGGCCAATACCAGCACAATTCGCTGGTCCTGCGCCAACAGCTCCGGCACCAGCCGGTAAAAGAATTCGCGTTGATCCGCAGTCCTGTTCATCGTCGACGTCACTCAGTTCTCCTTCTTCTCCACGTGGGCGACCACCACATGCGGCCGGTCGCCGCGATCGATGCGAAACGCCTGCCGGAGCGCACTGTGGTCCCTCCCGTCGACGTCGGAGGTCGACCACCCCTCGACGGCGAAGCGCGACGCGATGCCGCCGGGCCAACCCAGACCAGCCGAATCGTTGTCGATCACCACGGTGGTCAAGTTGCCCAGCTGCGATCGGCCGGCGAATTGGATGGCTTCCATGTTGCTTCCCTCGTCGAGCTCGGCGTCACCGATCAGTACGAACACCTGAGCCGGGCTTCGCTGAATCTGAAGCGCCACAGCAGTTCCGGCCGCCAACGCCACACCATGGCCGAGTGATCCCGAACCGATGTCGACCCCGGGAATCAGCGTGCGGTCCGGATGATTGCCCAGCGGTGAGTGGTAGCTGCCGAACGAAGCAAGCTCGTTCGGCGTCAGAAAGCCCCGTGCAGCGAGCACTGCGTAGTACGCCATCGGGCCGTGCCCCTTGGAGAGGTAGAACCTGTCGCGATCGGGATCGTCGGGCTGCGCCGCGTCGAGACGAAGAATGTCGGAGTACAGCACCCACAGCACGTCGAGCGTGGATGTGGCGCTGGCACCGTGCTTTTCGTCGCCGGTCATCAGCGTCATGAGTTGAGGCAACTCTTCGAAAGTCATCTGCATGGGACCACCCTGCAACCTCGAGTGCACTCGAGGTCAAGAGCGACGTACTACACCCAACCGTCCGACGACCGTCCCGCGAAGTTCGCCAGGCGTTCCAACGGCCCTGCCTCGGAACGGGGTTCCACGATGGGCCCGAAGGGGACTCCTGGAACCCGACTCTCCGCCGGCAGCAGTGCTCGAAGTTCCACGGCGACCGGATCGACGAGAGCCGGGTCGGCGTGGGCCGGTTGTCCTGTCGCAACGGCAAGATCCCATCCGTGCACCAGTAACTCCCGCGCATATCCCCACACAGCCGATCGCCCCGGTACCTCACCCCACGGGACCGCGACCGGGGCATCGAGCAATGCATCGTCGGCCCACGCGGCACGGGCTTGCGTCACCGACGTGTCGAAGGATGCGGCGTCATGATCGGAGCACAAGGGCGACACAGAGTCCGGACTCCCGAGTTCGGCGATCGCAATCAGCCTTCGGACCGTGGCAACGAGATGCCCTGCGAGCGTCCGAACATCGAACTCGTCGCACGGAGTGGGAAGGTCCAGTTGGTCGGCGCGCACGCCGGTGAGCAGACCGCTCACCCATGCGGCGGACGTGAAGTACACCTCGCGCGGATCCGTCTGCTGCGTGGTCTCGATGGTGTTCATTGTCGATCCTTCCGTTTCGCGGCCACCGGGTGTGGCCTGCTGGGTAGAAGTAGATCGGGTGAACATGACATCTTCTGTCATGTATTGGTGAGAGACTTTTCGGGTGCGCGCAGACCGGTTGTTGTCCATCGTCATGCTGCTCCAACATCGGGGCAGACTGAACGCTGCCGACATTGCCGCCCAGCTCGAAGTATCCACGCGCACCGTGTTGCGTGACATCGAAGCGTTGTCTTCGGCGGGCATTCCGGTCTACACCGATCGCGGTCGCGGTGGTGGCATCAGTCTGCTGCAGGGCTATCGCACCGAGCTGACCGGTCTGACGGCCGCCGAGGCGACGGCATTGCTCACTTCCGGCGCGGGACGCGTCGCCACCCCGGCGTTCGCAAGCGCCATGCGCAAGGTGATCGCCGCGATACCCGACGCTCACCGAGCAGCGGCAAGCACTGCGTCACAACGAATCCTGGTACGCCCCGACGGTTTCGCGTATCCCCACGAACCGGAAGAACATCTGGTGGAACTCCAACGGGTCGTCATAGACGGTGTGCGGATAAGAATCACGTATCGCGATCGCAGCGGTTCGATGAACGATCGAATCCTTGACCCAATCGGGCTCGTCTACGCCGGCGATCACTGGTACCTACTCGCCGGGCGTGACGGCACCGAACGTGTCTACCGGGTATCGCGGATCGAAGAACTGACTGTGCTCGACGAGCAGGCTCACCGCGCTTCCACCGTGGACCTGGAGGCCGCCTTCACCGCACACTGGAAGTCGTTCCGTGCGAGTTTGGTCGAGACCGAAATCACCTGCACAGTCGAGGAATCAGCGTGGCTTTCGTTGTCCAAGAACGTAGTACGAGTCATTGACGAGAGGATCCATCACGACGGAAAGCGACTGGTAGTGATCGTGTTCTCCGGACACAATCACGCCCTCGGTGCACTGTGGAACTGCGGACCCGGCGTAGAAGTTCTGCAGCCCACAGCAATCCGGGAGGAACTAGCTGCTCGGGCATTCGAGACCTACGAGCTGTACAGGTGAGGATTCCAGCACGTCCGTATTCTCCTGACATGCCGATTTCACATCTCGCTGTCGCAGGGACATCCGTCGACTGCGCAGACCCAGGAGAACTTGCACAGTTCTACCTGGCGCTCCTTGGAGGCGAGGTGCTGTGGGACAACGACGACAGTGCCGCAGTACAAACGATGTCAGGTGTTCGCATCGTCGCGCAGAAAGTCGAGAGTTATCGACCACCCGTCTGGCCCTCGGCGGCGATCGTGCACCTCGACTTGGACGCCGGCGGACGTCTCTCCGAAGCCGTCGCATACGCACTGGACTGCGGCGCGACGGAAGCGCTCGACCAGCCCGATCTCCGATGGAGGGTGCTGCTGGACCCGGCCGGTCATCCCTTCTGCATCACCACGGAAGTCTGGGACGACGGAGACGCTGACGCATTGTCCGAACAGGGCTGCGATGACACGATGGACCGATGAACGCCCGTCAGCGACCGTGGACTCGATATCTGTTGGTCATCTGGCTTACGTGCATCTCCTTCCTGGTCATTTCCGACGTGTTGACCGAGCCGTCCATCTGGACCTGGATCAAGTTGGCTCTACTGGCCATGGCCGTGCCCTGGTTCCTGTACCGGTATTGGCGTCCCGCGCCTGTCTGCACCGTACAAAAGATCGGCCCCGAGTCCGTACCCGCCGAGGACGTCGACGCCGTTGTCGACGAACACGGGCGCACCGTCAAGGCCATTCGCTCGCTGCGTGAACTACATCCCGGCCTCGGCTTGGGTGACGCGAAGAACCTGGTTCGACCTGAACTCTGACGAAGGAACGGGCGATGATGGACATGGACGGTACACACGTAGTTCGTGACCGGGACGGCTTCGACGAGGCCGCAACACTGCTGGTCGACTTCAATCGCGAATACGACGACCCTGCACCCGAACCGAATTGGCTTGCAACGCATCTCGATCGACTGGTGCAGTCCGGTGATACCAGCGTGCTGACGTTCGGGTCTCCCGCGATCGGGGTGGCGGTCCTTCGATTTCGCATCGGAACGTGGAGCTCGAACATCGAGGCTTACCTGGCCGAGTTCTACGTTCAGCCCAGCCAGCGCGGAAAGGGCTACGGCACGACGTTTCTCGACGACGTCATCGAGCACGTCCGCAGCCGTGGCGCGACCTACCTCGATCTGAACACCTCGGAGGACGACGAGGCAGCTCGACACGTGTACGAGAAACGCGGATTCGACTGCCACGAGGGACGCGGAAGCGGCCCCAAGGCTCTGTACTACGAACTCGAACTCGAACTCGAATGATCGGTTGTCGTAGAAGAAGTCCGAAACGTCCAGGAATCGCCACAGCCCGAGAAAACGAATACGATTGCCAATAACAGCGGTCCCGATCGATCCCGAGGAGTTCAATCATGGCGTTTCCGATCATCGTCGCGAAGGCAGTATCGACGGTCGTGACGGGTGCAGTCGGCGTCGCCGCATACAACGGTGCCAAGAAGCTGTACGAGAAGGCCCCCGTCCGCAAGGCTGCGGTGTCGGCCACCGAACTCGGTCTGCGCGCAGCGCGCAAGGCCGAGGTTCACGCGGAATCGGCCCGACTGGCCGTGTCCGACGTCGTCGCCGAGGCCCGGGACCGGATCGGTGAAGAGGTTCAGCCGCCCACGGCCTCCGATGCAGGCCACGGCCACGCGCACTGACCGGGACTGCTTCCGATTATGACGACCCTCGCCCAACGCCCCCTCGACATCGACGCGACGCAGGCAGACGGCATCGAGATCCTCTCAGACGCCGCCGGCCGTATGCGCCTCCGCGTCGACTGGCTCCGCTCGAGCCCGGGCCGTGCCGTTGCGGTCGAGGACCACGTGGACAAGATCCGCGGAGTGCGCGCCGTTCATGCGTACCCGCGGACGGCGTCGGTCGTCATCTGGTACTCCCGCACACGCATCGACAGGGCCGAACTCTTCGACGCGGTGAATGCGGGGCGCTCGACGAATTGGGCCCTGGTACCGGTCCGTAGTCCGCGCTCAGCTGACGTCACCAGCGGCGACGTGCTGCGGATGACTATCGGCGGCGCGGCACTGGTCCTTCTCGGTCTTCGCCGCTACGCGTTCCGTCGGCCGCCCATCCTCGGCCCCACCAGCCGTCTCGTTGCCACCGGCGCAACGATCTTCACCGGCTACCCGTTTCTCAAGGGAGCCGTGCGCTCGCTTGCCGGCAACAGGACGGCAGGAACCGACGCGCTCGTCAGCGCCGCAACCGTGGCCAGCCTCGTGCTGCGCGAGAACGTCGTCGCCCTCACCGTGCTGTGGCTCCTGAACATCGGCGAGTACCTGCAGGAATTGACCCTCAAGCGAACTCGACGCGCGATCTCCGATTTGCTGACCGGCACACAGGACACCGCCTGGATCAGGCTGCCCGACGGCTCCGAGATCTCCGTCGACGTCGATCGACTCGAGATCGGCGACGAGGTCGTCGTGCACGACCACGTGGGCGTTCCCGTCGACGGCACCGTGGTCGACGGTGACGCAGTGGTGGATCAGTCCGCGATCACCGGCGAAACCTTGCCGGTATCGATCGTCGCCGGAGACCGTATTCATGCGGGATCCGTCGTCGTCCGTGGCCGCCTCGTCGTGCGTGCCTCCGCCGTCGGTCGCGACACCACGATCGGCCGCATCATCTCTCGCGTCGAGGAGGCGCAGGAAGATCGTGCACCGATTCAGACTGTAGGAGAGAACTTTTCACGACGCTTCGTCCCCGCGTCCTTCATCCTGTCGGCGCTGACTCTCGTCGTCACCCGGGATGTACGACGTGCCATGACGATGCTGCTCGTGGCGTGCCCGTGCGCGGTGGGGTTGTCCACGCCGACCGCCATCAGCGCAGCCATCGGAAACGGTGCTCGCAGAGGCATTCTCATCAAGGGCGGATCTCACCTCGAACAGGCCGGCAGGGTCGACGCCTTCGTGTTCGACAAGACCGGAACCCTGACGGTGGGACGGCCCGTGGTGACCAATGTCGTGTCCTTCCAGGACGACTGGGAACCGGAGCAGGTGCTGGCCTACGCGGCGAGCTCCGAGATCCACTCGCGACATCCTTTGGCAGAAGCTGTCATTCGGAGTACCGAGGAACGACACATCGTCATCCCGCCGCACGAGGAGTGCGAGGTGATCGTCGGACTCGGCATGCGGACGGTCGCAGACGGACGGACGCTGCTCCTGGGCAGTCCATCCCTGCTGCGCAGCGAGAACGTCGCGGTGTCCGAGGATGCGCAGCAATGGGTTTCGCGGCTGCAGGACGAGGCCGAGACTCCGCTGCTGTTGGCCGTCGACGGCGTACTCGTCGGCTTGATCAGTCTCCGCGACGAAGTCCGTACCAACGCATCCGCCGTTCTGAACGCGCTTCGAGCCGATGGTGTCGAACGCATCATCATGCTCACCGGCGACCACCCGAAGACAGCGGCGGCGGTCGCCGCGGAACTCGGCATCACCGAGTGGCGGGCCGAAGTGATGCCCGACGAAAAGCTCGAAGCCGTCCGAGAACTGCAGGACGCAGGTTACGTCGTGGCGATGGTCGGTGACGGCACCAACGATGCTCCTGCGTTGGCCGTCGCCGATATCGGAATCGCAATGGGATTGGCGGGCACCGACGTTGCCGTCGAGACCGCGGACGTGGCACTGGCAAGCGACGACTTGTCGCGTCTGCTCGACGTACGTGACCTCGGCCGGCACTCGGTGTCGGTCATCCGTCAGAACTACGGAATGTCCATCGCCGTCAACGCTCTCGGCTTGGCGGTCAGCGCCGGTGGTGCGCTGTCCCCAGTGCTGGCGGCAATCTTGCACAACGCCTCGTCGGTCGCGGTGGTCGGCAACAGTTCGCGATTGATCCGATACCGACTCTGATCAGTAGGTACCGAACGCCAGGGCGAGGTGTCCGGTACCTACTTCGCTATTTTGCGTCGCGGAAGTACGGTTCGACCGTGCCCTTGAGCTTGACGAGCATGGGGTTTCCGTAGCGATCCTTCGCGGTCGGGACCTCGACACGCACCCAACCCTCGGACACGTTGTATTCGCGAATGCTCGTCTTCTCGACGCCGTTGAAGCGAATGCCCACGTCGCGGCGAAGAACCTCTTCGTTGTAGAAGCGGCTGCTCGGATCGATCGAGAGATGATTCGGTGGAACGTCTGCGTTCTGGTCCTCGGGCATGATTACTTTCGTCGATGTGCTGCGTTGGGTGCTGGGGTCTGAACCCCATGAAGAATACGCGACGTAGCGTTGGACCAGCGCCGCTGTCCCTAGCCCCGTGCCATGTCCACGAATCGGGACAGGTGCAGCTGGTGCGCCACAGTGATTGTCGCCGTCGGACCGTTACGGTGCTTGCCGAGGATCAGGTCGGCCTCACCGCCGCGGGGGTCGTCTCGCTCGATGGCGTCGGGGCGGTGCAGCAGAATCACCATGTCGGCGTCCTGCTCCAGTGAGCCGGACTCACGGAGGTCCGAGACCATCGGCTTTTTGTCGGTTCGCTGCTCGGGACCACGGTTGAGCTGGCAGACCGCGACCACCGGGCATTCGAGTTCCTTGGCCAACAGCTTGAGCTGACGGGAGAAGTCCGAGACCTCCTGCTGACGCGACTCGACCTTCTTGCCGGACGACATCAGCTGAAGGTAGTCCACCACAATGAGTTTCAGGCCGTTGCGCTGCTTCAGGCGTCGCGCCTTGGCTCGAATTTCCATCATCGTCAGGTTGGGCGAATCGTCGACGAAAAGCGGTGCTTCGCTGATCTCGCTCATGCGACGGGCCAGCTTGGTCCAGTCGTCGTCGGTCATCTTTCCTGAACGCATGTCGCCGAGCTTGATCTTCGCTTCCGCGGACAGCAGACGCATGACGATCTCGGTGCGACTCATCTCCAGAGAGAAGATGACACTGGGCATACCGTGCTTGATGGAGCACGAACGCATGAAATCCATACTTAGGGTAGACTTACCAACGCCGGGCCTCGCCGCGACGATAATCATCTGACCAGGGTGAAGGCCGTTGGTGATCTCGTCGAGTTCGGCGAATCCCGTCGGCACGCCGAGGGAGATGCCGCCGCGGCTGGCGATGGAGTCGATTTCGTCCATCGTGGGCTGCAGCAACTCTTCGAGGGGGAGGAAGTCCTCGGAGGTGCGTCGCTCGGTGACCTCGTACACCTCTGCCTGTGCGCGGTCGACGACCTCGGCGACGTCCTGACCGTCGGCTCCGGCGTAACCGAACTGCACGATGCGGGTACCGGCTTGCACGAGCCGCCGGAGAATGGACTTCTCCGCCACGATCTCGGCGTAGTACCCGGCGTTGGCGGCGGTGGGCGTCGTCTGAGTCAGCGTGATCAGGTACGGCGGGCCGCCGATGCGCTTGAGCTCGCCGCGGCGATCCAGCTCGGCCGAGACGGTCACCGGGTCGGCAGGCTCACCGCGGCTGTAGAGGTCGAGAATAGCGTCGTAGACGTTCTGGTGTGCCGGCCGGTAGAAGTCGCCCGGACGGAGCACCTCGAGCACGTCGGCGATGGCATCCTTGCTCAGCAGCATGCCGCCCAACACGGACTGTTCGGCGGCCATGTCCTGTGGCGGCTGTCGCCCGAAGTCTTCGCCCGGACCTTCGCTGGAGGAGGAGCCGGAGTAGTCGGACTGTCCTCGATCGTCCACAACTGCCACGCGAACCGGCCGTCCTCTCCCCATAGTCCGAGCACGGCCGGATAACACCCGGACGTGCGGTCAAGCAAGTTCTACCCCCGGGCACCGACAGGTCCTGTCCGGTACCGGATCCGCGCTGCCCCGGCACCGTTCGACGGCATCGAGAGAGACGCTGGAGGGACGTTAAGCGGTATCGCCAGGAGTCACAACACAGGCTGTGGATGGATCTGTGGATGAAATGTGGACGAGGTTGAACAACGGTGTTGACCGTCTGGGGATAACCTGGGTATAACTTTTGGACTTTGCACCATTCCCGCACGTCAAGGCGTGTACATAAAGTTTTTTGCCTGTGCATCGTTCTGGGGGCGGCGTGTCGGCCGAATTGACAACTCGGGCGTGTTGAGTAAATGCCGAGTGAACTCCGTGGTGAAGTACGTCACACCGGCTGGAAATTGGCACCGAAAAAGTCTTAATGCTGGTTTTCGGGCCGAAGGGCCCGATCCCCGTCGGGAATCGGGCCCTCGTACGTCGCTCGAACAGGCCGTCAGAGATCGGCCTTCTGCGGGCACAGCGCCGGGTCGAGAACCGTGATCTCCTTCGTACCGATCTGCAGCACCCGGGCCGACGGGATGTCGAAGAAGAGACCGGTGATCCGCAGACGACCCTCCGCGTTCGCGCGTCCCACCACCCGGTGACGGGTCAACGTCTGCAGCTGCACCGCGACATTGACCATCGCGAGCTGGTCGGCCTCGCCGAAGCCCAGCTCCGCCGCTTGGCGGCCCACCGCGTGCCCACTGCGGAACGCGTCCAGGCTGGCCCTTCCGTGCCCGAGCCACTCGGCCACCGACGGGTCGGCGGCGTTCTCCGCCCCGCCGAGAATCGCCTTCATGGCACCGCAACCGGAATGGCCACACACGACAACCGACGACGTACCCACTTCGTCGACGCCGAAGGCAAGGGCTGCCTCCACCGAGCAATCCTGACCTTGGGTGGGAATCATGTTGCCGACGTTGCGCACGGTGAACAGGTCACCGGGGCCGCTGCTGGTGATCGTGTTCGGCATGACGCGTGAGTCGACGCAGCAGAGGAACAGCGTGTCCGGGTCCTGAGACTCGGTCAGACCTTCCAGGTGCGGACGAATGTTGGGGGCATGAGTGCGGTGGTATTCGGCCACTCCGCTCAACACCGGACGCAGAGCGGCAGGCGAATCCTCCTGCGTGTCGTCGCTCTTGAGCTGCCACGCCCGCCACGGTGCCAACGAGCTACGCACCGTGGCAGATCCGCGCCTCGGTGGCCCTTCGGTGGCCGCAGCCATCGACGCCGTGCCCACCTCCTCGACGCGCACGGAACCACCGGTCGCCTCGTGTTGGCGGACCCACTCGTTCAACGCGTCGTGCACAGCATGGTCGAGGAAGTCGACTCCGAGATGGACCGTGACCGACGTGCCTGCGGGCACCGTGGCCAACACACGAGTCAGTCGCGGCAGCGCGAGGAAGCTCAGCGAGCCCTCCATCGTCACCCGCCAGGTTCCGTCGACCGTTTCCTCGGCCCGAATCTTCGCCAGCACCACGCGTCGCAGAACCAGGATGATCGAGAGCGCCAGGCCGATCAGCACTCCCTCGAGCAGGTTGAGCGCCACGACACCCAGCACCGTGACTGCGTAGACAGCGATGTCACCGGTCTTGTTCGCGATCTTGATGTCGGCCAGTTTGATGAGCTGCACACCGATCATCACGAGCAACCCGGCGAGCGCCGCGAAGGGCACGAGCTCGACGATCGAAATGAACAGCACCGAGAAGATCAGGATCCACACGCCGTGCAGAATCGCCGACGCACGAGACTTGGCACCGACCTTGACGTTGGTCGCGCTACGCACGATGACGCCGGTGATCGGCAGGCCACCGATGGCACCGGAGGCCATGTTGCCCGCACCCTGCGCCATCAATTCGCGGTCGAAGTTGGTGCGCTCACCGCTGTGCATCTTGTCGACGGCCACAGCGGACAGCAGGCTCTCGACGCTGGCGATCAGCGCGATGGTGATGACACCGGTGGCGAATGCGCCCCACTGACCGTCGGGCATGATCGGGAAGCTCAGAGACTGGATGAGGTTGCCCGGCAACTCGATTCGCTCGACGTCGAGCGAGAAGAAGATCGAGACCGCGGTTGCGGTGACCACTGCAACCAGTGCCGCAGGCACTTTGGAGACCTTGGCCATCACACTGGACACGCCGGCCAGTCGCGGCCACGAGAACATCAGCACGACGACGATGCCGCCGACGACGATGGACGGCCATTGGCCGTCGGCCACGGAACGCGGAATGGCGAGCAGGTTCTGCACCGCGGAGCTTTCGGACTCTCCACCGAGCAGCACGTGAATCTGTTGCAGCGCAATGGTTATACCGATGCCGGCGAGCATCGCGTGAACGACCACCGGCGAAATGGCAAGTGCACTACGAGCAATGCGGCTCATGCCCAGCAGAACCTGGACGAGGCCGGCCAACACCGTGATGGCACATGTTGTGGCCCAACCGAATTGGTTGACCAACTCGGCGACCACCACAGTCAGACCCGCAGCCGGACCACTGACCTGCAACGGCGATCCGCCGAGAATACCGGCGAGAATGCCGCCGACCACAGCGGCAATGAGGCCGGCCATGATGGGAGCGCCGGAGGCGACAGCGATACCGATCGAAAGTGGCACTGCCACAAGGAAAACGACCAGCGAGGCCGGTAGGTCGTACTTGATTATCGACCCGACCCGAGACGGCGGCTCGGATCGGGTCTTCGGACTGGGTTCTGAATCGTGCTCTGCTGTCGTTGTCACGGCAGTTCCTCCGGGCGTCTAGGCGTCAGGTCGGTCGATCGTGTTCCGGCTTGGAATGTCGCCCCCAAGTAAAGGGTACGCAAACCTCGGCCGAAGGTGGCACCGAGAGAGATCCTTCACAATTTGGAAACCGTTGTGACAGTTGAATTTTGTGAGATGGCACGAAAAAACCCCACGAACCGAAGTTCGTGGGGTTTCTTGCAGCCGTTTCGGGCCGAAAGCTGAAAATCAGCTTCCGACGACCTCCAGCTTGAACTTGGCGGTCACGTCGGGATGCAGGTTCACGACGATGTCGTGCTTGCCCGTGCTCTTGACGTGAGCCTTCGGCAGATCGATGCTGCGCTTGTCGACGACCGGTCCACCGGCAGCCTTGAGTGCAGAAGCGACGTCCGACGCGGTGACCGAGCCGAACAGCTTGCCCGAGTCGCCGGCAGTCTTGACAGACAGCGTGACGGACTCGAGGCCCTCGATGGCCTGCTTGAGCTCGTTGGCGTGCTCGAGGCCGCGAACGGCCCGAGCTTCCTGAGCGCGGCGAATGCCGTCGACCTGCTTCTGAGCTCCACGGGTGGCCTGGATGGCCAATCCGCGGGGCAGCAGGAAGTTACGGCCGTAGCCGTCCTTGACCTCTACGGTGTCGCCAGGCGCACCGAGGTTGTCCACATCAGCGGTGAGGATCAGTTTCATACCAATCGCCCCTTTCTATCGAGCCGTCGCGGCGTAAGGCAGCAGCGCTACCTCACGCGAGTTCTTCACGGCAACGGCCACGTCACGCTGATGCTGGACGCAGTTGCCGGTGACACGGCGAGCACGGATCTTTCCGCGATCGCTGACGTACTTACGCAGCAACGTCGTGTCCTTGTAATCGATCGCCGTGTTCTTTTCCTTGCAGAAGGAACACGCCTTCTTCTTGAGCACCTTGTCGCGCAATGGCGGTTTGGGCATGGGTCTTTCTCCGTTACATCTGGTTGTTCTCGATCGAAGGATCTAGAACGGTGGCTCTTCGTCTCCGCCACGTCCGCCGAAGGAGCCCGACGCCGCCGGGGCACTGCCCCAGGGATCGTCTCCACCGGAACCGGAGTTGGACGAGGAGTTCGAGCGGCCGCCGCCCGATCCGCCGGAGGAACCCGAGCCGGAGTTGAAGCCGCCTCCGCCGCCACCTCCACCGCGATTGGCCTTGTTGACCTTTGCGGTGGCGTAGCGAAGTGAAGGTCCGATCTCGTCGACTTCGAGCTCGACGACTGTCCGCTTCTCACCCTCGCGCGTCTCGTACGAACGCTGCCGCAGCCGTCCGCTCACGATCACTCGTGAGCCTCGGGTCAGACTCTCGGCAACGTTCTCCGCTGCCTCGCGCCAGATGTTGCAGCGCATGAAGAGCGCGTCGCCGTCTTTCCATTCGTTCGTCTGACGATCGAATGTGCGCGGGGTGGATGCAACCGTGAAGTTGGCAACTGCCGCACCGGCGGGGGTGAATCGAAGTTCTGGATCAGCCGTCAAGTTTCCGATGACGGTGATGACGGTCTCGCCTGCCATGGTTCCTCTTTCAGTAGTAAGCGTTGTGAGTGCCAGCCTAGGGCCGGACACCGACAATTACTTGCCCTGTCGCAGGACCTTCGTACGCAACACGGACTCGTTGAGTCCGAGCTGACGATCCAGCTCGCTGACGGTGGCAGGCTCGGCGTTGAGGTTCACAACGGCGTAGATGCCCTCGGCATGCTTGAGGATCTCGTAAGCCAGACGACGCTTGCCCCATACATCGACCTTGTCGACGGTGCCGCCATCCTTGCGAACGACGTTGAGGAACGTATCGAGCGACGGAGCGACAGTGCGCTCGTCCAGATTGGGGTCGAGAATGACCATCAATTCGTAATGACGCATAAGACCTCATCACCTCCTGTGGACTAGTGAAAACGGCCACGGACTATCCGTGGCAGGAGGGTCGTTGCGTCAGCAACCCCTCGAAGATACACGACAGGGCCCTGACCTGCTAATTCCCTCTGGGCGCACAGTCGGGCATTCGCTCGTCATACTCTTGCACCATGCGATCCGGGGTCCGCGCCAGTCCGACGACGGTTGTCGTGGTCGTCGCGATGGCAGCAATCGGGTTGATTCTGGGATATCTGAACAAGGCCCGCTGCGCCGTCGCACCGTTCGACGAGTCCGGACGCAGCACGGTGTTCGACGTCATCAAGGACTCGTCCGTCTGCTACTCCGACATCCAGTTCCTGTGGCTCGGTCGCGATATCGACAATCACATTGTTCCCTACATCCACGGGGCCATCACGAGCGACGGAATCCTTACCGGAGGGACGGTGGAGTATCCGGTTCTGAGCGGTCTGCTGATGTGGCTCGGCGCGATCCCGGCCCACACCGACGCGCAGTTCCTGTTGACCTCGGCACTGATCCTTGCGCCGTTCGGGCTTCTCACCGCCTGGATGCTCGGGCGGATGGCCGGCTGGCCGGCGCTGCTGTGGTCCATCTCCCCACCCCTGGTGATGTACGCCTTCCACAACTGGGAGCTACCGGTCGTCGCCTCTGCGGTAGGTGCGATCTTCGTCATGACATTGCCGATTGCATTGCGGCGCAAGGCAATTGTGGCTTCGGTACTACTGGCGATCGGATTCTGCCTCAAGATCTATCCGGGCGCGTTCGTGCTCCCGCTCATTGCCTATGTCGTCACCGGCGGAACGAACGGTCGAGAAAAACCGGAGACCGTCCGTGGCCGCTACGACATACGCGGCGGCCTGCAGGTCGCGGGAGCCGCGATCGCCACCGTCGTCGCAGTCAACCTGCCGTTCGCCGTCATCGGTTACGAGGGCTGGCGCGCGTCCTTCACCTTCCAGTCGCTGCGCCAGGCGGACCTGACGACCAACTCCATCTGGTACTGGGGGCTGCGCCACCTCTACGTCAACGACCGCATGACGCCCGACGCGTACAACGACGCCGAAGCGTCGTTCCAGAAAGTCGTCGACGTGGCCTCGCCGCTCCTGGTGTTCGTCGCGTTCGCGCTCGCGCTGTGGCTCGGCTTCCGGCGCGCGAACGTGATCGGCACCTATCCGTGGGTCGCCGTGAGCGGGTCGATGCTGTGCGGCTTCATGCTGCTGCACAAGGTGCACTCACCCCAGTACACGCTGTGGCTGCTTCCCTTCCTCGTGTTGCTTCGGATCCCCTGGGGGATCGTCGCCGCGTACTTGATGGTCGATCTGTCGATGGGGATCGGCGTGTTCAAGTACTTCGCTGCGCTGGCCTCCGGCGTCGACGCCAACGACGAAGAATTCTTCGTCCTCGTCGGAGTCTGGGGGCGAGCGCTGCTGCTGGTGGTGCTGTTCGTGATGTTCGCCCGCGCTCGCCTGCGGTTTGCCCAGCCGGGCGAAACCGACTCGGAGTCGGTAACGTCGCCTCGTTCGTCGACGACATCTGTGACGGCATCACCGAGGCACTAGAGCTTCGGGAAACAGGGCGCTGGGGAAATAGCGCGCAGAGCGGGGCGGGGACATGGCACAGGTGTCGCAATCTCAGGGAAGTACCGAGGACGGCACTGCCGCGGTACGTCGGATCGGTTTGATCGAGGACCACGAATCCGTTGCGCTCGGCCTCAAGGCCATGCTGGCGGACGAACCCGATCTCGATCTCGTGATCATGGCCTCCACCGTGGACGAATTGCTCGCCCACCGAGAGCAGCTCGACCTGGTGGTACTCGATCTGCGCCTCGGCGACGGATCGTCTCCGCGCTCGAACGTGGAACAGTTGCACGCCGCAGGATCACGAGTGCTGGTGTACACCGGTGCCGAGAACGCATTCCTGGTTCGGTCCGCGGCACGCGCGGGAGTGCTCGGCGTGGTGCGCAAGTCCGCGCCCGCATCGGCCATCGTGTCCGCGATCCGGCGAGCCGCGAGCGGCGGGCAGGTGGTCACCACGGACTGGGCCGCGGCGATCGACGGCGATCCACAACTGCCCGACGTCGGTCTGAGCCCACGTCAACGCGAGGTGCTCGCCCTCTACGCGTCGGGCGAGAAGGCAGGACGCGTCGCCCGCCTGGCCGGACTGTCGGAACAGACCGTGAACGACTACCTCGTGCGCATCCGCAACAAATACGCCGAGGCGGGGCGTCCGGCACCGACCAAAACCGATCTGTACAAACGCGCGGTCGAAGACGGCTGGCTCCCGATGCCCGAGCTCCCCTCGCAGGACTGATGACCGGTTGGAACGCGATTCATGACGCATCCTCGGAGTTGACGGTTCAAATGCCCATAGAAATCAGGGCAGCGAGTCTGTGATCGACCTGTGAGAATGAGTTGACTCAGGTTTAGACCGTCTCAACCTGCCTCGGCCCTCGGGAGAACTGATGTCCGCACTGCTCGATCCCATGCCCTCGGAACACAGCGACTCCATCTCTGCCGCACCGCTCGCTCGCGGACTGATCAGCCTGGTGCCGCCCGCTGAGCAGAGCGACAAGTTTCCCACTCGGCCCGGCCTGACCGACCGTGAGATCGAGGTACTGCTCTGCTGGATTCGCCTCGACTCCAAGACCGAGGTCGCCAAGGCGCTGTTCCTGTCGCTGGGAACCGTCAACACCCACTTGACGCGCATCCGCGCGAAATACACCTCTGTCGGACGGTCCGCCCCGACCAAGGCCGCCCTGGTGGCCCGGGCCCTGCAGGACGGACTCGTCGACATCTCGGAGCTGTAAGTCTTCGAGCTGTTGTGGTTCGAAGCGAAGGTCAGACGTGGACTTCGGTGTCCACGCCTTCGCTCTCGAGACGCTTGTTGCGTCGGATGCTGCTGATCAGTGCCGCACCGATGAAGAGGATTCCGACGAAGCCGGTGATCAGTTCGTTGATGTGAACGCCGATCGACACGAGCAGGATGAGGGCCAAGGCACCGATTGCCCAGTGCGCGCCGTGCTCGAGGTACACGTAGTCCGACAACGTTCCCTTGCGAACGAGGAACACCGTGATCGAGCGAACGAACATGGCACCGATGAAGCCGAGGCCGAGCGCGATGATGATCGGGTCCGCGGTGATGGCGAAGGCTCCGATGACACCGTCGAACGAGAACGACGCGTCGAGGACCTCGAGGTAGAGGAACAGGAAGAAACCGGCCTTGCCGGTCGCCTTCGCCAGTTCGCTCGGGCCGCCGGAGGACTCTTCGCCCTCTTCCTCGATGTGGAACAGTTCGCCGAGACCGTTGACGGCAATGTACGTGATCATGCCGAGCACGCCCGAGACCATGACGGTGGAAATCTTGTCGTCGTCGGCGAGGAATTCGGCGCTGAGCACGAGCAGCAGGCCCGCGACGACAACGGACAGCTGATCGAGGCGACCGATCCGGGCGAGAGGCTTCTCCAGCCAGCTCAGCCACGTGATCTCGCGATCCTCGAAGATGAAGCCGAGGAAGAGCATCAGCAGGAACATGCCGCCGAAGGCTGCGATCTGTGGATGTGCGTCGGTGAGGAGCGTTTCGTAACTGGGCGAACCGTCCGGGAAGGTCGCGGCACCGTCGGCGGGCGGGTTGAGTGCCAGGTCGATGGCGGCGACCGGACCGAGGCCCGACGCGGCCCAGACGATGACCAGCGGGAACAGCAACCGCATGCCGAACACGGCGATGACGATGCCGATGGTGAGGAAGATCTTCTGCCAGAACTCACTCATCCGTCGCAACACGGTGGCGTTGATGACGGCGTTGTCGAAGGACAGGGACACTTCGAGCACGCCGAGGATGAGGACGAGAATCATCGCCTCGAGTCCGCCGTACAAGAAGGCCACGATGACGGACACGATGGTGACCGCAATCGACCAGCCGAAGATTCTCATAACCACGTCAGTGGCCTTTCTGGCTAGGAGCAGAGCCCGCAGGCGCGACCAAGTTGGGGGACGAAACGGAAAAACCCCCGCCCATCATGAATGACGAGGCGGGGGTATCCCCAATCTTGGGAGTGCCTTTACTAGACGTTTACTCCGAAGTCCCGGGCGATGCCTGCGAGTCCGGACGCGTAGCCCTGGCCGACTGCGCGGAACTTCCACTCCGCGCCGTTGCGGTACAGCTCGCCGAAGACCATCGCGGTCTCGGTCGAGGCATCCTCGCTGAGGTCGTAGCGAGCGAGCTCGGAGTTGTCGGCCTGGTTGATGACGCGAATGAACGCGTTGCGCACCTGACCGAACGACTGCGAGCGAGCGTCCGCATCGTAGATCGACACGGGGAACGTGATGGTCTCGATCTCCGGCGGCACAGCGGCGAGATCGACCTTGATCTGCTCGTCGTCTCCGTCGCCTTCACCGGTCGTGTTGTCCCCGGTGTGCTCGATGGAGCCGTCGGGAGACTTCAAGTTGTTGAAGAACACGAAGTGCCCGTCGCTCAGGGCCTTCTTCGTCGAGTTCAATGCGATGGCGCTGGCATCGAGGTCGAAGTCGGTGCCCGTCGTCGTGCGGATGTCCCAACCGAGGCCGACCACGACCGCGGTCAGGTTCGGTGCTGCCTTGGTGAGCGAGACATTGCCACCCTTGCTGAGGCTGACGCCCATTGAGAGGTCCTTTCGCAATTGGTTTCCCGTTACGGGTACAACCGTAGTGGGAATGTCCGGTTTCTGGACGTACTCGACCAACGAGCGCGGTGATGCGGAGGTTCCCGTCGGTAGTATCGAACAGGTGACAAGTCGCTGGCCTGGGGTGTTTCGCCGAGGTTCCGAATCGGACGCCGCCGCGCGTCGTTCCCAGGACGCCGCTGTCGCCGCCTTTCTCGACATGGACAAGCGACAGTCCATCGCATCCGCCGGCGTCGAGGCATCCACCGCGCTGCGTCCGGAGGACGGACTCGCCCGCCGATGGTTCGATACCGAGAAGCTGTGTTTCGACGCGGGAGCGGCGTATCTCGCTGCCGTCGAACAGTTCGACGGAATCACCACTGCCGCCGCGAGGTCGGCATTCGACAACGCGACGCGACTGCTCCACGACGCCAGTGTCGCCGTCGATCGTTTCTACGAGGCTCATCGCAGCACTCTCGAGCACGCCTCGGCACAGTTCGCGGCCACCCCGCGCCTGGTGCAGGACGCACTGGCCGAGGCGGACGCTGCGCGGTCCACCGTCGACGAGCAGTACGCCACCTATCCATCACTGCGGCAGGCCTGGAACGAACTGGATGCCGCCACAACACAATTGAACGATGTTCGACGGGATCCGCTGCGTGCGCGAGAGCAGGCCACCGTCGTCCGGGACAGATCCACTGCGTTGCGCGAGGCGGTTCGCTCGGCTCCCGGACGCCAGCAGGAGGCCCGGACCGCACTGGTCTCGGTGCGGACCCGAATCGAAGCCGTACGAACGAGATCCGAGGGGATCGCGCCGGCCTTCTCGAGTTTGCTTCGCGAATTCAATGCCAAGAGTTCGGCAGATCTGTCGCACAACGAACGATCGAGTGTGCGCCACATCGAGCAGGCCGACGAGGATCTGCGAGCGGCCCGTTCGGCGCTCGACACGGGCAACCCCGAGCAGGCCTTGGATCTCGTCGCCCAGGCCCGGTCGCACCTGACCGATGCCGAGCACCTGGTCGATGCCGTCACCGATCGTGTTCGCCTGCTGCGCGCAGTCAAAGCCGATCCGAGCGAGACCGAGAACAAGGTCCGGTTCAAACTTCGTGACGCTCAACAACTCGCGATCAATCGCGGTCTGGTTGCCGAATGGGGCTCGGTGCTGGATGCTCAGCTCGCCCGGATCGACAGGGCGAGCAACGCACTGACGGGTACCCATCCCGACTACTGGTCATATCTGCAGGATCTGGCTACCATTTCGGACTTCATCGCAGGCGTGATCGAACGCATGCGCAGCTAGCACCGACCGCATTCACACGAAGGATCATGGTGCAACACTTTCGCCATCTCGACGCCGACACCCGCGAACGCATGTTCTTCCTGCAACCGGAGGACATCGCGGTCAGCGACGGAAACAACGTCGTAGCAACAGCACTCGGTGCAACGCTGTACATCCCCGCGACCCGTGCGGACCTGACCGCGACGGTGCACAAGCGCACCGACGAGGGCGTTCGATCGATCGTGATCGATCTCGAAGATGCAGTCGCAGATCATGATCTACAGTACGCGGTGGAGAACACCATCCGAACTCTGAACGAACTCTCGGGTTCGAATGCACTGGTGTTCGTCCGAGCCCGCACGGCCCAACAGATTCGGACGGTCTGCGCCGGTCTGACTCCTGGGGCCGCTGGACTTGCCGGTTTCGTCGTACCGAAGTTCACCTCGGCAACCGGAGCCGAGTACCTCGACGAGATTCTCGCCGCATCCACCGCGCACGACACCCGCTTGTTGGCGATGCCGGTTCTCGAGTCGGCCGAGGTGGTCCACCGTGAAACACGCGACACCGAACTCGTTGCCATCCGGGAACTACTGGGAAAATACCGAGACATCGTGCTGGCCGTCCGCATCGGAGCCACCGACATGTGCGGCACCTTCGGCATTCGCCGCGACCGTGACCTGACGATCTACGACGTCCGCGTCGTGGCCGACGTCATCAGCGCGATCGTCAATCACCTGGGCCGCAACGACGGATCGGGATTCGTCATCACCGGGCCGGTGTGGGAGTACTTCGCAGACCACGAACGCATGTTCCGGCCACTTCTGCGCCAGACGCCGTTCGTCGACCAGGAGGCCGTGCGCTTCCGGCAGCAACTGGTCAGCAGCGACTTGGACGCACTGCTGCGCGAGGTCGCCCTCGACCGCGCCAACGGTATCCAGGGCAAGACGGTCATCCATCCATCCCACGTTCCTGCCGTGCACGCATTGTCCGCAGTGACGCACGAGGAATACCACGACGCCCTCGACATTCTGGCCTCCGATCAGGGCGGCGCGCAGGCCTCCGGCTACCGGAACAAGATGAACGAGCTGGGACCACATCGCAATTGGGCGAAACAGACGATGGTCCGCGCCCGGGCATTCGGGGTCACCAACGAAGGGATCACGTTCGTGGACCTGCTGACGGCGCTGGCTCAGCGATGACCGACAACCCGGCCGACGGCATCGTCCTGACCGACACCGGCTCCTCGTCGTCGTGGACGGCACGACAACTGGTGCGTCCCGGCCTACGCCGCAATCCCCGACGGGCACATCTGTTGGTGTCCACTGTGCTCGGCAAACACATACCCGTGGATCCGGACGTCGTCATCGGTGCCGGCGATGAATTGGCCGGCCTGGTCGCTGCGGCGGTCGGCGGCTCCGACGTCGATGTTCTTGGATTCGCCGAGACGGCAACGGGATTGGGTCACACGGTGGCAACCGCCCTCGATGCGCGCTGCTATGTGCACTCGACCCGCCGCACGGTCCCGGGCATGACGGTGCACGGAGAGTTCGAGGAAGGGCACTCGCACGCCACCGACCATCTGCTGATGCCGACCTCGGCGGACCTGCTCGGCGGCGAACTACCCCTCGTTCTCGTCGACGACGAGATCTCGACCGGAGCCACCGCACTCGATGCGCTCCGCCAGATCCATTCCACGGCTGCGCGTTCCCACTACGTCATCGCATCCCTGGTGGACATGCGTACCGCCGAGCATCTCGACGCGACCGCAGCAACGGCCGACGAACTGGGCGTCGTGATCGACAACGTCAGCCTCGCTCAGGGATCGGTCGAGCTGGCACCCGGGCTCGTGGAGACGGTACTGGACCTTCCCGATCCGACGTTCAATCCGATTGCTGTACAACCTGGTTCGGTACACCGCATCGACGCGCACTGGCCCGCAGCTCTACCCGAGGGCGGCCGCCACGGCTTCCTCAGGTCTGATGCAGCCGGGTTCGACGACGCGATCGAAGCAGTCGCGGCCACCGTCGACGCGTCGCTCCCCGACTCGGGTGCCGTCGTGGTCGTCGGCCACGAGGAGCTGATGTACCTGCCGTTACGCCTGGCGGCAGCGCTGCAACGACGCGGACACAGCGCACTGTTCCAGACGACCACCCGCTCGCCCGCCTACGTACTCGACGTGGCGGGCTACCCACTGCGCCGGGGCTTCGAATTCGCAGCGCCCGAGGACGAATCCTCTCTGCGCTACCTCTACAACGCCGACGCGCCGGCCGGCTCGACCCTGGTGTTCGTCGCCGATACCCCCGCGGATACCGACGCACTCACCGCCGCGGCGGAGACACTCGCGGCGGCGGGCACCGACGTGCTGGTCGTGGTCGTGACCGGTGCCGATCCGCAGGCGCTCGAGATCGCCAGACGCGCCCGTCCGCTGCGTGGGCCCGAGTTCGGCTCGTACGCGCCGGACGAGGTGACCTGGCTACTCAAAGACCTGTCAGGGATCTCGCTGGAAGCGGCAACGGCGGAGCGCGAGAGGGCGATTCAGGCCGGCACGGCGCACTATGCCGAATCGCTGCCGGTGGAATACCAACCCGATCTTGCGTATCGCGAACTGTTCGAGAAGGTACTGCACGAGAGTGCGGCGCGGCTCGCGGTCGCCGTCGGAACCGTCACCGAGGTGGTGCTCGCCGAGCGCGGACACGACATCGTGCTCGCGTCACTGGCCCGGGCCGGTACTCCGGTGGGAATTCTGATGCGGCGCTGGGCTTTCGCCGCCCACGGCATCGAGATACCGCACTACGCCGTCTCGATCGTGCGTGATCGGGGTATCGACAGCGTCGCTTTGCGCTACCTCGCCGAGCACCACGATTCACGCTCGGTGGTGTTCGTGGACGGCTGGACCGGCAAAGGTGCCATCGCACGCGAACTCACAGCGGCACTACGCGACTTCCCTGGGGCGGACTTCGACGACGATCTGGCCGTGCTCGCCGATCCCGGACACTGCGCTCGCACCTACGGGACCCGAGACGACTTCCTCATCGCCTCGGCCTGCCTGAATTCGACCGTCTCGGGCCTCGTTTCGCGAACTGTACTCAACGACAGCCTCATCCGGCCGGGTGATTTCCACGGCGCGAAGTACTACGCAGACCTCGCTCCCGACGATGTCTCGGGGCACCTACTCGACGCGGTGACGGCTCGATTCGACGACGTGCGTGACGAGGTCGCGGAGACGGTGTCGTCGGTGCTCGCGTCCGACAGAACTCCCACCTGGTCGGGATGGGCATCGGTGGAGAAGGTCCGCCAGGAGTACGGCATCTCGCACGTCAACTTCGTCAAGCCCGGTGTCGGCGAGACCACGCGGGTGCTGCTACGCCGAGTACCGTGGCGCGTGTTGGTACGCGACGCGAATGCTCCGGAGCACCAACATATTCGGATGCTCGCCGAAGCCAGGGGAGTACCGGTCGACGTGGTACCCGACCTCGCCTACTCGTGCATGGGTCTGATCAAGAACGTCTCCACCGAAGATGCCTCGTGAGCGCCCTCGTCGCCGTCGACCTCGATCGCACGATGATCTTCTCCGAAGGCGCGCTCGGTGTGCCCCTGGACGAGACGTTCGAGTGCGTGGAGGTGTACGAGGGTAAACCGTTGTCGTACATGAGCATTCGGTCGATGTCGCTGCTCCGCGGGTTGAGCGAGAGCGTCACCGTGGTTCCGACGACGACGCGAACCATCGAACAGTTCCAGCGTATCGGCCTGCCGGGTGCCCCGTGGCGGTACGCCATCACCAGCAACGGTGGCAACATTCTCGTCGACGGTGAGCCGGATACGGCCTGGCGCAAGGGCTTCGATCTGGACCTGGCCGGCATCGGCGCAGAGTTGAGATCGAGGGTCTCCGAGGACTGGGTGCTCAAATACCGCGAGGCCGACGGCCTGTTCTGCTACCTCGTCGTCGACGTCACCGCCGTCCCGCCGGACTTCGTCTCGGACTGGTCGCAGTGGTGCGCGGCACGCGACTGGAACGTGTCCCAGCAAGGCCGCAAGATCTACACGATGCCCAACGCGGTGTGCAAGAGCTCCGCCGTGGCCGAGGTCCGTTCCAGGCTGGTTCAGGACGGTTCCCTGGATGCCGAGGCCGGCGTGTTCGCTGCCGGTGACGGCGCACTCGACGCCGAGATGCTCATGGCCGCCGACGAGGCAGTTCGGCCGCGGCACGGCGAGCTCGAACTGCTGGGGTTCACCCGCCCCGGGTTGACCGTCACCGATTCCTCCGGCGTACGGGCCAGCGAGGAAATTCTCGAGTGGCTGCGGAACCGAACCACTGCGCACCGCGTCTAACAGTTCGTCGGGGGGACAGGCGCGTGGCAAGGGGTGGGCATGGCGAATCCGTACGAGGAACTCGAAGCGACGATCGACGGGATAGTCACCAACATATTCGTGACCCCTGTGGGGCCCGAGCTCGTCGGCACCATGCTCGGGGAGGCGTTCGAGAAAGCGAACGGAGCTTTCGACTACCGCGGTGACTACGAACCCAACGAAGTGACGATCACCGAACCGTTCGAGGTGATGTCACACGAGGACATCGCGGGCATGGTCGGGTCGTTGGCCATCGGTCCCATTGCTACCTCGTCGAAGAACTGGAACGACCTCTCGGCCGCCGCCGGCTCCGGATCCGACGGCTTCCGAACGGGTATCGAGGCGGCCATGGCGTCGGGCTGGTCCGGGCCGATGTCCGACGCCGTTCGCGGCGGCGTGGGCGATTACGTCTCGTCCGCGTCCGCGCTGGCCACGTCGATGAGTCTGATCGGGAACAAGCTGCTCGAAGCGCACGCAGGATTCGAGCAGACCAAGTCGAGAATGCCGCCGGTGGTCGCATCCGAGGCCAGCACCCTGATCGGTTCCCTGCTCCCCGTTCCGTTCGCTACCAAAACGGCGACGGCAGTGCAGGAGGAGCAGCAGAACGAAGCGCGTCGCATCATGCGATCGGTGTACGTACCGGGCGTGGTGCTGTCTGACACCAACGTTCCGGTGCTGCCGACGGCGCACAATCCCGTCGACGGCGGAGGCGGTGGTTCCACCGGCGGCTGGGCAGGCGGTTTCCCGCCGGGCAGTTTCCCGGCCGCCAGTGGGAGCGGCGGTGCGACGTCCGGTGGGGGCGCAGGCTCGGCAGGAGCCGTCGATCCCGCAGCGCAGTCGGCTGCGCAGCAGACCGATGCCGGCACCGCGACGCCTGGACAATCGGGCCCCGGGCAACCGGGTTCGAGTCCATCCGGACCGCTGCCGCCTGCAGATCGGTCCGGGGAAACCCGGGCCGCCGCAGCCGGTGGCCCCGGAAATGCTCCCGGGGGACTCGGAAGCAACGGGGGAGGCGGCGGATCCTCGGGGACAGGCTCCCCGGGCTCCGGCTACGGCGGCTCGGGCTACAGCGGCTCCAACTACGGCGGCTCGGGCTACAACGGATCCGGTGGCGGTGTGGGCTCCGGTGCAGGTTACGGCGGCTCTGTTCTCGGGTCTCCGATCGGTTCCGGCGGTTCCAGCGGCGGCCCGGGCGGCGCGAGTGCGGCGGCGGCCGGTCGAGCAGGGGCTCACGGTATGCCCGGAGTGGGCGGTATGGGCGCGGCGGGAGGTCGTGGCACCGGCGACAACGACGGAGAACACACCACCCCCGGCTACTTGATCGACGTCGGCAACGGCAGCGAACTGATCGGCGACCTGCCACTCGTCGCACCCCCTGTGCTCGGCGGCTGACGGTGACGCAGTGGACCGTGCGCGGCATGGATTTCGCGATGCTCTGCAGTCGATTCGGACGGGATCGGCTGCCCTACCCTCTGGCCGTCACCGTCGACGTCGATACCGAGGGTCAGCTCCGACAGCTGCGGCGCGAAGCGTCGGCGAGGATCGACGCGCTGGTGGACGAGCGGCTCGAGGCAGCCATCGGAGTGGTGATCGACCCCGCTGTGCGCATCGAATGCCGAAGCGACACACACGCTCTCGGGCAGAGCCCGGTGCGCGTTCATGCAGCGGTGACCCACGATCTCGCGGTCGTCCTCACCCAACAACCTGGGCCGGACTGTTCGGTCACGATCGACACGGTGACCCCGGCATCTGCCCCCGTACGGATCGCCGAGTCCGTGCCGACCGTGCAGGCCGGACGCCGTGCGGCCGCGACCCTCGAACATCCCTGCACTGCAACCACATCGAGCGGAGCAATCCTGTCCACGGCCACTCGAAACGCGACTGCGGACGAGAAATTCGAGGCGTTCTTCGCCCGACCGCGATCGGCAGTCGGCGAGGTGATCGTCGCGCGCGGCGCCACCTACGACCACCGCCGCGATACCGATGCCGTCTCGTTCTTCTGGATGGACTTCGACGGGGACGGCCGCTACCTCGTTCGGTCCCACGCGTCGATCGACGTCGTGCCCGCCGATTCCACCCGATTCGTCGCCGAAATCGGGCGACAGTTGGAGTCGGCCTTACGCCGATGACACAGCCCACCCCTTGACACCGTATCGATTTTCGATAGGTTATCGATATTCGTTGTTATCGACTATCGATATGGAGGCGGCGGGATGGCATACGGACTGGGTTCGGCACGAGCCAACAAATGGGCAATGGTGTTCTACGCAGGAGCGGCAGTGGTCTGGTCCGGCTGGAAGGCTTGGAAATACCACTCCTCGGATTACGTCAGCGCAATGGTCACGCCGCGCTACAACTCGCCGAACATCGAGTTGCTAGGCGGCCGGCTGCAGCCGGGCAACGCCGTCGAACTTGCTGTTGCCAAGAGCGACGTCCAGAGACTCATCGGGATGATCGACTTCATGCGATACGGCGAGATCGTGGCCGGCGGAATCGTCATTCTGATAGGGATCTTCTTCGCGTACCGGTTCTTTCTCAACGTGATCGAGGAAACTCCGTTCAGCACCCGCGCCAGCATCGACCTGGTTGTGGTTGCCGTCTGCCTGGTCCTGTACCCGGTCATTACCGGGGGCCTACGAGTGATGAGTACCAATGCCATTCAGAGCGCGCTCGAGACGACCGATGTCACCGATACCGCAGGGAGCCTCGGCGCATTCTGGCTTGCCGTGATCGTCGCAGTGGTCCTGCAGTTCGTCTACGCAGTGCTCCGTCAGGGCTCCAAGCTCGCTCGTGATGCCGATGGTCTGGTCTGATGGCCGAGGAGTTCGTCGACCATCTCGTCGTGTGTCATCTCGGCGAGATCCTCGAAGCCCGCGGCATGACGCTCGCCGAACTGTCGCGTCTGGCGGGGGTCAGCGTCGTGAATCTGTCGGTACTCAAGAACGACCGCGCCAAGGCCATCCGATTCTCCACCTTGACCGCCGTATGCCGGGTGCTCGGCTGCACACCGGGTGACCTGTTCACCCTCCGCCAGATCTGACCGATAGGCCTTCGCGGTCACATCAGCCGGACAAATCGACCAAGTACATTGGATGACGGTAACCAGCACTTCGAGAGAGAGTCCACCACATTGTCTGCTCCGGCCGGTCAACCGTTGTCCAAGGGTCAGAACGGCCCCCTCACCGTCGCCGACGTCGTCGTGTCCATCGCCCTGGCGGTGCCGGCCGACCTGTCTGCACTTCTGGTCACCGACGCTGGAAAGGTGCGCACGGACGCCGATTTCGTGTTCTTCAATCAGCCGACCGGTCCCGGTGTCCGCCTCGAACCTGGGCAGGGCGGGCCGGCGCGGCTCGCCGTCTCGCTCGGCGCTGTTCCGTCCGACATCGAGCAGATCCGTGCGGTCATCACCCTCGACGACGCGTCGAGCAACTTCGGCCGATCGGCACCCCCGGTCGCGCGAGTCAGCGACACAACGGGAAACGTGTTGTACGAGTACACGATCGAGGGCCTAAGCTCCGAATCCATCGTCATTGCGCTGGAAATCTACCGCCGTCAGGGGAGCTGGAAAGTGCGCGCCGTGGGGCAGGGCTACGCGGGTGGTTTCGCTGCGTTGGTGACCGATCACGGTGTCTCCGTGGACGACGCGCCGGCTCCCACCCCGCCCCCTGCACCGCCGACGCCACCCGCCCCGGCCGCGCAGCCCGCTCCACCCGCAGCCCCTCCCGCACCGGTTCGCTCCGAGGCTCCGGAAGTCAGTCTCACCAAGTCCAAGCCCGTCAGTCTGTCCAAGGGCCAGAAGGTCACGCTGCGCAAGGACGGCGGCGTGGCCCTCACGGTGATTCGCATGGGCCTCGGCTGGGACCCGGTGACGACCCCGAAGAAGGGTGGACTGTTCGGCGGCGGAGGCCGTGCGGCGAACATCGACCTGGACGCGTCGGCAATCATGCTGGCAGATCGCAACGTCAACGATGTCGTGTACTACGGCCAGCTCAACGCCAAGGACGGGTCGATCACGCACAAGGGAGACAACCTGACCGGCGAGGGCGAGGGCGACGACGAGGTCATCGTCGTCGATCTGACGCGGGTACCCCAGCACGTCACCGGCATCGTCTTCACGGTCACCTCGTACCGCGGCCAGACGTTCGAGCAGGTTGCCAATGCGTTCTGCCGGCTGGTCGACAACACCACCAACACCGAACTCGCCCGCTTCACCCTGCAGGGCGGCATGCCGTTCACGGGATTGGTGATGGCAAAGGTCTACCGCCAGGGCAGTGAATGGAAGCTACAGGCCATCGGCGACGGCATCCAGGCCAAGCACGCCGGTGAAGCCGTCAAGCAGCTCGGCCGCTATATGTGACCGCACGCCGACCGGTTCGATCTGCAGCACCGTCGAGTACGCCACCGAGCGGGTCGACGGCGCTGCCGTTTCGAATGAGATCCTCCGACGGCCGGTAGATCTGCCGAACGATCAACGCGCACAAGCCGATCACTGCGATATCGCGCACGACCACGGTGGCGGTGAACCACTGTTCGGGCAGACCCTTGTTGTCCACGCCCAGGTAGTAGTACATCCGGGGGAACCAGACGAACGCGTCGATTGCCATCCACGCCAACAGGATTCGACGATGCGGTAGAGCCAGCACCGCGAGAGGGACCAGCCACAGCGAGTATTGGGGACTCCACACCTTGTTGGTCAGCAGGAACCCGGCCACCACCAGGAACACCAACTGGGCCAGCCTCGGCCGGGTCGGAGCCGTCGTACCGATGTAGGCGATCAGCGCACACACGACGGCGAAGAGCAGCAGCGTGACTGCGTTGAGAACCATCGGCTTGTCCCCCGGATAGAGGGGGCCGTCGAAGCCCGTCCATCCGGTGAAGGAAGTGACGACGTTGTACAGCGAATCGGGGTCGGCTCCGCGCTCGGAGTTGAGCCGGAAGAACTCGTACCACCCCGTCGGATACAGCAGGGCCAGTGGGAGATTGACCGCAAGCCAGGCCCCGAGGGCAGCCGCTGCGGTCAGCCCCCACTCGCGCATGCGGCCGGCCCGCCAGCACAACACCAGCAGCGGCCCGAGGAACAACAGAGGATAGAGCTTGGTGGCACCGCCGAGACCCAGCAGTATGCCGGCCAGTACGGGCCGCTTCTTGGCCCAGGCCAGCAGACCGGTGAGCGCGAATGCCGTTGCGAGAGCGTCGAAGTTGGTGAATCCATGCACGATCACCAGCGGTGAGGCAGCCACCAGGGCAGCGTCCCAGATGCGTCGTCCCGCCGAGATCGCCGTCGCCCACACGGTGACCAGCCACGCGACGGCCAATCCCAGAGCGACGACGTTGAAGTAGACGACCACAGGCAGGGCTTGCGGCAGGAAACTCAGTGAGTTCCAAGCCTTTCCGACGACCATCGAGCCGTACTGGTACAGGCCGGCAATGACCGGGTACTCCATGTACCGGATCTGACTCGACCCGTCGGCCTTGGTTTCTTCCCAGGACTTCTTGTACGGAAACGCGCCTTGGTCGAGCCGCTCGGCACCGTAGAGCGGCACGGTGTCCGAGTAGCACATCGCCACGTACTGGCGACTGCCGCTCCAGTCGAGTCCGAGTTCACCGTTCGGACCCACCGGTGCCTGTTGAATGCACGCTGCCTTGGCGAACCAGCCGAAGCAGAGAAAGACCACCGCGAGCAACAGGATGACCCGCAGCGCAGTGAACCACCGTTGCCGACCGACCAGAGCGTGCGCGCCCACCGGCCCGCCGATGACCGAGGACAGTTCCTCGGTCATCGGATCGGTACGGCTGGGTGCGTCACGGTCCGTTGCACTCGCCGTGTCCAGGCGACCAGGACTGGCAAGGGCTCTGCCCTTGCGCTCGGGTTCGGTCGTCACCGTTCGGTGCTACTGGCCGGGAGTCGCCGGTTCGGGGGCTGCCGGCTCGGGTGCTGCCGGTGGCTGTGCGGGCTGAGCCGGGGCCAGACCCGGCAGCGGAATGGTGACGCCCGGCAGAATCTCGACCTGACGCGGCGTGATGACCACCGGCGGCGAGATCTCCGTCGGAATCGGCAGAGTCACGGGCGGCGGCGCGGACGGAGCCACCGTCGTGACCGGCGCGGCCGGTGCCGAGTACTGCGGGACACCTGCCTGACCGGCGATGGCCTCGGGCGTCGGGAACGTCTCGTTCGAGGTGCCCTCGAGCGTGCCGTCCATAGTCGCCTTCCAGATGTCCGACGGTATGCCCGATCCGTAGATCGGACCGCCGTAACTGTTCTCGAGCGGCAAGCCCTGCTCGGTACCGACCCACACCGCCGTCGACAGTGACGGGGTGTACCCGACCATCCAGGCGTCCTTGTTCTGCCCGGTATCGCCGAGCTGCGCGGTACCGGTCTTCGCCGCCGATTGACGACCACCCGCGAGGTTGTGACCGTTGGAGTACCCGGCGATCGGACGCATCGCCGACGTCACGTTGTCGGCCACCGCCGCCGAGACGACCTGCTGACCGGCCTCGGGTGCACGATCGAGCAACACCGTGCCGTCGGCCGTGACGACCTTCTGCACGAAGTGCGGGGTGTGGTAGACGCCGGAGGCTGCCAGTGTGGCGTAGGCCGAGGCCATGTCGATCACCCGCGACTGGTACTGGCCGAGCACGATTCCGTAGTTCGGGCCCGCGTTGTCGGGCTCGGTCAGCGTGGGGCCGACGCCCTCGATCTCCTGCGGGATACCGAGCTTGTGTGCCATGTCCGCGATCGCCTGCGGGCCATTGTCCATGCCCAGCATCATGCGGTAGAAGCTCGTGTTCAGCGACCGCTTGAGGGCTTCGGCGATGGTGCACGTGCCACAGGATTCGCCCTCGACGTTGCTGATCTGGATGCCGTTGACGTCGAGCGAGGAACTGTCGTACATCTTCGACAGCGGAATGCCTTGGTCCAAGGCAGCGGCGAGGCCGAACACCTTGAACGACGATCCGGTCTGCAACCCGGACTGCGCGAAGTCGAAACCGCGCCCGTCCGCGCCGCCGTAGTACGAGCGGACCGCGCCACTGCGCGGATCGATCGACACCGACGCCGTGCGCAGCTCCGACGGCTCACCCTGCAGGTTGTTGTCCACGGCCTCGACCGCGGCGGCCTGCGCCCTCGGATCGATCGTCGTCGTGATCTGCAGACCCTCGGTGTTCAGATCCTGATCACTGACCCCGACAGCCGACAACTCACGCAGTACCTGCGCCTTGATCAGACCGTTGGGACCTGCGTCGGCGGCATCACCCGAATCGACCTGAGAAATGGGGACCCACTGCGGATACTGCATCGCCGCACGCTGAGTCGCATCGAGCTGGCCCTGCGAGACCATGCCGTCGAGCACGTAATTCCACCGCGACTGAGCACCGGTGGGGTTGACTTCCGGATCGAGTCCGGACGGTTGCTGGATGGTCGCAGCCAGTACTGCGCCTTCCTCGACCGAGAGCTGATCCACGGATTTGCCGAAGTACGCCGTCGACGCGGCAGCGATGCCATAAGCGCCACGACCGAAATAGATGGTGTTTAGATACGCCGCGAGAATGTCGTCCTTGGACCATTGGCGAGCCATCTTCGACGAGATGACCAGCTCCCGCATCTTGCGCGTCAACGTCCGCTCGGAGCCGACCACCGCATTCTTGACGTACTGCTGGGTGATCGTGGAACCGCCGCCCGCGCTGTCACGTCCGAGCACGTTGTCGCGCAGGGCACGGCCGAAGCCGGTCACCGAGAACCCGGGATTGGAATAGAAGTCGCGATCCTCCGCCGAGAGCACGGCGTTACGTACGTGCTCCGGAATCTGGTCGATCGTGACATCGGTTCGGTTGCCCTCGGGTGGCACCACCTTGCCGAGCACGCTCGACCCGTCGGAGGCGAAGATCGTCGCAACCTGATTGGTCCTGAGGTCACCGGGCCGCGGGACGTCCACCAGCGTGTACGCCACCATGAACAGCAGAATCGGCACTATCAGGCCCAAGGCGACCAACGCATACAACGTGCGTCGAACTACCCGCCACTTGGATTTCTTCTTCGTTTTCGCGGCGGAACCTCTTTCGGGGGGCTCGGGCGGTTCGTTGCCCGAGGAGCTAGCTGATGGATCGTTCGGTTCGTGTGGCGGCGGGACGGATCCCGATCGGGTGACACCTGCCGCGGCGTAGCGACCGTCACCGGGCGGTCGACCCTGCGGTGGCATCGGACGCTGCCCAGGAGGGGGCCCGGGGCGCTGCCCAGGAGGGGGCCCGGGGCGCTGACCCGGAGGCGGTACCGGACGCTGACCCGGAGGTGGCATCGGCGGTCGACCCTGCGGTGGCATCGGACGCTGCCCGGGAGGCGGTCCGGGGCGCTGACCCGGAGGCGGTAGCGGACGTTGGCCCGGAGGAGGCACCGGACGTTGGCCCGGTGGGGGTACCGGACGACGTCCGGGCGGATCGGAATGGCGGCTGCCGCGCGGTGGTCCGGGCACGTCGGGGCGCCGTCCGGAGTCGCTACGGCCAGGTTCGTTGTTACCCGGGTTGTTGTCGTAGGGGGAACTCACGTACGAATCTCCAGTAATCTCGGCGGCCGCGTCGAATTCTCGGTGGCTGGGTTCAGCGAAGCGATTGTGTCATTCACTCGCAGTTCGACGGTTCGGTTGACGGGATCCCGATCGTGGGCGACGGGGTTGCTTGGGTGCGGGCACGGCCCCGAGGACGTAGGACTGGACGAGGTGATTCCAGCTGCACGAGCGGCAGACCTCGACCACATGGACCGAAAATTCCTCTTGGGTGGCAGCCAGCCGGCCGAGTTCGTCGGCCGTTCTCGCGGAGCCGGACAGGGGTCCGAGCTTCTCGCCGAACACCCACGACACCAGCGTGAGCTGCTCCTTCCGGCAGATCGGGCACACTACGTCGCTGCCGCGGCCGTGGAACTTGGCGGCACGTAGAAGATAGGGATCTGCGTCGCAGACCGCTGCCACGCCCGTCCTACCGGAGTAGACCTCGGCCAGCAGCGACCGACGCTGAAGGGCGTAGTCCACCACCTGTCGCTGAAGTCGCACGAGAACCAGAGTACGTGCGGCAGTGTCGATGGAGACCTGCGATCCCCGCCTGGACGACGATCGACCCCCATTCCTGGGCCGAGAAACTATGCTCCACCTGTGCCGACGCGACTGTCACCCAGTACGCGAGCGCGTGATGTGGATCGCACCGATACTTGCGCCACGTTGGACGAAGCACTCGCCGATGGCCAGCTGTCCGATTTCGAGCACGCCGCAAGGATCGATCTGGCGGAGGAAGCCGACACGATCGCCGATCTGCACGCCCTTATCGAGGACCTTCAGAACGACACCGATCTGCCGCCGATGGCCGACCCGATCGAGTTCGCGCATCCGATCACGACGGCAAAGGGCTCACGCCTGGGCTTCATGGCCGTCGCGGTCCCTGCCGTTGCCGCACTCGTGGCGCTCACATTCGGCATTCGCGCGTGCTCGAACACCAATGGCCTCGAATCGGGTCTCGGGTCGGCTGGGTACAAGAATCCTGCAGTCGTCGTGGATATCGTCGATGAACTGCAACAGAAGATCGGCACGTCGGTGGTCGACAGACTCGGGCTGTACGACGACTACGCCGTCATTTCGGCACCTGCACCCGGGGTGCCACAGAAGCAGGTCAGCTACACCTATCGCAACGGCGTGATCGACGACTACGACGACAATTTCTCGAGCACCCGCGACTTCGACGGACCTCAGATCGACCTGGCGACGGTCGATCTGACGAAGGCAGCGGGAATCATCGCCGGTGCCCGCGAGAGCTTGAACATGAGTCGCATCGACAGCTACAACGTGAGCTTCCACGGCAGCGACAACGGTCCGCAAATTTCCGTCTCCGCCGACAACACCGACCAGGAAAGCGGAACTCTCCTATTCGATCCCGCAGGCAACTTCCTGCGTGTCACGCCGTTTTCGTTCGGCTGATGTGTCCGGAAAGGAGGCCGCATGATGGCACAACGACCCGATTTTCGCGCCCGTGAAATTGACCGCGCACTGACCGCCACCGTTCTGGATTCCGCATACGCCGACGGCCAGCTCACCTTCGACGAGCACCGCCTACGCAGCGAACGTGCGCGGGTGGCCATCACCCTGCGCGACCTACGACGCCTGGTCTCCGACCTACAAATCGACGTCGACCTTCCGGAACCACCGCCGCGAACATCCGAACCGAAGAACCGGCTACTGCTGGCACTCGGCTCGGTCGTCATCGTGACTGTAGGGCTGGTGGTGTTTCTGTCGACCAGGACCGGCGAAGAACCGGTTCCGACTGCTGCCGTCGTCGCGTCCACGACGACGCGCAGCGTCGCCCCCACCGTGCCGATGGACCTGCCGGTCGACGTCACCCCGATCATCGCCCGCCCCTTCGTTTTCGACACGGCAGCCGGACTCGACGATTTTCGAGAACGCTACGTGGAACGCTTCGGCAGTTCGCAGGTTCTCGAGGTGTTCATTCAGATGGACGGCAACCGTGCCGACGTCTATCGCCCGACGGCAGAGGGCCGACGAGAGCGCGTGTTCGTCTCCGGGGGGTTCGAGGTGTATCACGAGACCGAGCCGCCCGACGCACAAGAGGCACTCTTCGATTGGGCCACAGTCGATTCTGCGGTTCTGGCAGGCCTCGTCGCGGGAACGCCCGAGGCCATCGGGGTCCCGGACGCCGCCGTCGAGTACGTCATGATCACCGATTCCCGCGGCGAGCAGCGCATCTCGATCACCGCAAAGAACGACGACGATCAGGGTGGCCGCGTCGAAGCGGACTTCGCGGGCAACATCGTCTCGGTAAGCCGATAGACGCCGCGAATCATGTTGCGTGTCGGCTACTTCGGGCTCTCGTGCGTGATGGCGCGGTAACCGGTTGCCCCTGCCCTGTCGACTGCGGCCTTGACGACGCCGAACACCGCACCGTGGACGGCTGCGGCGATCAGCACCTCTCGGACGGAGCGATTCAGATCTTTCGGGTCGGGGGCCGCCGCGTCGTCGTCGCCGACGTGCTTCCACACCTGCTTGAACACCGCGCCGGCCGCCAGCCCGCCGAGCACACTCGTCGCCAACGACATCGGTCTGTAGAACGCCTTCGATACTGCACTCATCGAAACACCTTTCTCGTACGTCGGCGACGAAGAAGAACCGTCACCAACACTGCGGTCACCACGAAGCCCACGGCCCCTGCGGCAGTGCCGGGCCTACTGCGCACCGCATCGGAGGCACGTGTCGCCTGTCGAGAGGCCTCGTTGCCCACTCGAGTGGGGATGTCGGCTTTGGCCGCGAGAGCGGCGACGGTGTCGGCCAGTTCGGAACGCTGTTCCTCGATGCTGGGCGGCTGATCGGAGTTGCCGGAAACACTGTGCGCCGGTGTGTCGGTCATCGGATGCCCTCCTTCACTGCGGTGATGTCGTCGCCGATACGTGCTGCGGTGTCCGCGGGAATCGGCGGCAAGGCCTTCTTTGCCCGTGACGCGCCGACTGCGGCCAGGATGCCCCCGATCGCCAGCACCACGATCGCGACGATCAGCGCTGCGAGCCATGCGGACAACACTGTCGCCAGTCCGAGCACTGCGGTAGCGATCAAGGTGGCGAGCCCGAGGAACAGCAGCAACGCACCCGCGCCGGAGATTCCGACGCCCACCCCGAGGCGACTTCCCTTGCTCTTGACTTCGGCGAGTCCGGCGTCGATCTCGGTCCGGACGAGCGTCGAGACCTGACTCGTCAGTCGCTCGATCAGTTGCACAGTCGACAGGTCCGCCACGTGGGAGCCCCGCTCGGACTCGGCGTTCGACAGTGGGGGCGGTTGATCGTATTCGTGCATGATGCGCTCCTTCGATGTAGTGCCGTCCTGTGTCGATACCCGCGAAGGACCCCGAAAAACACGTCCGCAAATGCCGGTTCGCGCGATGTAACCGGCCATTGGTTTGTCACTTCATGTATCGGCGCGATACATTCTCCGATAGTGTGGCTCATCGCATCGCCAGGATGTGATCGTTGGATTCGAGAAGGGGGAGTTGCATGCTCGAACTCGCAATTCTCGGACTGCTTCTCGAATCACCCATGCACGGTTACGAGCTTCGCAAGCGGCTGACCGGCCTGCTCGGAGCATTCCGTGCGTTTTCGTACGGATCGCTGTACCCGGCGCTCCGTCGACTACAAACCGACGGGCTCATCGCCGAGGACGCCGGTCCCGAACTGCTCGTGAAAAGACGAGCAAAACGGGTGTACGTGCTCACCCCCCTCGGCAGGGAACGATTTGCCGAACTGGTGGCCGACACCGGACCGCAGAACTACACCGACGACGGATTCGGCGTACATCTTGCCTTCTTCAGTCGAACCCCGGCAGAAGCTCGGGTACGCATTCTCGAAGGCAGACGACGCCAGGTCGAGGAGCGCCGAGAAGGCCTCCGCGACGCTGTGGCCAAGGCGAACGGAACACTCGACCGCTACACCCGGCAACTCCACCAGCTCGGTCTCGAATCGAGCGAACGCGAGGTGCGCTGGCTCAACGAAGTCATCGCAGCCGAGCAAGCCGCCCCCAACCCAGCACCGTCCCACACAGCACCAAACAGGACAGTCAAGACAGAAGGAGAACCCGACCATGGGTGAGAACAACAACGCAATCCGCGTGGCCATTGTGGGTGTGGGCAACTGCGCCTCATCCCTGGTCCAGGGTGTCGAGTACTACAAGGACGCAGACGAGAACGCCACCGTTCCCGGCCTGATGCACGTCATGTTCGGCAAGTACCACGTCCGCGACGTCGAGTTCGTCGCCGCGTTCGACGTCGACGCCAAGAAGGTCGGCTTCGACCTCTCCGAGGCCATCTTCTCCAGCGAGAACAACACCATCAAGATCGCCGACGTGCCCCCGAAGGACGTCCACGTCCTGCGCGGACCGACCCTCGACGGCCTCGGAAAGTACTACCGCGAGACCATCACCGAGGCCGACGGCGAAGCAGTCGACGTCGCACAGGCACTGCGCGACGCCAAGGTCGACGTCCTCGTGTCCTACCTCCCCGTCGGATCCGAAGAAGCCGACAAGTTCTACGCACAGGCCGCCATCGACGCAGGCGTCGCCTTCGTCAACGCCCTCCCCGTCTTCATCGCCTCCGACCCCGTCTGGGCCAAGAAGTTCACCGACGCTGGCGTCCCCATCGTCGGCGACGACATCAAGAGCCAGGTCGGTGCCACCATCACCCACCGCGTCATGGCGAAGCTGTTCGAAGACCGCGGCGTGCAGCTCGACCGCACCATGCAGCTCAACGTCGGCGGCAACATGGACTTCCTCAACATGCTCGAGCGCACCCGCCTCGAGTCGAAGAAGATCTCCAAGACCCAGGCCGTCACGTCGAACCTGCAGAAGGAATTCAACGCCAAGGACGTCCACATCGGACCGTCCGACCACGTCGGCTGGCTCGACGACCGCAAGTGGGCCTACGTCCGCCTCGAAGGCCGCGCCTTCGGTGACGTTCCCCTGAGCCTCGAATACAAGCTCGAGGTCTGGGACTCACCCAACTCCGCCGGTGTCATCATCGACGCAGTCCGCGCCGCGAAAATCGCAAAGGACCGCGGCATCGGTGGACCGGTCATCCCGGCTTCCGCCTACCTGATGAAGAGCCCGCCGCAGCAGTTGGCCGACGACGTTGCTCGCGAACAACTCGAAGCCTTCATCATCGACGCGTAAATCTCCGCGGCACTGACGCCCGCCGGTCCACTCAACGTGACATTGACCCCCCAAAAGGCCACCAAATGTCACATTGAGTACCGGCGGGCGTTCGTCTATCCCGCCTCGACGATGGCGCGAGGGTCGAATGTCACCCTGATTTCGGTGATTTTGCCGTCTTCGATTCGTTGCCAGTTCGCGGTGGGGGCCGGGGGTGCGATCGACGTGTGCAGGTCGAACCACGTCAACACGTTCGGGCCATCGACGAATACGTGCGCGATGTCGATGTCGGTGACGATCTGCGACATTCCCTTCAACCCGGCGACGCATTCTTCGCCGCTGTCGGCCGTGCCGAGTGGACCGCGAAACGTTGCATCCTCGTGCAGGATCGACGCCAGGTTGTCGAAGTCCTTCGCCTTCCAGGCCTCGAAGTAGGTTGCTGCAATTTGTGCGGGTGTCTGTGTCATGGATTCGAGTCTCGAACCGGCGCAGTCAGAAGTCCAACAGTTGGTTCCGATCATCACCAGAACTTTTACTCATAGCCGCAGCTAGACGCTACGCGCTATGGTTCTCGCGTGGCCATCGATCCCACCTCGAAGCATCCGATTCTCGAACGCGTTCGCGCTCTGGCGTTCGCGTACCCCGACGTCACCGAGAAGGTTTCGCACGGCAGGCCGACCTTCCGCACGACCTCGGTGTTCGTCTACTTCGGCGGCGGCGTCAAAGGCGGCGATCAGTTCGATCTGTCGTTCATCGTCAAATGCGAGAGCGCCGAGGAGCAGCGAGCCTGCGAACTCGAGCCGCGCTACTTTCATCCCGCCTACCTCGGACCCGCAGGCTGGGTGGGGTTCGACCTGAGCAGTGACCGCAAAGACAAGGCCGACAGCGATGTCTGGGCCGAAGCCGCCGAACTGATCGACTGCAGCTACCGCGTCACCGCGCCGAAGCGCGCGATAGCCCGCCTCGATGCCGGCGAAGGTCCCGATCTGGGAGTACAGCAATGGAACTGAGGCAGCTCGAGTATTTCGTCGCGGTGGCCGAGGAAGCGAACTTCACCCGCGCTGCCGCCCGCGTTCACATCAGTCAATCGGGGGTCAGCGCGCAGATCAGGGCGCTCGAGCGCGAACTCGGGGCCGAGCTGATCGACAGATCCGGTGGCACAGCCACTTTGACCACAGCCGGCCAGGCGGCGTTGCCGCAGGCCCGCGCGACACTCGCCGCGGCAGGATCCGTCAAACAATCCGTCGACGATGTGACGGGCCTACTGCGCGGCAGACTGAGCGTCGGTATGGTCACCGCCTGCACCGTTCCCCCACTGTTCGACGCGTTGGCGGGCTTCCACGCGGCACATCCCGGCGTCGACATTGCTTTGCGCGAGGGTAATTCGGACGATCTCGTCGCGGATGTTCGATCCGGCGAGCTGGATCTTGCGTTGGTCGGTCTCGCTTCTCGGACCCCCGCCGGACTCGAATCGATGGTGGTGATCGACGAGCGGATCGTTGCCGCCGTGCCGGCGGAGCATCCACTGGCGGCGCATAAGGACGCGACACTCGCCGAGGTGTGCGAATATCCGATCGTTGCCCTTCCGCCGGGCACCGGAATTCGTGCGGTGTTCGACAGGGACTGCGCCGGGGGAGGTCTGTCACCGTCGATCACGTTGCAGGCCAGCGCACCTGACGCGGTAGCCGACCTCGCCACCCGCGGTTTGGGGGTCGGGATTCTCAGCCGGTCGATGGCCGAATTCTACGGCGACCGGCTCGTCGCGATCGAGCTGACCGACTCGCACACCGCCGCCCTGCTGGCCCTGGTGTGGCGCAGCGCGATGAGTCCGGCACTGGCCGAACTGGTGGGTATCTCGACGACGAGTTTCAGCGAATCTTCTTGACGGTGAACCACAGTGCGACCAGCAAGCCGAGCAGCGCTACGGACGGCAGCACGCCGGGATCACCTCCGATGATCCCGGCTACGGCGAAACCGAGAGCTACCAGCGCAAAGAACCCGAGAATGCCTGCCAACAACTGCAGGTGGTCCTGCGCCGTCACGACTTGACGCCGCCCGCCGTCAGTCCGGAGATGATGCGGCGCTGGAACAGCAGCACCATGATCACCAATGGAATCGCAACGATGGTGCCCGCGGCCATGATCGCGGCATACGGCACCACAAGCGGATCGTTGCCGGTGAACCGCGCGATGGCGACGGTCACCGGTTCGGTCTTGTCACTCGAGAGCTGACTGGCCAGCAGGTACTCGTTCACTGCGGCGATGAACGCAAGAATCGCGGTGGTGAACAAGGCAGGCGCGGCGAGCGGGAGCATCACCAGGCGGAATGCCTGGAATCGTCCGGCGCCGTCGATCCGCGCGGCTTCTTCGAGCTCCCAGGGCAATTCGGCGAAGAACGCCGCCAGCGTATAGATCGTCAGCGGTAGGACGAACGAGATGTTCGGGATGACCATCGCCTGGTAGCTGCCGATCCAGCCGATGTTGGTGAAGAACTGGAACAGCGGGGTCACCAATGCGACGACGGGGAACATCGACGCACCCAGGATGATGCCCGTCACCACGTACTTGAAGCGAAAGTCGATGCGGGAGAGCGCGTATGCGGTGAAAATGCCGATGACCAACGCGATCAGTGTGGTCGCGCCGCCCACGATCAGGCTGTTGCCCACCGCACGAAGAAAATTGTTGCCGTTCGCCGTCGACAACGCGTTCTCGAAGTTCTCCCACGTGACGTGCGTCGGCCACGGCGTCGTGTCGAAGGTGTAGCGCGGGTCGCGGAATGCGGTGACGACCATCCAATAGAACGGTGCCAGTCCCCAGACGAGAATGACGACGACGCCGAGATAGATGCGAGCTTGCTTCATCGGCCGGGCCCCTTGCGCTGATTGTCCTGAGTGGCAACGGCATTGGCACCGAGAAACTTCACCAGGATGAACGCCACGACGAAGATCATGATGAACGAGATCGTCGACAACGAGGCAGCGCTGTTGAATCCCTGACGAATCTGATCCACCACCAGGATCGAGATGGTCCGGGTGGCGGGATTGCCCTCGGTGAGGATCGCCGGCAAGTCGTACATACGCAGCGCGTCCATGGTGCGGAACAGAATTGCCACCATCAACGCGGGCTTGACCAACGGCAGTGTGATCCTGGTGAACCGCTGCCACGCCGACGCCCCGTCGACGCGGGCCGCCTCGTAGACGTCGGCTGGAATCATCTGCAACCCGGCCAGGATCAGCAACGCCATGAACGGCGTCGTCTTCCACACGTCGGCGATGATGACGGCGAAACGAGCGGGCCACGCGTCGCCGGTCCACAGAATGTTGGTTCCCAGAATGCGATTGGCGACACCGTCGTACGCGAAGATGAAGTACCAGAGCTTGGCCGTGACCGCCGTCGGGATCGCCCAGGGGATCAGGATTGCCGCGCGCAACAGGGCGCGTCCGGCGAAGGTCTTACCCATGATGACGGCCATTCCGAAGCCGATGACCACCTCGATGGACACCGTGACGACCGTGAAGAACGCGGTGTTTCCGACGGCGCCCCAGAACTGCGACCCCAGCGTTCCCGGCGGGCAGGGCACCAATGTGCCCGACGCCGAGGTGCATTGCTGCAGGATCCAGTGCGTGTAGTTGTCGAAGCCGGCAGATCCACCGGTGACGAACATGCCGGTGGCGGGATCGAGACCGGGATCCTTGGAGAAGGACATCACCAGGGCTCGGATCACCGGGTAGACGATGACGATCGCGAGGATCACCATCGTCGGTGCGATCAACAGCCAGGCCCGACCCTGCGTCAGGCCGAACCGCTTGTTCTTGGACCGCACATGCCGACCGCGGCCGGGGGACGAGCCCCCGGCCGCGGTGGTTGCGGCGGCCCCACTGGTCACACCAGCAGGTACAGCCATTGGTTCTCCCGAAATCAGTTGGCGCCGGCGGTTTCGATACCGGCCTGCATGTCCGTGATCGCCTGGTCGACGCTCTTCTCACCCTTGATGGCGGCAGAGACGTTGTCCTGCACAGCCTTCGAGACGGCCGGGTAGAACGGGGTGACGGGACGCGGAACGGCATTCTCGATGGATGCCTTCAATGCGGGAAGGTACGGCATCGCGGCGATCAGTGCGGGATCGTCGTACAGCGAGGAGAGCACGGGCGGCAAAGCACCCTCGGCGATGATGCGCTGCGCCTTCTCGCCCTGCATGAAGCGCAGGAAGTCGGCAGCAGTTGCCTTGTTCTCGGAGTACGCGCTGATCGCGGCGTTGTATCCGCCGAGCGTCGAGGTGCCCACTCCGGTGACGCCGGGAAGCGGTGCGACCGCGTACTTTCCGACCACAGCCGAACCTTCTTCTGCGGCGGTGCCGTAGACGTACGGCCAGTTGCGCAGGAACAGCGTCTTTCCGTCCTGGAACGCCTGCTGGCTGTCGGACTCCTTGAACGTGGTGTCCTGGGCCGGGATGACGCCGGTCTCGAACGCGGTGACCAGAGTCTGCAGTCCGGCCTTGGCTTCCGGGCTGTTGACGGTGGGGGTCTTGCCGTCTTCGCCGACGATCGATCCGCCGTGCGCGTTGATGATCTCCGACGCGTTGGCCGTCAGACCCTCGTAGGGGGCGAATTGCCCTGCGTAGCAGTCGATGTTGTTGTCGCGGGCGACCTGGCAGTCCTCGGTGAGCTCGGCCCAGGTGGTGGGTGCCTCGGGAAGCAGATCACTGCGGTAGTAGAGCAGTCCGCCGTTGGTGTTCTTCGGCGCGGCGTACTGCTTGCCGTTGTAGGTCGCACTCGCGACGGTCGCCGGAAGAACGCCTGCGTTGTCGAGTGCGAATTCGCCCTCGAGCGGCACGAGCCAGCCCTTGGCCGCGAACTCGGCGGTCCAGACGACGTCGAGTGCCATGACGTCGTAATCGCTCTGCTGCGCCTGGAGCTGCTGAACGAAGTCGTCGTGGGCCTGATCGGCGTCGGCGGACTGCTCCTTGAAGGTGACCTGCTGATCGGGGTTGGCGGCGTTCCACTCCGAGATGATCTGCTGGACGACACCGGTCTCGGTGGTGTCCTGGCCCTCGACATAGGTGATAGGTCCACGGCCGTCGGCATTTTCGGATGCCGCACCCGAATCGCCGCTCGAACCGCTGTCGCTCGAACATGCGGTGAGCGTCAGCAGCGTGGCTGCTGTCGCAACCACTGCCACCTTCGTGATCAAAGACGCCATTGTTTTCTCCACTTACTTCTACGCGGTGGTATGCGCCCGGAGATGGGCACGCAGAATCGTGCTGTGATGCTCCCCCGACACATATGTCGATGGGTACTGTGGCACACAACTCACCGCGTAGGGGTCATAATCGAGTTCCTGAATCGGTCAACCCGGACGTGTCGGAGGTGCCCGGTACCCTTTCGCTCATGAGTTCGGACAAGATGCTGACGCGTATCGGCGGATTGCTGCGTCAGGCGGAGTCCACCGACAACCCCCACGAGGCCGAGGCCTTCATGGAGGCCGCGCAGCGTTTGGCCACGTCGGCGTCGGTGGATCTGGCGGTGGCGCGTTCGCACAGCGCATCCCGCGAACGGCAGGCGACGCCGACTCAGAAGGTCATCCCCATCGGTGAACCGGGCAAGCGTGGACTCAAGACCTACGTTCAACTGTTCGTCGCCATCGCCCACGCAAACGATGTGCAGTGCGACGTCGCCAGATCGTCGACGCAGGTGTTCGCCTACGGTTTCGACTCGGACATCGAGACCACCGAGGCCCTGTACTCCTCTTTGCTGATTCAGATGGTCCGAGCGTCCGACGCGTACATCAAGTCGGGTGCCTACAAATCCGAGACGGCCATCCGCACCGTCACCGAGGTCAAGAATCGTCGCCGCTACACCCGACGCGAGGAAGTGCCCGTCGCCGCCGTGACGGCGCGTCTGAACTTTCAGACGGCATTCGCGTCGCGCATCGGTCAACGGCTCGCGGAGGTCAAGAAGGACACCGAGGCCAAGGCCATCGCGCACGAGACCTCCGGTGCCGGTACCGCTCTGGTGTTGCGAGACAAGGAGATCGAGCTACGCGACTACTACCGGCAGACGTCCACCGCACGCGGGCACTGGCGAGGCCAGAGCGCGAACGCCGGGTACTCCGAGGGCGCACGGCAGGCCGGCGATCGAGCGGGACGAAACGCGAAGATCGGTGCCCACGCAGAAATCGGTGGAGCAAGTCGGCAACTGGGCCGCTGACTTCTACGGTGCCGCCGGTGATGCCGTGAACACCGGCCATCCGATGTCGGTACGCCAGAGCGTCGAGTTCTCGGTATCCCGCGGCCCGACGACATAGACCTCGCGAACCGGCCCCGCGATGGCGAGGCCGTTGGTCTCCACGTGCACCCCGAGCGCACCGTACGTGACGTCGATGTCGTCGTGGGGTCCGTGATGAACCGTCACCGCGAGTTCGACGGGAGGCAGCGTCATCGGCCGAACTCTGCCGACGGATGGCGCATCGACGGTGGGAACGTAGACGGTCAGCTCCCCCCGCCCGTCGGTGAAGAGATCGTTGTCGTACAACCCGCCCGGCGGCCCGGTGGTGTCCGATACGACCGCGTCGATCTCGGCCATCGCGTCCGAGTACCAGCCCAGCACGTCGGACGCGTCGACCACCTCGGAAATGGCTGCGACAGAACACTGTTCAGTGAGAATTCGTCGGACATCGATCGCGGGCGGAGTGGGATCGAGCAACCGGCGCAGCGCCGTCACGGCTGATCTGGTGTCGTCCAACTGACGCTCGAGTCGAGTGAGATGTTCGGTGATCAGTCGAGCGCGGGCATCGGGATCGGGTGTCTGCACGATTGCCCGCACCTCCCGCTCCGGCATCTGCATCTTCCGGAATCGACCGATGATCTGCGCGACCCCGACCTGATCGGTGGCGTAGTACCGATAGCCCGAGTAGTCGTCGACCGTCGCGGGTTCGAGCAGACCCGACTCGTGATAGCGACGCAGGGTCTTCACCGACAGATGGGTGATTCGCGAGAACTCGCCGATCGTCAGCAATCCGTTCATGCCCACATTCTCGCCCCTCCCCGTGGGGGAGAGTCGACTCTCCAGGGGAGGGGTGACGCCGGATGTAGCCGAGGCCGCCGCAAACGCGCGCGCGTTCGCCAGGTGCGCGCGGAATAGCCCCGAATTCGAGGCGAATCCACTCGCGTATGACAAACGCGCGCGCGTTTGCGGGAAATGGGGGCGGCGGGATGGGGACGACGGCGGGATGGGGGCGGCGGGATGGGGGCGGAGGAAAGGGGGCGGGGAAATGCGGGCGGCCGACAGAAGCCGGCGACACCAGAACCAACTCAGTCGAGTCGAGCCAACACGATTCGCAGGCCGATGACACTGGCGATGGGGAACAGGGCAGCGACCAGCCATGGGATTGCTGCTCCCCAGCCGGTGTCGGGTGACGCGTCGATCACCGCTCCGACGGCGATCGAGCCGAGGAGTACCCCGATGCCGCCGAGGGAGGCCATGAATCCGTAGTACGACCCGAGTCGCCGTTCGGCAGCCATCTTGGGGACGAGGTCGCGCGCCTGCGGCATTGCGATCATCTGTCCCAATGCCAGCAGCAGCACGAACAGGGCGGCCGGAATCAGGCCGACGAGCCCCGTCAGCTCCAGAGGACTGAGGACCGCCACCAGCGCGAAAGAGAGTGCCATGACAGCAAATCCGATCGGCAGCGTGATGCGCGGCGAGACCGCGGCGACGCGTCGGGTGATGGGCAACTGCGTCGTGACGACGAGTACTGCGGAGATTGCGAAGAACCAGCCGAGTACCGTCTGGGTTCCCCAGGCCCGTTCGACCTCGAGGGGGAGCAGCAGATACAGCTGGTTGTAGGCCACCAACTGCGCGCTCATGGCGACGGCGAACAGCACGAAGGTGCGGTTTCGGATCACGTCGGTCCAGCCCGAGAGCCACGGATCGTCGCGGTGTTCGCCGGGCTCGCGCGGCAGCCATCTGATGTGCGCGGCGATGACGAGGACGAAAATGACTGCGGCCGTGAGGCATGCGATCCGAAAGTCGGCCAACAACAGCAGAGATCCGATGAGTGGGCCGGTGAACGATCCGATCTGATTGCACACCGACAACAGCGCAAAGGTCTGAACCCGGGTGGCGCCGCCGCTGCGTTCGCTCTTACCGGCCTCGATGGCGATCGCGGATTCCACTGCGGGAGAGAATAATGCGGCCGCGAACCCGACCAGCACCGTCGCGGCGACGACACCGGCGAGAGAATCGAACGCGGCCAGGCCCAGGAACCCCAGTACCCGCAGGACACAGCCGACGAGGACCACCGGCTTGATGCCCCACCGATCGGCGAGGGTGCCGCCCACGAAGAACAGGCCCTGCTGGGAGAACGTTCGGATACCGAGGACGACACCGACGAGTGCCGCTCCGAGTCCCAGATCGGACGTCAGGTGCACCGACAGATACGGCAACACCATGAAAAAGCCGATGTTGAACGTCATCTGGGTGAGAACCAGCAATCGCACCGTGGGCGTGGCGCGCCCGAGGTCGACGAGAAACGACCACCGCCACCGCGTCGGCGACTTGTCGGTCCTCGAACTCATGTAACGCGCCCTCCTGCATCGACTTTGCCGTCAACGCTACCGGTCGTTCTCACCCGCCCCGACGTCGCGCTGGCTACGGAGACGGCGAGGACGGCCAGTGCGATCAACGACGCCAGCGGTGCTGCCGCGACCCACGGTGCTCGCTCGACGGCGGCTACCCCGTCGGACAGGATCAGTCCCCAATCCGCGGTCGGCGGTTGCGGACCGAGGCCCAGGAATCCGAGGGCGGCGAGCGCCAGAGCGACACCGGGCAGCCGGATCATGGCGTGCCGAAACACGGCCGGCAGCACACCGGGAACGATGGAGCCGAACAGGATTCGACCGTTGCCGGCACCGAGTGTCGGCAAGATGGCGATGTAGGGCTGTGCTCGCGCCTCGTCGACGAGTGCCGCGGTGTGCGCGGCGAGTGGAGCCCACGTCACGATCAGGACCGCGACAGCCGCCCCGCCGGCGCTGGGACCCCAGATCGCGGCGATGAGGATGCCGGTCACGACGGGCGGAGCGGCATTGGTGACCTCCACGAGCCCTCGGGTCGCTCGGGGAATCAGCCCCAGCAGTACCCCGACGAACAAGGCCGCCAGCGTGACCGCCAGCGACAGGCCGATCGACCGCACGGCCCCGTCCGCCACTCGGGCGAGCAGGTCGCGGCCGGACGCGTCGGTTCCGAACGGGAACTCCGACGATGGTCGAGCGAACTTCTCACGTGTGGTGACCTGGCCGTCTCGTGGCAGCCCCACCAGAACCATCACCGCGAGCAGCGATGCGGCTGCAATCGGAACGATCCACCGACGCGGTGACGGGTGGAACACCCCGGCCGGGATCGGCATCGCCTTCTCGTGCAGTGCGCTGCCGAGCAGTAGACGGCGCAACAGTTCCGCCGCGATACCGAGGGCGGCACTGACGGCCAGCAGCAGCAAGATGTCGATCTGCAGGGCGGGCAGGTCCTGCGACTGCGCGTCACCGAGCGTCGAGCGCCCCAATCCCGGTATGGCGAAGACCTTTTCGACGGCCACTGCACCGCCCGTCATGGCGACCATGATCAAACCGACCTGCGAGGCGAGTCCGGGGACGGCCCGGCGCAACACAGCGACGGCGATCTGCCGCCGCGAGAACCCGGCCACCGTCCACGTGATCACCCATCCCTCGGTGAAGGACACGGCTACCGCGTCGGCGAGGAGACGACCGATCAAGCCACCCGCTGGAAGGCCCAGTGCCAGTGCGGGTAACACCGCATATTCCGGCCCGTTCCACCCGTACGCCGGAAACGACAACCACACTGCTCCGACGACCACCAGTACCGAGGCGAGCAGGAACTCGGGCAGGGACGTCAGGGCAGCGGCGACGCTTCCGCCGGTACGCTTCGGCGTGCCGCGCAGCCCGGCCCGCATGCTCGGCAGGACGACGAGAGCGGCCGTCACGAGCGCGACGACCATCGCGAAACCCATCAGGGTCAGCGAGACGGACAGTGCCTCGAGCGCCCCGGGCAGTACGGGTTTGCCGGTGTTCCAGGATGTTCCGGGATTGCCCGACGCGAGGCCGGTGAGCCAGTTCCAGAAGGTCCGTAGCGGCCCGGCGTCGAGACCGAGGTCGTTGCGGATGGCCGTGAGGGCCTCGGGCGTCGCTTCTTGCTCGGCGGAGCGTGCCCGCAGAATGCTCAGTGCGGGGTCTCGGTCGGACAACCACGGCAGCATCCCGACGAGCAGTACGACGCCCGCCACCGAGAGCAGCCGTGAGACAGTCGCCCTCACTGCCTACTCGAAGGCGGTCTGGTTGGTGATCAGCGTCCGCTCGCGTGGATCGCGGGCCACGCCGGTCACGTTCTCGGACTCGCCCTGAATGACGCGTTCGTGCAGCAGCGGTACGGCGGCATCCTTCTCGAGGATCAACTTCTCGGCCTCGAGGATCGCGGTACGTCGAGCGTCTCCCGGATCGGTGGCTGCGGCGTCGGCCAGCGCGACGTCGACCTGTGGGTCGCAGAACTGCGAGATGTTGAACGAGCCCTCGCAGGCGAAGTCGGAGTACATGTACGCAGCCGGATCACCGGAATCGAGCACGGTGGCGCGGGAGAGGATGAACGCATCGAAAGCGCCGGCGAGAGCATCGGTTTCGATGAACTGATATTCGCGCACGACCTGTTCGACGACGAAGCCCTTGGCTTCGAGCTCCTGCTGCAGCAGCACCACGACCTCGGGGAGTTCGGCTCGGTCCGTGAACGTGGCGAGGGTGATCTTCTTCCCTGCGGCGTCGCCGGCCGGGGTCTGCGTACGCGACGGCCGGTCGGCGGCCCACGGCAGAGCGGGGCCGAGCAGTCCGTTCGCGGCGTCGGCGCGGCCCTCGTACACCTGATCGACCAGACGGTCGCGGTCGATCGATTCGCGTGCGGCTGCGCGCATGGCCGGGTCTGCGAAGACCCCGGACTCGGTGTTCAGGTACAGGGTGTTGGTGCGCGGCATCGGCACCTCGTGCACGAGTGCCTGATCGACGTTAGCGGCCTGAGACACCGGAATCGCCTCCACCACATCGGCTGTGCCGTTGCGTAGCGCTGCGGCGCGGGCCGTGCCGTCGGGTACGAAGTCGACGTCGATGCCGGAGACCTTCGCCGGCTCTCCCCAGTAGTTCTCGTTGCGGTCGAGAGTGGCTGTCGACGTGCCGTTCACGGCCTTCAGCACGAAGGGCCCGGTGCCGGTTCCGATGGGGTTGCTGCTGCCCGTCGAGTACGCGTCGGGTGCCAGGATGGCCAGCTGCGGGCTCGACAGTCGTTGCGGTACCAGTGGATCGACGTCGGCAGTGGTCACGGCGACGCTGTCGGCGTCGGTGGCGGTCACCGTCATCTCGACGCCGTCGAGGATGCGCGGCTTGGGGGCCGACTGTGTGGCCGCGGTGAGCGCGGTGACGACGGCCGCTGCGTCGAGCGGGACTCCGTTGTGGAACGTGACGTCCGGCCGGATGTCGAAGTTCCAGGTCCGATCGTCCACGCGGTTCCAGGCGGTGGCCAGACCCGGCTCGGCCTCACCGAGATCGTCGAGAACGATCAACGTCTCGGCGGTGGACCAGCGCGACAGCTTGAAGGCGTCGTCACTGAACTGGGACAACCCCGAACGAGGTGGCTGCAGCATTGCCACGCGCACGCGGTTCTCGCCGTCGTCGGAGGAGGCAGAACTGGACGAAAAGCACCCGGTGAGCGTCAGTGTGCCCACTGCTGCGAGCGCGCCGATGCGAAACATGTTGCTGGTCAATGTAGCTCCTGATTGTGTTACGTGAGCCGAGGAACGGCGTCGATCAGATCTCGGGTGTGCTCGTGCTGGGGCCGAGTGAGAACGCTGCGAACAGAACCGGATTCGACGATGCGACCCTCCTGCATCACCGACACGTCGCTGCAGAGTCTGGCCACGGCCGACAGGTCGTGGCTGACGATCAGCAGCGCACCCGGTAGGCCGGCAAGAACATCGAGCACCTGCTCTCGGAGGTCGGGATCAAGTCCACTGACCGGCTCGTCCGCCAACAGATAGTGCGGCGCGCAGGCCACGGCTCGGGCGATGGCGACTCGTTGTTTCTGCCCGCCGGACAGCTCGGCCGAACGGCGAGCCAGGAAGTGCGCATCGAGTCCGACGGCAGACAATGCGCCGGTGGCCCTGGCTCGGTGATCACCCTCGATACCGAGTAGGCGTAGCGGAGTAGCGACGAGGTCGAGGACGCTGCGGCGCGGGTCGAGACTGGTCGCCGGATCCTGCGGAATGTACTGCACACGGCGGCGGAACCACCGTAGCGATCCGGCCGATCCGGGTCGGACGGTCTGCCCATCGAGCACGATCTTTCCGCCGCTCGGGGCATCGACGGCCAGCAGCAAGCGGAGCAGTGTCGTTTTGCCGGAACCGGATTCACCGACGACGGCAATCCGCCCGGTCGGCGGCACTGCGAACGTGACGGCATCCAACGCGGTGTGCGACGTGCCGTGCCTCTCGTACTGCCGCGTGAGTGCCGTACCCACCAAACCGGCAGACTCGTCCAGGCTCACGACGCAACCAGCTGCCGGAACGGATCGGCCGCCCGAGCCACATCGATCATCTGTCGCGTTCGATCCGAGCAAGGATTCTTGAGTACCGTTGCAGTGGCACCGGATTCGATGATTCTGCCGGAATCGAGAACCAGCAGGTGGTCGCACAACTGCGCGGCGACGGCGATGTCGTGGGTGATCAGCAGCAGCGACGGCACCTGCCGCAGAGCGTCGAGAACGCGCGCCTGACTCAGGACGTCCAGTGCCGTCGTCGGTTCGTCGGCGATCACGAGCGAGCTCTCGCGCGCCAATGCCACTGCGATGCAGACTCGTTGACGCTGCCCACCCGAAAGTTCGAGTGGGTGCGAGACCAGGACGCGCGCGGTGTCGTGCAGACCCACTCGCGCGAGAAGCGCGGCGGCGTCGGGCGTGCGGAGTTGTTTGCCGACGGTGACCGTCGGGTTCAGCGCCGTCGCGGAATCCTGGAAGACCATCGCCGGGCGTGCGGTGCGCGGCCGCCGCGGGGTCGGAACACCGGCGACATCGTGGCCGTCGACGACGACGCGACCGGAACACGTGATGCCCGGCGGGAGGTATCCGACCAGAGCCGAGGCGATGGAGGACTTGCCCGAACCCGAGGCGCCCAGCAGGCCGACGCGTCGACCCGTGGGTATCTCGAACGAGACGCCGTCGACGATGCGGGTGCGTCCGGCGTCGATGCGGAGATTCTCGACGACGAGCACGACGAACTCCTGAGCCTGGAAGTGGGAATGACTTCGACAATCGTTGTCATTTGAACCTTAGGCGAGCGCCGGTACGGAAACAACTCGACCTGCTTAAGCTGGACGAGTGAGCAGACCGAGGGATGCGCAGCGGTCGGCGGTGTACGACGCCGAACAGATGGTGCGGATCATGTTCGATCGAGCCGAGGAGCGCGACAACCGCGTCGTGACGGTGTTGGGCTCACAGATCACGCTGCCGATCGAGCGGAAGTTCGCCTCGTTGGAATCCGTGCAGAGCTATGTCGATGCGGTGCTGGCGCTGGACTGGATCGCGACTACCTGGCCCGACGCCGGTCGGACGGTGACCGTCCGGGCCAGATCCGGATCGGGTGCCGCCCACTACGAACGCGACGCCGCGACCATCGCTGTACCCCTGCATCAGGGCAATCGGGCCTGGGCGCTGCGCGAGCTGGTGGTGCTCCACGAACTGGCTCACCACTTCGGTGACGAGGACGAGCAACAGCACGGCGGAGCGTTCGTCGATCGCTACATCACGTTGGTCGGCGACATCGTCGGCTCCGAGGCCGGGTTCGTCCTCCGAGCGATGATGGCCGAGAGCGGAGTACGAGTCGGCTGATCTCGATCGACGTCCATCGCGCGAAACGAGGTGCATCATGGGTGAGACAGCCCACACGACGAGGAGACGTACATGACCGTCAAGATCGGTGTTCAGCTTCAGCCCCAGCACGCGCCCGACTATCAGCTGATCCGCGACGCGGTGCTGCGGTCCGAAGACGCGGGGGTCGACATCGTCTTCAACTGGGACCACTTCTATCCGCTGTACGGCGACCTCGACGGCGCGCATTTCGAGTGCTGGACGATGCTCGGTGCCTGGGCCGAGCAGACGTCGAACGTGGAGATCGGCGCGCTCGTCACCGGAGGTGGCTACCGCAACCCCGACCTGCTGGCAGACATGGCGCGCACCGTCGACCACATCAGCGGCGGCCGGTTGATTCTCGGCATCGGTGCCGGATGGAACGAGAAGGACTACGACAACTTCGGCTACGAATTCGGTACGGCCGGTTCACGTCTGGCGCTGCTCAAGGAGAGCCTCGGCAGGATCCGGCACCGCCTCGACGTCGGTAACCCGGCCCCGACGCGCGACATCCCGATCCTCATCGGCGGCGGCGGTGAGAAGAAGACCCTCAAGCTCGTGGCCGAGTACGCCCACATCTGGCACAGCTTCGCCGACCTCGATGCACTGAAGCGTAAATCCGAGATCCTCGCCGAGCACGGCACCACCGTCGGGCGGGACACCTCGGGCATCACCCGCTCGGTCTCGTGGCCGGGCGCGGACACCGCGCAGGACTTCGTCGACGCCGGAGCCACGCTGTTCACCGTCGGTACCGGGGGACCGGATTACGACCTCACGGAACTGGGCGAGGCCATCGCGTGGCGGGACGCACACCGCTAAACGCGATTGAGGTGAGGGAATTTCGGGAACAAGCGGGTTGCTTCATACAACTGCAATGTGATTGTCGTGTGCCTCCATCGGCACGATAGCCTCGTTCGTCCCTCCCGATTGCACCTAGGAGCTTCATCTTGAACACACGTCGTTTACGAGGCCGTGCCATCGCAGCAGTTGCTGCGACGCTCGCACTCACGCTCGGAGCCGTCGCGTGTTCCGACGGAAGCTCGGGTGGCACCGGCGAGAACGCTCTGGCCGGTTCCGACCAGGCCTCGCTCGACAAGTACACGACCGACAGCGTCACCGCGCTCGATCAGATCGACACCGCGAACCTCGGTCTGATCAAGCCGGGAACGTTGTACGTCGGCACCCTGTCCGACGCGCCGCCGAACATCTTCATCGACGATGCAGGCAACTTCACCGGCTTCGACAACGAGCTGCTCAAAGCCGTCGCAGCCAAGCTGAACCTCACCGTCGAGTTCTCGGCGACCGAGTTCTCGGGCCTGCTCGCAGCGGTCAACAACAAGGTCTACGACGCCGGTTCGTCGTCCATCTCGACCACGGACGCCCGTCGTCAGACCGTCGGCTTCACCAACGGGTACGACTTCGGCGAGATGGCCTTGGTCGCGAAGAACGACTACTCGATCAAGACGATCGCCGAGTTGAACGCCGATCAGCGCATCGCCGTGGTGCAGGGCACCGTGCAGGACGACTACGTCACCAACACCCTCGGCATCGAGCCGGTGCGGTTCCCGGATTACAACACCGCGTACGCGAACGTGAAGTCCGGTCAGGTCGACGCCTGGGTCGCGCCGTCGCAGCAGGCAACCGGTCAGGTCAAGACCGAGGACGGTGTCTCCATTCTGGAGAAGACCATCAACACCACCAACTTCACCGCCTACGCCGTCGCCAAGGACAATCAGCCGTTGATCGACGCCCTGAACGCCGGCCTCGACGCCGTGGTCGACGACGGCACCTGGAGCACGCTCGAGAAGCAGTGGTACCCGGACCGTGAGGTCCCCGCCGACTGGAAGCCGGGCAGCAAGGCGTCCGTTCTGCCGGCGTCGTAAGGGCACTCGTACCTCATGAGCACTCTGTCGAATCTGTACGACACGTTCTTCGATTGGGAACTGATCGGCGAGACCATTCCCAAACTGGTTACGGTCGGATTGCCGAACACCCTCATTCTGGCGGCCTCGTCGGGAGTGATCGGTACCGTGATCGGACTCGGGCTGGCGGTGGCGGGTATTTCCCGCACCCGCTGGCTGCGGTGGCCGGCGCGGGTGTACACGGACATCTTTCGTGGACTACCCGCCGCCGTGGTCATCCTGCTCATCGGCCTCGGGTTCGGCCCGACGCTGACCCAATTCACCGGCAGTAGAAGCCCGTTCCCGTTGGGCATCCTGGCGCTGTCGTTGATGGCAGCGGCCTACTTCGGTGAGATCTTCCGCTCCGGCATCCAGAGCGTCGACTCCGGGCAGCTCGAAGCCTCCCGCGCACTGGGTTTCAGCTACCGACGGTCCATGAACCTGGTGGTCGTGCCGCAGGGCATTCGGCGCGTGCTGCCTGCGATCGTCAACCAGTTCATCTCGTTGATCAAGGACAGCTCGCTGATCTACTTCCTGGGTCTGCTTGCCTCGCAACGAGAATTGTTCCGCGTCGGCCAGGACACCGCCGCCCAGACCGGCAATCTCTCGCCGCTGCTGGCCGCCGGATTGTTCTATCTCATCCTGACCATCCCGCTGACGCACCTGGTCAATTACATCGACCGACGCCTGCGATCCGGTAAGGCCGACACCTCGGGCACCCTCGGTCCCGTCGAAACATCCATCGTGGTGGAGAGGTAGCCGACGTGACTTCAGTTTCTCTGACCGGCAAGGACATTCACCTGTCGTTCGGTACCAACAAGGTTCTGCGTGGGGTGAGCCTGCATGTCGACGCAGGTAAGACCACCACTGTCATCGGGCCTTCGGGCTCGGGTAAGTCCACGCTGTTGCGGGCCCTCAATCGCCTGCACGAGCCCGAGCAGGGAGACATCCTGCTCGACGGCAAGTCGGTGCTGAAGGACAATCCCGACGAACTTCGTCAACGCATCGGCATGGTGTTCCAGCACTTCAACCTGTTCCCGCACAAGACCGTCGCCGACAACATCGCGCTCGGGCCGCAGAAGCTGCTGGGGCTCAACAAGGATGCGGCGCGCGCGGCCGCGATGGAGCAGCTCGAACTGGTGGGCCTGGCCAACAAGGCGGATTCGCGTCCGGGCAATCTCTCCGGCGGCCAGCAGCAGCGCGTCGCCATCGCGCGAGCACTGGCCATGAAGCCTGAGGTGATGTTCTTCGACGAGGCCACCTCTGCGCTGGACCCGGAATTGGTCAAGGGAGTGCTGGCGTTGATGGCCGACCTCGCCAAGGGCGGCATGACGATGGTCGTGGTGACCCACGAAATGGGCTTCGCTCGGTCGGTGTCCAACAAGGTCCTGTTCATGGATCACGGCAGCGCCGTCGAAACCGGAACGCCGGAGCAGTTGTTCGACGATCCGCACACCGATCGACTGAAGACATTCCTCTCGCAGGTGCTGTAGCAGCGACCGGTCAGCCTGGCACCTGATACAGGCGCCAGTTCGGTTGATCGGCACCATCGTTCGGTACTTCGAGAACGAGTGGATACAGTTCTGCGCCGTTGTCGTAAATGGTGGGGTACCGCCGGTTGATCGCATCGGATACCCCGCGGCCCTCGTTCGGCACGGTCAACAGATATCGCACGCCTCCGGTTGCCGGGTCGTTGAGAATCTTGGTGAAGTCGAGGTCGGACGGAATCACGAACCGGGTCGGGTGCTCCGACGCCGCCACGACGGCAAACCCGTAGACGGTGTCGACCAGGATCGAGCCCTCGGGTAGATCCTGACTGTCGAGATAAGAGGCGAGTCGGCGTTCGGTGGAGAACGAGTCGATGATTCGCCGGGCTGCCACAGCCCGAGGGTCGTCGGCCGAGGGATTTCGGTCGAAGAGCGCCCCGAGTGCGTACTGCTGACTCGACAACGACGGCTGCACCATCGCCCACCCGGTGATCGGAAGACCGAGTGCACAGAGAAGGACGACCCCGGCCGCGGCCACGGAACGCAGGGCAGGCAAGGCGGGGCGGTTCCTTCGGTACGCACCCGCGCGTCGGGTGGCCAGGTCTGGACCGGCCGGAAACAGCTGCACCGCAACCACAGCGGCCAGAGGTACGGCGCACACGAAGAATCTCAGGAAGCCGAACGTGGAGCCGGTGATGTAGCTCGCAGCCTGAAATGCGAGCACCCCGCCCAGAAGCACGGGGGCAACCAAGAACTCGAGATCCCGGCGACGTATCGCCAGTACCGTCGCGAGCGGTAGAGACACCGCCAACGTCGGCCCCAAGGCAATCATTGCAGCGAGGGAGAACAGGCCGGTGCTCAACAAGTCGCCACTGGACCCACCGGACTGCGCCAGAATCGCGGCGTTTCCGTAGCTGGAGGACAGCTGCGCGAGCGCTTCGCCGGTGATCAACCAGCTCGTGGTAATCCAGACCAGGAAGGCTGCCGCACCGGGGCCGGCAACGAGTACAGCGTCGAGAATTGCTCTGCGCCGCATCTCTTTCCAATGCACTCGACCCCGGCGGAGTGCCGTGACGGCCGCCACGAGCACCGCGGTGAGCGCTATCGGGACGACACCCTCGTAGCGGGTGAGGAAGGCGAGCGCCAGAGCGATGCCGACCAGAACGAGATCGTGCACATCGTCGGTGCCGACCCATCGAATCAACCGCCGCACCGCCCAGCACATACAGAACAGGAACCCGGCCTCGCTCATGCCGTTGGCTCCGTAGAAGACGATCATCGGGTTGACCGCGAACAACACCGTGACCAGTAGGCAGTAACGACCGGGAAGTCCACGATCTCGGCAGATTCCGTGGATCATCACCACTGCACCGGCCATGAACACAGCCGACACGGCAATACCCGAGATGTTCCACCGGGTGATACCCGGCCACCAGGATGCGAAGGCGACAATCGGCAATTGTGCCAGCGCGGTCAACGGCGTGAAGATGAACCCGATGGCAGAGACGTGCGGATCCCGGCTGAGCAACACCGCCTGCGCAGCCGAGGTTCGCGACAGCGCATCCCCCAGCATGTAGCCGAACCGCATGCTCAGAGTCAGTCCCACCGCCAGGTAGCCCGCCAGAGCGGTACCGAACACGACCGCTGGGGTCCGCGACGTCATGGGGTCTGCTCCTCGCTGGGGCCGGTCTCCGGCGCGGGTCCGGACAGGCCGTGAAAAGTTTTCTCCCAGTAGGACGGACTACGTACCAACTGCCAACAGCCCTTGATGGACGCCACGCTCATCATCACCCAGTACAGGGGCATCGTGAGGCTCGGAACCAACAGGTAGGCGTTGTCGCTCTCCCTGCTTGCGATCAAGTACATGTAGATCGTGGCGATGTTGCCCACCACCAGAGACAACAACGAGAAGTAGTAGATGTACGGCGGAAAGAGTTGCGCGATCAGCGTCGGCTGGCCGAGAATCCACGCTGCCGTGGTGAACCAGAAAACCATGTTGATGCACGCGGTGATGGGCGTTCCCGCGAGTAGCAGGGTGAATCTGTAGGTGCCCACCGGTCCGAGCACGCGAACGGTCGCGAGCGGCCTGCGCATGTGCACCAGCCAGGTCTGCAAATAGCCTTTGTACCAACGGGACCGCTGGCGTACCCAGTTGATCGGATCGCTGTTCGCCTCTTCGAGGGTGGTCGAGTCCAGAACCGCCGTGGAATAGCCCGAGGCCGCGATTCGGACACCGAGGTCGGCATCCTCGGTGACGTTGAACCCGTCCCAGGCACCGACCTCGTCGATGACATCGCGCCGAAGATGATTGGAGGTTCCGCCGAGGGGGATCGGCGACGTGCTGGCCATCAGACCCGGTAGCAGGTATCCGAACCACAGTGCATAGTCCGCGGTGAACCATCCGGTCAGCAAATTCTGAGAACCGTTGTGGAACGCCAGCTTTGCCTGAACACAGGCCACGGTGTCGGGCAGCCGCTCGAATGCCGCCACGACACGACGCAGCTGCAATTGCTCGGGCAGATCCTCGGCATCGAAAATCGTCACGATCGACCCGGTCGCGAAATGCAGGCCGTAGTTGCAGGCTTTCGGCTTGGTGCGGGGATCGCCGGCAGGCACCAGCACGACGTCGACGAGATCGCTGACGCCGCTGCGCGCAGCGGCCTCGATGGTGACGTCGTCGTCCTCTTCGAGCAGCAACAGGACCTGCAGCTTTTCGGCTGGATAGTCCAGACCCGTCATCGCCGCAATGAGGTCACCCACCACCTCGGGCTCGTCGTACGCCGGAACCAGAATCGTGTACAGCGGCAACCGATCGTCGGGAATCGCTCGAGCCTGCTCGTCGGTCACGGTGACGATTGCGGCAGCGTCGAGACCGCGGGAGAACAGCAGGAGGCGGTCGATCATTGCCAGGAGATATCCGATGGTGCATAGAACCGTGACCGCGAGCAGAGTCCCGATCGGGGCGAACACCACACAGGCAACGAGGAGCACCGCAGCCACGATCGCCGTGTACTTCTGCCATGGCACGAAAGCAATCGCAGCCGAAGCCAACGGATTTCGGACGGCGAGCCCGTTGATGGCATCGTCGAGCGCCGCCGCTTTGAACTCTGCCGTTTCGGTGCCGACGCGGGGCGGCGACGGCCGCGAACTCCGAGAATCGTTCATCTCGCCGAACCGTCCCCGGAGCGCCACTGCTGGCGGAGCAACCCGGTCCCGAAGGTGGTCAGCAGTTCAAGATCCTTGTACTCCGGATCGTCGTCGACGGACACCGCATTCCCACGCAGAAACGTCCCGATGGCAGTTCCGAGATTCGACGCCATCGAGGGCGTCGGTTGTGGGAACTCGGCATCGGCATCGTGGTTGTCGACGCTGATGATGGTCACACGCTGCGTCACATCGCCTCGTTCCCAATCGAATACGAGCTTCGTCCAGGTGAGCAACAGAGCGTCACTGACGGAGGTGTACAAGGAGCCCGTCACTCCGCGACCGAGATCGATGCGCAGCGGATGGCTCGTACGGGTGTTGGAGAGCCGATAGAGCGTGCTCTCCGGGTACACAGCAAGACTGGCCCGATTCGCAGTGGACAACACGTCGACCACCACCGTCCGTGGCCGCCCACGAACATCCCATGCGGGATTTCCGACGTCTGCTCGCATGGTTTGTCGAACCAACGAAGACGATTGCCCGAAAAATGCCCTCACCCAGTCGAATTCCTGCAGGTCCGTTCGGGTGAAGCCAACGGGTGGCATGAGTGGCTCGGATACCGGTCCCGGTGGTCCCGCAACCGTCGACAACTCCATTCGACCGGGCAGCGGAACGAAGAACAGAACTACCGCAGCAACGATCGCAACGGCCTTCGAGCTCGGCGACCACTTCGCCGTGAGCGACCCGACCCGGCGCGGCTGCCGGGCGTCGAACCGACCGCGACGGGCCACGACATAGAAGGCACCTCCCGTGACCGCGGCTGCGCCGACGGTCGGGACGAGCTGCAACCAGACGATGTCGACTTGTGGCCACATCGCCAACATGACTGCGGCAACGACGAATCCGGTCGACACCGTGCACCCGAAGCCCAGCCAACCCCGACGTGCGGTTCGGCCGACGGCAATGGCACCTGCGATGCCGGCCAGCAGCACCATCACCGCCGCATACGCAAACCTGCTGCCACCGAATCCGATGGCGACCAACCGGTAGCCCAGCGGACTCAACGCCAACAGCAACAGCCACACAGACCAGAATCGTCCGACCGGCCGCAGCCCGAACATCAGAATCGCCCCGCCGAAGAAGAAGGCAAGTGCCGCCAAGACATCCAAGTGGGCGAGTTCGTACTGGTCTGCGTACCGGGGTAGCCACAGCGCCTTGATCGCGATGGAAACCAGCAACGCGATGCCGCCGACTATGTTGTCGGTCTGGCGGTCGTGGATGGGCAATTCGTCGGCTCGTCGCCGCGCCACCCCCTGAGCCGCAACCACTGCCAGCAGCGGCAGCACGAAAACATATGCGGTGATGGCTCCGTCGGCTGCCTCCTGGGCAAGCCGCACCCAGGTGGAGAAGAAAGCCACCACCACGCAGCAGACCAGAACGGACCACCGAAATACCAGAACGGCGATTGGGCCGCGAGACAACCTGAACCGCGTGAAAGACCGCGGCAGCTGCCCATCCTCGCTCATTGCGAGCCGCTGTCTCGACCCGGATCGCGCGCCGAGCGACGTGATCGGACGGCGAACACCAATGCAGCGACGCCGCCGACTGCAAGTACCGCCAGGCCGACTCCGACGACGACCACCACCATCCGATCGGAGGTCCCGTCGTCTGTGGCCGCCGCCGCGCCGTCTGCTCCGGACAATGCACTGCTGGACAACGACATCGGCTCCGTGTTCTGCGCGCCGAAGAGGATATCGCCGTCCAGCGCAAACCACCGCGCCGGATCGGCATCGAGCCAGGACAACATGCCGTCGAGTTCGTCCGGTGCCGAATTCCACGACGCCACGAGGACGGCGTTGCTGCGCACCGACGTGACCTGCATCGTCGCCAAGGGCTCGGCGATATCCACCGTGAGCTCGGTGGCACCGCCCGCGGCCTCGGGGTCCGTGATTCGGAAGGTCGTCTCGTCGACCGAGGACAGCGGCAGCGTCACCGAGTCCGGAAGCTCTGCGACAGGCGAAATCACGACGGCTGGTGCGCTACCGTCGAGCGCCTGCTCCATCGATACGACCTCGGGATCGAGCGGCAGGCTCGACAACCGCTGCAAGCCGATCGCGAGGGTGACAGCCCGGACAACTCCGGCGTAGGACTCGTCGGCGAGAGCTATGTCGAACTGCGGCATCAAGGCCTGCGGCATCGACCGCCATCCCAGTGGCACCGGTGACGACGAATCGGTGGATCGCACGAGCGTCGAACCGGCTACGGTGACAGTCGTTTCGGCGGCGGCAGCGCAGGAGCTGCCGGAAGAGGCCGACGGATGGTCGACGGAAACATCGAGAGTCCCCACGCGAGAGAGTGCGGTATCCGGGATGTCGATCCATCGATCGAGACGGCCGGTGTCGTCGGCCTCCCAGACTTCGAGTGGCGATCCGTCGACCGAGGCTCGCACAGATCCGGCACCCGGGGTGTAGCTGCCGATCAGGTGCACGGACACGCTCCCGGCCGATCGTCCGAGTCGCGTCTGATCGATATCGACAGATGCGGTTGCCGTGGAACCTCCTGTGCCGGAGACGGCTCCGATTCCGAGGTCGTCGAGGGTGATCGAATCGGGTGCGAGTCGAGCCTGGGGTGCCCCCGGTCCGGCCAATGCCGAGGTGCCGATTGCGATCTGGGAGAGATCTCTGGTGATCAACCGGGCTTGATCGGTGAGATCCGATCCCGTACCGGCGAGGTACAACCGTGGGGGAGCCTGCTCGACGGGGTAGATCAACTCGGCACCGGCGTCGGAGTTCTTCGTCAGCACGATCGATCTTTCGAACGAGCCGTCGGGTACCGCCCCCTGAAGCTCGCTGTCCGGGCGCACTTCTACCTGGACCGGCTGCGCACCGTAGTGGTGTACCACGGATGTGGCCACAGTTGTTGCTGCGGTGATAGTTTCGCGGTCAGGCGTGGCGGGCACGAACAGCGTCAACTTGCGCAGCAGCACCGGTAGGAAATCAGCGATGGTCCCCGGGACGGCCGGCGCTCCCGAGTAGTCGACGGTCGCATCGATCAATCGGACCGCGTCCGAATCGGGATCGGGGCAGTAGCGATCGTCGGGAATGACGGAAGGGATCAGATCGAGTGGAATCACTCCGTCGACCGTTCGCGTAGCGGCCAGCGGAATCGACACCGGAGTGGTCGGGGCAGCGCCGTCGAGGGCGATACGAGTGATCGGACGCCCGTCCGATTCGACGTCGACCCACCCGCGATCGAGCCAAGCGGGCGTGGTCAGCACCGCGTTCAGGGTCGACGGAACGGCCCCTGCAGGAGATGGCACCGTCACCCTCGTACGCGGTCCTGTCAGGTCGACCGTGGTGGACTGCCCCAAGCCCAACTCGGGAAAAGTGAAACGAGAGAGCTCGTCTGCGCTTGCAGCAGTGGGTTGGTCCTGATCGCCGGGTTGCGCCGACGCTGTGGTCACCGAAAGCAATATCGGGACCACGGCGAGAGCTGTCACAGACGCAGCGCGAACGATTCGCATGAGAAATGTCCAGTCTTCGAAATGAACGGAGAGTCAAGAGAATAGCGCGACTCGTTGGCGCGCAGGACTTTCGGAGTGCCGATCACAATACTCACAGCACGCAAACAGCGCCAGAACCCGCCGTTGAATTCGGTTTCTCCGACTGTAACGGCGATTCAGTTCGCTCTTTGTCGATTCCGTCGATCAACAGCCGACAATGTCCTCCGGCGCGGAGTCGAATTCGGTAAAGCCGCTCGTCATCGACGGCTTCGGAATCTACGCATCCGCGTCTACCATTACGGCGATGCGCATCGCGTCGAAAGTTCTTCAGTGCATTCTCGGTGCTGTCCTGATGTCGACGGTCGTACCGGGCATGGCCGAGACCGCCACGGCGGCACCTGTTGCCGGCGCTCGTGTCTCCGCGAGCACCGATGGTCTCGCACTCGACGGTCGACCGTGGTGGCCGACCGGGTTCAACGCCTACCAACTCGCCACCGATTGGTCGGTCAATGCCGGATGCGGGGCGATGGTGGACCTGGACAGTTACTTCGAGGCGCTTCCTCCGCATTCGCTGACCCGGTTCGACGCCTTTCAGGCATTGGCGATCAACCGATTCACCGGTGCCCTCGACTTCGGGCCGATGGATGCGGTCTTCGCCGCAGCCGAGGCTCACGATCAACTCCTCGTACCGGTGCTGTCACCCCAGGACGGGGCGTGCGAGGGGAACGTCTTCAAAGACAGGCAGTGGTACGTCGACGGCTGGACGACGGCCCCCGGCACGCCCACCTCGACCGCGAAGATCAGCTTCGAGCAATGGATGCTCACCGCTGCGAATCGATGGAAGGACTCGTCGGCGTTGGCTGCGTGGGAGCTCGTCGGTGAACCGGAGACGAGTTCGTGCACGGATACCTCGTGCTCCTGGTCCAGCCGAACGTGTACGGCCGGTGCTGCAGAGGTGCTTCGCTCGTTCTTCGACACTGCAGGACAACAGCTCCGCTCCGTCGATCCTCGCACTGTGATCACAGCGGGCCTCACCGGCGGCGGCCAGTGCGGAAGCCAGGGTGACGAGTACGAGTACCTCGCCCAGTCGCCCTTCGTCGATGTGTTGCAGTACCACGATTACGGTGCCGACGGCGTGCCGCTGCCCGGAGATCAGTGGAACGGGTTGCAGCGGCGGATCACTCAGAGCGCCGCGGTGGGCAAACCCCTGCTGGTCGGGGAGATCGGTCAACTCGCCGGCTCGTGCGGCGATGTCGATTCTCGAGCAACCGGTATTGCCGCGAAGATCGACGGCCAGCGTGCCGCTGGTACAGCAGGGGCGCTGTTGTGGGCTTTCGTACCGGATCCGCGGCCTACGGACTGCACCTACGACATCGGACCGTCGGATCCGCTGTGGCAGACGATCGGACGTTAGGGCAACCTCGTTCTCCCCAACTTCACCTGAACGTTCCTTTACTTTCGCTTTTGGGTGACAGCGTGCCGTGACATGAAGCCACTGCCCCTGTTCGCCGTTCACGACGGAAGCTCCAAACGATCATCGTTGACCTGCAAGTACAAGTGCGGCGATGCCTGTTTCCACGAGATTCCCAATACGTCGAAGGGCCAGTACTTCGGCGACATCGTCAAGACCGCGATGTCGCGGCGCGGCGTCATCAAGGGCGGGGCCATGGCAGTGCTCGCCGTCGGTGCCGGTAGCGCACTGGCCGCATGTTCGACCGACGAGCCGGCCGCGACCGGTAGCGCAACCACGGGTACGTCGGGAACCGATACTCCGCCCGTCGACGGCGTGGATTTCGTTGCAGTGGAACCGAACACCGAGGATGCCGTCGTCGTTCCCGACGGTTACGAGCAGGGCATCGTCATTCGGTGGGGCGACGCCGTCGTCGCGGGCGCACCGGCCTTCGACTTCGACAAGCAGACCGGCGCGGCGCAGGAGAAGCAGTTCGGTTTCAACAACGACTTCGCCGGCCTGCTGCCGATCGAGGGCACGCCCAACGCCCACCTGCTGGTGGTCAACCACGAGTACAGCACGGAACCGGCAATGTTCAAGGGCTACGACGCGGAGAACCCCACCCGCGAGCAGTTCGACGTAGCCCTTGCGGCACACGGCCTTTCCGTCGTACAGGTGCAGGGCGAATCGGGCACCGGCAAGCTCACCCCCGCTATGGGCCAGTACAACCGGCGCATCACCGGCACCACCGAGTTCGTCATCACCGGGCCCGCCGCAGGCAGCGACTTCCTCAAGACCAGCGTGGACCCCACCGGCACCAAGGTGTTCGGCACGTTCAACAACTGCTCGGGCGGCCTCACCCCGTGGGGAACGGTGCTCTCCGGCGAGGAGAACTTCAACCAGTACTTCGCCAATGCCGAAAGCGTCACGGATGCGACTGTGGCCAAGCGCCTGTCGCGCTACGGCGTCGAAGGCGCCGCCAGCGAACGTAAGTGGGAGCGCTTCGACAAGCGATTCGATCTGGCGCAAGAACCCAACGAGGTCAATCGATTCGGCTACATCGTCGAGGTGAATCCGTGGGATCCGCAGTCGGCACCGATCAAGCACACCGCTCTCGGCCGGTTCAAGCACGAGGCCGCGACCATCCACGTCACCGACGACGGCACGGTGGTGGCGTACAGCGGCGACGACGAGCGCTTCGACTACATGTACAAGTTCGTCTCGAGCCGAAAGATGATGCCCGGCACCGGCCAGGCCGCGATGCGCAACAACCTGACCTTGCTCGACGCCGGCACGCTGTACGTCGCCAGCCTCACCGGTGATACGCCCGACGAGATCGACGGCTCGGGCGCGCTGCCCTCCAACGGTGAATTCCGTGGCAGCGGAACGTGGATTCCCTTGCTCGAAACCGGCGAGGACGGCCGCGGCAAGTCTCTCGTCGACGGTATGTCGGCCGAGGAGGTGGCCGTGTTCACCCGTCAGGCGGGTGACTCCGTGGGCGCAACCAAGATGGACCGCCCGGAGGACTTCGAGCCGAACCCGGTGACCGGCAAGGTGTATGTAGCACTGACCAACAACTCCAACCGCGGCACCGAGGGCAAAGCGGCGGCCGACGAGGCCAATCCCCGCAACAAGAACAAGAACGGGCAGGTACTCGAACTCGACGACGACCACGCCGGGACGTCGTTCACGTGGAACCTGTTGTTGGTCTGCGGTGATCCGAACGAGGCCGACACGTATTTCGGCGGATTCGACAAGAGTCAGGTCAGCCCTATCTCGTGCCCCGACAATCTCGCGTTCGACTCGAAGGGCAACCTGTGGGTCTCGACCGACGGCAACGCCCTCGATTCCAACGACGGCCTGTTCGCCGTGGTGCTCGACGGCCCCCGTCGCGGCGAGACACGTCAGTTCCTGACCGTCCCCGCCGGCGGCGAGACCTGTGGCCCCATCGTCACCGACGAGCGCGTCATGGTCTGCGTCCAGCACCCGGGTGAAAGCGACGACGCCACCGCCGACGCACCGATCTCGCACTGGCCCGACGGCGGCGACACCCAACCGCGGCCTTCCATCGTCGCGGTGTGGAAGTCCGCCTAGCCCAGACTGTTTCGATAGAGCCACGATGCCCGTAGTCGAATCCTCGACTACGGGCATCGGGCGGTGTTCACTTCGCCACCGACGACGCGATCAAATCCTCGACCACGGCGGCGATCACCGCATTCGCGTGCTCGGGGTTGGTCACCACCGACACCGTTCGGGTCGGTGCATCGATGACGTCGATCATGTGCAGTTCGGGGAGGATCGACGCCAAGGACGACGGCAGCAGTGTCACACCCAACCCTGCTGCGGTGAGTTTACCGATGAGGTCGGCCGAATCGGCCTCCAGAATGCGGCCACGGGGAACCGACGAGCGGGTGAATGCATGATCGGATTGCAGTCTGGCCTCGCTTCCCGCCGGCCGGTCGATCATCGTCATCTCGGACAGGTCGGCCAACCGTATCGAATTCCTTTGAGCCCAAGGATGATCGGGACCGACGAACAGTGACAGTGGCTCGGTCCACAGGGCGGTAACGGTCAACCCCGGATGTGGGCGTCCGGGCGCGAGCCCGATGATTCCGAGATCGAGGTCTCCGCGTGCGATGCCGTCGAGAACGTCGGCGCTCGGCCGCGGCAGCAACGTCACCGACGTGTTGGGAAATCGCTGGGAGATCCGGCCGACCACCGCGGCCAGATCGACACGGGCGAGAGGCGCAATCATGCCGATACGCAGCCGCCTGATGGCGGTCGTGGGATCGGGCGCGACGTCGGCCACCAATCGGGACACGGCACCGAGCACGCTGTGCGCGCGTTCGAGAAAGATCTGTCCGGCCGGGGTGATGGTGACGCTTCGGCTCGTGCGCGCGAACAGTTCTACGCCCAGCTCTTTTTCCAGGTCTCTGATCTGGCTGCTCAGCGCCGATTGAGCGACTCGCAGCCGAGCTGCTGCACGCCCGAAGTGCTGCTCTTCGGCGACCGCCACGGCGTACCGGATGTGTCTGAGTTCCACGCTTCGCAACTCTATCTGTTTAGACGATCGATCGTTCGTAACGTTCTATTGGACAGCTGGATGTGCAACGAGCACCCTTGTTCATGTGAAGACAGCAAGCACCTCGCGCACCGGCGTGAGCACCCCCGTCGTCGCCCTGATGGCGATCGCCACCGGACTCTCGGCCGGCGGCAACTATCTCAACCAGCCGCTGCTCGACCTCATTGCCACCGAATTCGACGTGTCCGAGACGGCCGCAGCCACCTCGGTGACCGTCGCACAGATTTCCTATGCCCTCGGCCTGCTGCTCATCGTGCCTCTCGGCGACGTCGTCGATCGCCGTAAGTTGAGCGTCGGGCTGATGATTCTCGCTGCGACGGGTCAGGCAATCACCGGATTCGCTCCCGGCCTCTCCTGGCTCCTCGTCGGCACGGCGATCGCTGGACTGTTCTCGGTGGCGGCGCAGGTGATCGTGCCGTTCGCCGCGTCGATGGCGCACCCGGAGCAAGCGGGACGCATCGTCGGAGTGGTCATGGGCGGGTTGCTGACGGGCATCCTGCTGGCCCGCAGCATCTCGGGGCTGCTGTCGTCGGTGACGGGGTGGCAGGGCGTCTACCGTGTGGCCACGGTGTTGATGCTGATCGCCGCGGTCGGCCTGTGGCGGGTGCTGCCACGCAACACCGTGACGGCGGACGTCACCTACGGCTCGGCGCTGGTGTCGATGATTCGGCTGGTGCGCACCCACCCCAGGCTTCGGACTCGCGCGGTGCTCGGCGGTCTCGGCTTCGCGTCGGTGAGCACGGTGTTCGCGACGATGACGCTGTTGCTGTCGTCGAGGTTCGGTTTCGGTGCCGTCCAGATCGGACTGATCGGATTGGCCGGTGTCGGCGGCGCGTTGATGGCCTCCGTCGCGGGCCGGCTCGCAGACCGCGGACTGGTGCAATGGGCCAGCGGTACCTGTGCGGTTCTGCTGATCGCACTCTGGCCGATGTTCGCCGTCGGCGGCCACTACTGGGTGGTGTTCGTGGTCGCATTCGTACTTCTCGACCTGGCACTGCAGGGCGTGCACGTGAGCAACCAGCACATCGTCTACGCCCTGGAACCGGCTGCTCGCGCCCGAATCAACTCCGTCTACATGACGACGTACTTCGTGGGCGCCTCAGCAGGATCTGCCGTCGGGACGTTGGCGTGGAAGCATTTCGAGTGGGCAGGTGTGTGCGCTGCGGGGGCCGTGTTCGCGGTCGCCGCACTGCTGGTCTGGCTACTGGATCTGCAGGTGGACGCCCGTCGACGTCGGGAAAACACCTGCGGGACGCCCGGTGGGTCCGAGCCGACGATGGTGAACAGTCACTAATGCGTTCTGTTCCGAGACGTGGTTGAGTCGTTCTCGATGAGACGTGGGTAACACTCACGCTGCCGACGGCGACATACCCAGAGTCGGCACGAACAAACCATAGAAACACGAACTACTTCTCTTGGCTCGGAGGCGCACCCATGACTGTCGTGAACGATCGCATCCACGTGGCTCTCACGGAACTCGACCCGTCCGATTACGCGGTGCCGACCATCGCACCGATTCGTACGGCCGGCCACCTCGACCCGGTGTTCTGCATCCACCCCCTCGTCGGGCTGGTCGACTGCTACGCGGAACTCGCAGCACACGTCGACGACGCGCGTCCCATCTACGGCGTCCAGGTCCCGACGTCGGGAGAGCTCGCGGAGTCCCTCGTCGCCTTGGCCTCGCAGTACGCCGACGACATCGTTCGCATCCAGACCGACGGGGCCGTACACCTGCTGGGCACGTCCTTCGGTGGAGTACTCGCGCACGCCATCGCCGTCGAGCTGCAGAGTCGCGGCGTCACGGTCGGTGCACTGACGTTGCTCGACAGCGACCCCGTTCGGTCCAGCGCCGACAGCGCCGACCTGCTCGGGTCCATGGGCGACGACATCGATCGCAGCCACGCCGAAGAGTTGCTCGCCGTTGCCTCGCACAACGACGAACTCGCCCAGCGGCACCTGCCGGGCATCTACTTCGGCGACATCCTCGCCGTGTCCTCGATGGGAACCGACTCAGGGTCCGCGTGGCACCCCTTCGTCTGCGGCACGATCGCCAAGTACCTCGTGCCCGACGCCACCTCGTTCGACGTCGTCGGCCCGCTGGTCGACAGCTACCTCGGCTGACCCGGCCGGCTCATCCGAGCCAATCCAGCACGGCGGCGGCCGTCCAGGACTGCTGCATGCTGCCGAGCGGCTTGCCGGTGAACGGCTCGTAGTACTCCGCGAAGCTGCCGTCACTCGCCTGACGCAGACCCTCGTCTCGCAAAGACAGTGATCGCTCCGACCACCCGCGGCGTGCGAAAGCCCACGAGAACAGCCATGTCATCACCGGCCACACCGGTCCCCGCCAGTACTCGCGAGCACGGAAGTCCTTCGACACCGGGGACGTCGACGGCGGTACCGCGTACCGCAGGTCCGGATGTCCGCAGAACCGGGTGCCCTCGAAGATCCGAATGAGATTGCGCTCCTGCTCGCGCGGCAATCCTCCGCACAGCAGCGGCGCGAACATGGCAATGGTCTCCGTGCCGATCCACTGACCCGTCCGCAGATCGAAATCTCGTGCCCCGCCCGAACGCGTGTCGGTGGTCGCGATGACTCCCTTGCGGAACTTGTCCGCCCACCCGCGCAATTCGCGCACATCCGAGCGCGGCCGCGAGTGGTCCTCTCCGATGGTGGCGAGGACGTCGCACGCGACGGCGAAGATGGCACTGACGAACACGTCCTCGACGGCGAAGCTCATCTTGGTCTTCAACGCATCGTCGTCGTAGCCGACCTGTTTCATCTCCTCCACCAACCAGATGTAGCGGTCGTACTCGAGATTGCTTGGCCGCTGAGACGAGTCCGTGATGACCGCCTTGTCCTCGCGAAAATACGGATCCATCTCACCGGCAACCACATTGGCGTAGGCCGAATCCCATCGCGGCGAATTGTCCATGCCGGACTCCCAGCCGTGGAACAGCGCGATGCGTCCGTTGTCGTCGACGTCGCGGGCCTGGGCGAGCCAACGATGCCACCGCACCAGATCACCCCAGCGGCGATCGAGGAACTCCTCCGCCACCGCTCGCGTCGTGCGGCCGTGGCGTTTGGAGTGATCGAGGATGCGCTGCACGGCGATCGCGTGGACGGGCGGTTGGGTGATTCCGGAGGTCTGCGGACTCATCGGAGCGTGGGTCGCCAGCGTCCCGGTGGCCCACCGCGCAGGGCCGGGGAAGTAGCCGTCGACACCGTTGGCGAACACGATGTGCGGAATCATCCCGTTCTTCCACTGCGCCGACAGCAATGTGTCCATCTCCACGACGGCCCGCTCGACGCTCAACGGTGCCAAGCCGACGGAAACGAATGCGGCGTCCCAACTCCACATGTGCGGGTACAACCTGGGTGCTGCGCTGGTCATGGTGCCCAGGTCGTTGCCTCGGAGCAGATACGCCGCACGTGCGGCCAGCTGCGTGGAAGTGAAACCGCGATCGCCCATGCAGATAGTTTGCGTCCGGCGGCCGATTTCTGCTCGGTTGGATTGCGGACCGAAGGTGTCCGCGATCGCTCCTAGTGTGAGTTTCACCAGCTACAAGGAGGAAAACGATGGCCACCGAGAACACCGACATTCAGAAAATGCTCGCCGAACAGCGCGCGAACTTTCTCATCACCGTCCGCGGCATCAGCGAGGAACAGGCGCGTACCCGCACCACCGCGAGCGAGCTGACCCTCGGCGGACTGCTGCACCACGTGATCAGCAACGAGCGCCACTGGATGACAGTGATCGCAGAGCTGGACGAGACGGCCGAATTCGACATGGCCGCCGCCGGCAGCGAGTACGTGATGGCCGAGAACGAGACCGTCGCCGGACTCGTCGCCGAATGGGAAGAGGTGGCCGGTGCCACCTCGGCAGCGCTGGAAACGTTGGACCTCGAACTGTCGGTACCTGTCCCGACGGCACCGTGGGCACCCGAACGAATCTGGCAGAGTGCACGATTCACGGTTCTGCACATCCTTCGAGAAATCTCCCAGCACGCCGGCCACGCAGACATCATTCGCGAGGAACTCGACGGCGCGAACACCACCCAGGCATGGGCATCCGAGGCGGGGATGAGCTTCTAGCTAACCTGAGTTCATGACTCGTACTGCGTTGGTGACCGGAGCAAGCCGGGGTCTCGGGGCCCATATCGCTCGATTGCTCGCTCCGGACCATCACGTGTTGCTGGGTGGTCGGTCCACCGAGTCCCTCGCCCCCATTGTGTCGGAACTGTCCGGGTCCACCCCGTGGCCGGTGGAACTGACCGATCCGGACGCGGTGGCCGCTGCCGCGTCGAACATCGATTCTCTGGATGTGTTGGTGCACAACGCCGGGGTGGCAGCACTCGGGACGGTCGAAGAGTCGACGGCGGACGATTGGCGTCGCCAGTACGAGGTGAACGTCATCGCCGTCGTCGAACTCACTCGATTGCTACTCCCTGCACTGCGCTCCGCCGAAGGCCATGTGGTGCTGATCAATTCGGGTGCCGGCATACGCGCCAACCCGGGTTGGGGTGCCTACGCGGCGAGCAAGTTCGCGCTCCGCGCCTTCGCTGATGCACTGCGCCTCGAGGAGCCGACGTTGCGCGTCACTTCGGTGCACCCAGGACGCATCGACACCGAGATGCAGCGGGAGATCGTCGCGCACGAAGGCGGGGAGTACGACGGCTCGAAGTTCTTGCAGCCCAGCACCGTTGCCCGTGCAGTGCGCAACGCAATCGATACCCCCGCCGATGCTCACCCCACGGAATTGGTGCTCCGCACCAGGTGAGCGAAACTTCGTAGCAGGGGTCGAGTTTCCACTCACAACATGAGGTTCGTCCCGGCGTTGTTTACAGCACCGACTGCATCTCCCTCTTCACCCTTGCCAGTAGACGAATGGAGTCTTCTCATTCACTCGGATGATCTATCGCTTACGGTCCGGGGCGGCGACTGCCAAAGAGCTCGGGAACGCATCCACAGGTTTCAGCAACGCGGACAATCCAGCGTCAGAGCTCGTCCAGTTTCACGATGCCGTCTTGCAGGGCGCGCGCGACGAGTGCAGCTTTCGTTGGAGCGGCGCGTCCGACGCGGGAGTACTTGTCGCGGATTCTCGTGAGGTGCGTGTTGACGGTGCCCAATGCGATGTGGAGGCGTGCGCCCACGTCGACCTTGGAATCGCAGTCCAGCCACGCCTTGAGCACGGTGATCTCACGCGCGGTCAGGCCCGGTGAGGTGTACACCCGCACAGCCCGCGTAGGCGCAGGTGTGGGCCTTGCTCCGCCGGTCCTGGTAGCGAGTGGAGAGCGGACGCCGTTCGACGCCGAGACTCGCGAATAAAGTTGGGGTCGATGATTCGTCGCTACCATCTTGGCCTCCTCATGCAATCGGCCTACGGGCCGGTCTGAATCTGACCACGGTTGCCGAACTCCATGCAACACAAGCTTATTCGAGGCTTTACTCCAGAAAGCATATCCGGCTACACCATGCTTTAGTTCAAACTAAACAGCGGGATCCGGACCATCCAGTTGCTATAGTTCAAGATCCAAACAATGCGGCGCAGGTGGACGAGGGCGGTAGTCGGTGAACCAGAAATCACTCCCACGGGAGCAGTTCCTTCAGGCCGGATATCGCCTGCTCGGTGAGATGGACACGACCGATCTTGCGCGTTCGCTCTCGATCTCGGCCGTCGTCGAACGCGCGGGGCTGTCGCACCAAACTTTCCACAACACGTACCCCGGTAACTCTCGCGGCGGCGGGTCCGGCGGCAAGGAAGCTTTCGTCGAAGACCTCCTCGACCACCTCACACTCGATTACACCGGCACGGCTGCTCCTACCGGCACGCAGGACGTGAAAGCTCCGGTGTCGGCCCTGTTCGACGACCTCACGTCCGGTCTCATGCGACGTCGCCTCGTCGCAGTGCTGCTAGCTGCCGACCACAACGGTGCCCGAAAGGCCGTCATCCCCGAGTTCGAGTGCTTCGACACCGACCTGCGATCCATCATCGGTCAAGCGGTGCAGGCTCACGGCGGATCGTTGCGCCAACCACTGTCGCTGACAAACCTCTCGGCGGTCGTCGGGGCTCTGCTCGACGGGCTGGCGCTCCGGGAGGTGCTCACGCCGGGCTCGGTGTCCTCCGACGACGTTGCATCGGCCACCAACTCGATTCTCCAGTGGGCCATAGACCCACTGCATTCCGACCGCACCGTTGCCCAACCCGATCCGGGCGAAATCTCGGATGCTCTGCGGCCCGACCTCGAGGCCGACGTGATCGCGGCGACCGAAACTCTGTTCGTCGACAACGGCTACTTCCTGGTCACCCTGGCCGACATCGCGGCGGCGGCGAAGATCCGCGTAGAAGACCTTCGACGACTGTTTCCGAGCAAGGTCGACATCATCGTTGCGGCGCTGAAGCCCGAATTCGACCGTGTGCTCCGGCTGCGTCGCGCCGACGAACGCCTCGGAGTCGACCCCGCCACCGCACTGCAACGCACGTTGGTTTCGTTGGGCGAGTTCGTCATCGACAATCGAGCCATGAGCTCGGGCATGCTGCTCGCGCTGAGCTTCGAACAGTTCCATCAACCGAGCACCATCACGACGGTCATCGAAAACCTCTACCTCCCGTCCGCTGTGGTCCCCATCCTCGAACGCGGACGTGAAAGCGGCGTGTTCAGCGACGACGCACCGGCACTCGAAGCCGCAATCATGTTGACCAACAACATTCTCTTCCGCTGCCTGACGCGTCCTGCGGAGTCCGCAACCGAAGTGGCGCAGGGTGTCCTGCGAATACTGATGCCCGGTGTTGCGATACGGCCGCGGTGAGGACGCTGGACAGAACTGTTGTCACCACTCCGGATGCTCGTGCTCTGCCCACTCCCTGGTCACGGCACCCTGTGTCATTCCGCGCATGGCCTCGGTGTCTTTCCACGCGTACGTGATGTGTCCGACGACGAGTAGCCCGAATCCCAGGGCGAACCAGTCGTGTACGAATGTTGCACCGATACGCCATTGCAGTGGACTCCACGCCGAGAAGTACATGACGACGCCGGTACCGAGGAGCACCAGAATCGACCCGCCGCTGAGCGCGCCGTTGAGCTTCTGACCCGCGTTGAATTTCCCGACCCCCACCGCCCCGAGTCGACGTGCTTTGGAGCGCAACCACTTCCAGTCGTCGGCGACAAATCTGTTGAGACGGCCGAGGTCCGTGCGATAGCTGCGTGAGACCGCACCGAGAATCAACGGAATCGGCAACAGAAAGCCCGACCACACGTGCACGAACTCCACCACCGGGCGATTGCCGACCAGCACCGCGAGCGACCCGATGTACAGAATCGCAGCGGTCACCATGCACACGATCACCAAGACCCCGACTGTCCAGTGCACGTACCGCTCGACTCGGTCGAACCGTGCGCGGTCGTCAGCTCGTGGGGTCATCTCGACGTCCGTTCGACTCGCCGACGTACGCATCGATGTCGTATCCACGTTTCTCCCAGTATCCGGGAACCACGTTGTCCGTCAACTCGATTCCGCCGATCCACTTGATGCTCTTGTAGCCGTACATCGAAGCGACGAACAGCCGAACCGGACCTCCGTGATCGTGGGTGACGGGGCCGTCGAGCATGGTCAACGCAACCAGTACGTCGTCGCGTCGCGCCTGCTCGAGCGTCAGACTCTCGGTATACGTGCCGTCGAACGAGGTGAACCGCAACGACGTCGCCGACGCGGTGGGTCCGACGGCATCGAGAATATCTGCCAATCGCACTCCGCTCCAAGCAACTTCCGGTACACGCCATCCCGTCACGCACTGGAAGTCACGCACCAACGACGTCTGCGGCATCGAGCGGAGGTCCTGCAGAGTGAACGTGCGCGGTGTGTCGACGGAACCGCCCACCGTCAGGGCATAGGAGTTCTCGTCCTTGCGCGGCGCGCCCTGCGTCACCGAATAGAAGCGAAAGTTGTCGCCCACGGGAATCAGTCCGATCAGTCCCGTCGGATCGTGGTTACCGATCGGCCCGAGTACCGACGCGAGACCCTTCTGCACCGCGCCCCCACCGACGATGCCCGCGACCCCGGCCGACACCAGGCCGAGCACGACTCGGCGACCGACGGGGCTACCCGCAATCTTCGGCTCGGCGATCGGCATCCCTCCACTGTCCACGGCGGACCAGGATCAGGCCACATTGGGCGTCGAATCAGGTCTGGAACTTCGCCCGGGGAAGTCTTACGGTTGATTCATGGCACTGTCGAAGACAGAACGCGAAGAGTATCTGGCCGAATCGCATATCGCCGCCCTCTCGGTAGCGGCCGGGGCGGACCGTGGCCCGCTGACGGTACCGATCTGGTACGACTACACCCCCGGCGGTGAAGCCTGGGTGTTGACCGGTGCCACCTCGAAGAAGGCCCAATTGATCAGGACTGCAGGGCGATTCACTCTGATGATCGAGCAGTCCGATCCGACGATCCGCTACGTCAGCGTCGAGGGCCCCGTGGCGCGAGAGGAGCCGAGCACCCCGCAGCTGCTGCGAGCCATGGCAGCCCGTTACCTGCCCCCGGAGAAGGTCGACGGCTACCTCGAGATGGCCAACCGAGAGCACGAGGAGAATGTGGTGTTCTACCTGCGCCCCGAACACTGGCTGTCTGCCGATCTCGGGGCCATCTGAGAGAACTACGAAGTCGGGGTCAAGGCATTGCCAGGCGGGATCGTCACACAGTTGCTGTGCGTCGGCCCACCGCTGAACCGTTCGGTCAGGAACTGCAGGCTCTGCGCCTCGAATACCGGGAAGGCGTCGCTGTGCGTCAGGCCGTCGTACTGCGCGTACTGCACATCCACGCCCCGGCCGCAGTAGCCGTACGCCAGTCCCTGCACGTCGCCGGTGATCATGACGGTGTCGCCGATCGGATCGGCGTGACCGACGGCCAGAAACATCGGCGTCCGCGGAGTGCCCTGGCTGCCCATGATGTTGTCGTCGATCGCCGCCACCACCTCGGGTACGTCCAGCAGGGAGGTGTACGGGGCCTTCACCATCGATGCGTCGGTGAGCGTCGGGTAGTCGTCGGCGAACTGGGCAATGCACTCCTGATCGACCTGATCGATAACCTCGAAGCCGTAGTCGGAGATGAAACTGTTCAGGTCGAGTCCGTACGCACGCTCGTAGGCGACGATCAGTGCCGGGATGACACCCGCCCACCCTCTGTTACCGCTGACGTACGGCAGGTTGTGAGCCAGGTCGACCGGTAGCCCGCCGGCCGCTACTCCGACGAGATTGAGCTCGGGTGCGTACTCGGGAGCGATCTCGGCTCCCCACTGCGTCGGGACGGATCCACCGGAGTACCCGATCATCCCGACGGGGGTGCTCGACGGAACCTGCAGGAAGGATTGGGCCGCGCGAACGCCGTCCAGAGCTGCGTAGCCCGACTGCCGCCCGATCGTCCACTCGAGCTCCTCGCCCTCGTAATCCGGCACGACGACGGTGTAGCCGGCTGCGAGGTAACCGGCGATGACCGCCTGTTCCGCGCCGGCAATGGGACTCGTGGACCCGCCACTGAGGGTGTACGAGGGATTGCATTGCGAGCCGAGGGCGTCGTACGCCATGTGGTACGAGACGATCCGCGTCGGCCCGGGGATCAAGGGCCGCAGCACTGTGGCGACCGTGACGACGCCGTCACCCTGCTGGTCGGTAGTTCTGTAGAGAACCTGACTCCCCGAGATCGGCGTCGGCTGGCTGGGGGTACGGAACGTCATGGGCCTCGACCGCAGCACCGTTCCCGGGGAGACGTCCAGGCCGCCGTCCCAATCGTAGAACGGATCATCCGCTGGAACCGGCGAGCCGGGTCCCAGATCTGCTTGTGCAACAGGGACACTCACGAGCGTCGCGGACCCGAGAAGTAGCACGACGGAGGCAATCAGCCTCAACGCAAACCCTCTACCAGCTGGTGACATGCAACAAATTAAACCCCCGCGAGATCGAAGTTATGGACGGAAATCGCAAGATTTTCATCCATAACTTCGAGTTCGGCGGAGGCGAGAGCTACTTCAGAACGATGTTCACCATGCGACCAGGGATCACGATGATCTTGGTCGGGGCCTTCCCGTCCAGCAGGGCCACGATTTTCTCATCTTCCAATGCCGTCTTCTCGACGTCGTCCTTCGTTGCATCGGCAGACACAGTGATGCGGCTGCGGACCTTGCCGTTGACCTGGATGGGGTAGTCGACGGTATCGGCGACCAACCACTTCTTCTCCACGCGCGGGAATGGCCCGTGCGCCAACGACTTCTCGTGTCCGAGCCTGCCCCACAGGTCCTCGGCGAGGTGCGGTGCCAGAGGAGCGAGCATCAGGATCAACGGCTCCACCACCCCGCGCGGGGCACCGTCGGGGTACGCCTTGGTGATGTGGTTGGTCAGCTCGATCAGCTTGGCACCGGCCGTATTGTCGCGCAGCGCAGCGTAATCCGCGTGCACACCGTCGATCACCCGGTTGAGCACTCGCAGGGTGTCCTCGGTGGGCTTGGCGTCGGTGACGCGAACCTCGCCGGTCACCTCGTCGAGTACCAGTCGCCAGACGCGCTGCAGGAAACGCTGCGCGCCGACGACGTCCTTCGTCGCCCACGGGCGTGAGGTGTCCAGCGGACCCATCGACATCTCGTAGACACGCAGAGTGTCGGCACCGTACTCGGCGAAGATCTCGTCGGGTGAGACCGAGTTCTTCAGCGACTTACCCATCTTGCCGTACTCACGGTTGACGGGCTGGTCCTGATAGAAGTAGCCGCCGTCGCGTTCGACGACCTCGGCTGCAGGAACGTAGACCCCGCGGGAATCGGTGTACGCGTAGGCCTGGATGTAGCCCTGGTTGTACAGGCGTCGGTAGGGCTCGCTGGAGCTGACGTGACCCAGATCGAACAGCACCTTGTGCCAGAAGCGCGAGTACAGCAGGTGCAACACCGCATGCTCGACGCCACCGACGTAGAGATCCACTCCGCCCGGATCGTTGGGTCCGTGGATTTCGGGACGCGGCCCCACCCAGTACTTTTCGTTCTCCGGGTCTGCGAAGGCCTCGGAGTTGGTGGGGTCGACGTAGCGCAGCTGGTACCAAGAGCTACCGGCCCACTGCGGCATCACGTTGGTGTCGCGGGTGTAGGTCTGCAGTCCGTCGCCCAGATCGAGTTCGACGTTGACCCACTCGTCGGCCTTGGCCAGCGGTGGGGACGGCTCGGAGCTGGCGTCGTCAGGATCGAACGACACCGGGGCGTAGTTCTCGATCTCGGGAAGTTCCACTGGCAGAGCAGAATCGGGCAGTCCGTGCGGGTTGCCTTCGGCGTCCCAGACGATCGGGAACGGCTCGCCCCAGTAGCGCTGGCGCGCGAAGAGCCAGTCGCGCAGCTTGTACTGAATTGTGCCGCGGCCCTTGCCTTCCGACTCCAGTCGGGAAATGACGGCGGCTTTGGCCTCGTCCACCGGCAGGCCGTCGAGGAAACCGGAGTTCACCAATTCACCGTCGCCGACGTAAGCCGCCTCGGTGACATCGCCGCCGGAGATGACCTCGCGCACAGGCAGATCGAATGCCGTCGCGAACTCCCAGTCACGTGCGTCGTGGCCCGGAACGGCCATGATGGCACCGGTGCCGTACCCGGTCAGCACGTAATCGGCGATGAACACCGGCACCTGCTCACCGTTGACCGGGTTCTCGGCGTACGCACCGATGAAGACGCCGGTCTTCTCTTTGTTCTCCTGCCGCTCGAGATCGGACTTCGCGGCGATCGACGCGCGGTATGCGGCAACGGCTTCGGCCGGTGTCGCGGCGCCGCCGGTCCACTTGTCCGAAATTCCGGCAGGCCACTGCTCGGCCACCATGCCGTCGACCAGATCGTGCTCGGGCGCCAGCACCACGTAGGTGGCACCGAACAGCGTGTCCGGGCGGGTGGTGAACACCTCGATCCCGGAGAACGAGACCTGCGCTCCGCGAGAGCGTCCGATCCAGTTGCGCTGCATGGTCTTGACCTTCTCGGGCCAATCCAGGTATTCGAGGTCGTCGACCAGCCGATCGGAGTACGCAGTGATGCGCATCATCCACTGGCGCAGGTTCTTTCGGAAGACCGGGAAGTTGCCGCGATCGCTACGTCCGTCGGCGGTGACCTCCTCGTTGGCCAGCACGGTACCCAGGCCAGGGCACCAGTTGACCATCGAGTTGGACTCGTACACCAAACGGAAGCCGTCGATCACCTCGCGGCGTTCACCGACGGTCAGCGACTCCCAGGAGCGGCCGTCGTCCAATGTCCGCTCACCCGAGGCGAATTCCGCCTCCAGCTCCGAGATGGGGCGCGCCTTGCCGAGCTCGTCGTCGAACCAAGCATTGAAGATCTGCAGAAAGATCCACTGCGTCCAGTGGTAGAAGTCGACATCCGTCGTCGCCAGGGACCGTCGACGATCGTGCCCGAGACCCAGCCGACGCAACTGGCGTCGCATGTTGACGATGTTGTCCTCGGTGGTGCTGCGCGGATGCGTACCCGTCTGCACGGCGTACTGCTCGGCGGGCAGCCCGAAGGCGTCGTAGCCCAGTGCGTGCAGCACGTTGCGTCCCTGCATGCGGTGGTACCGCGCGAATACATCGGTGGCGATGTAGCCCAGGGGGTGCCCGACATGCAGGCCGCTGCCCGACGGGTACGGGAACATGTCCTGGACGAAGAGCTTGTCCTTGGGGACGTCTCCGGCGAGCGCTCCGACCGGGTTGGGCGCGTCGAAGGTGCCCTGCGATTCCCACAGGTCCTGCCACTGCTCCTCGATGCGCCCGGCGAGTTCGGCTGTGTAGCGGTACTCGGGAACGGACTCGGTGGATGCTTCAACGGAATCGGTCACACCTACCAGCCTAAAGTGTGACGCGGCCCGCCTGGTACCAGGACCTCGCTGCGCCGTATCCTGGCCAGGTGGTCATCGTCTCGGTTGTGTTGTTCGTGCTCGCCCTCGTCGTCGGGGCTGTCGCTGCCCTGTCGCTGCTCGGCCGGCTCCCGCGCAATCGATTCGCCGGTGTCCGTACCCCCGAGGCAATGCGCGACGACGAGACGTTCGTCCTCGCGAACCGTGTCGCCGGCCCGACCACAGCCGCATCTGCGCTGGTACTGGCCATCGGCGGCGTAGCCGCACTCGCACTGAGCGGCATCGCAGCGGTCGTCGGAGTGGTCGTTGCCCTCGCTGCAGCGCTGTTCATCGCCGCAGCCGGCGGATCCATCGGTGCCCGCGCAGCCGCGGCAGTGCCGGCACCCGCCGAGGCCGACGGATGCGGACAATCGTGCATCTCGTGCAGCCTCAAGGACGCCTGCCAGCCGAGCTGAGCGCATGAAACAGAGGAGTCTGCGCACCTTCGATCCGGCCGGAGTCGTCTTCGGCGTCGTCCTCCCGCTCGCGGTTGCCGCTCTCTGCCTCGTCCTGGCCTATCTGTGGGAGGGTCGCCTGCCGGACCAGGTGGCGACTCACTTCAGCGGAACCCAGCCGGACGACTTCTCCAATCCGCTCGCCAACGCCTGGACCGTCGCCATCGTCATCGTGTTGGTCGGGGGCGGTGTGAGCGCGGTGGCCGCCCTGGCCCGAGTGCTGCTGATCATGCGTCGGACGATGCTGATCATCGGGCTCACCGTCGTCGGGACGATCGGCGTGCTGGAGATCGCGACCCTCGCACGCGAACTCGACCTACCCACCGAGCAGAGCGTCACCATTCCCGGCTGGGCCATCGCCGTCGGTACCGTTGCCGGGTTCGCCATCGGACTGTTCGGAGCGACGCGCCTGCGGGATCACCGCCAACGCGTCGTCGCCACCGCACCCCTGCACACCGACCTACCTCGGTGCGGCCTCGAACTGCCGCTGGTGGTTCCCGTCGGAGCGAGCCGCGTCGCCGCAGTCACGGTGATCGCGCTGTCTGCGGCCGGAGCCGGCGTGACGTGCTACCTCTCGAATTCGCCGTGGCCGATCTTTCTGTTCGTTCCGCTGACCATCCTGATCCTGTCCCTACTGCGATTCACCGTGCACATCGACAGCGACGGTCTCTACGTCTCGAGCCTGGGAATGGCGGCATTCGACTACGACATCGCCGAGATCACCGGTGCCTCGGTGCGGACGGTGAACCCGGCCAAGGACTTCGGCGGGTGGGGTCTTCGAGCGAAGGGCCGCGGCAACTACGCCGTCGCCACCGAAGCCGGGCCGGCGGCATTCGTCACCTTCGCCAACGGTGATCGACTGACCATCGGAACCGTAGCCGCCGACACGATCGCGGGAACGCTCAACACCCTCACCGACCGTGCCCGCACCACCACTGCGGACTGAGTGGCCGAGTGAAAGCGTTGCGGGACACCGTCCTGGATCCCTTCCTGCTGAGCATCTTCGCGGTCGCCGCGCTGGCGAGCATCTTCCCGGCGTCGGGAACCGCCGAGGACGTTCTCGGCTGGGTGACACGCGTCGCCATCGGGCTGCTGTTCCTCATCTACGGCGCGCGACTGTCCCCACGTGACGCCTGGGAAGGCGTCAAACACTGGCGCTTGCACTCGGTGATCCTGGCGTCGACGTACCTGCTGTTCCCCGCGCTCGGCCTGGCCCTGAGGGTCCTCGAATCGAGTCTGCTCAGCGAGGACCTCTACACCGGAATGCTGTTCCTCTGCCTGGTGCCCTCGACCGTCCAATCCTCGATCGCCTTCACCTCCATCGCCCGAGGCAACGTGGCCGGTGCCGTGGTGAGCGCGTCGTTCTCCAACATCCTCGGCGTGTTCGTCACCCCGCTGCTGGTGCTCGCGCTGATGACCACCACTGGTTCGGCGAGCATCGATCCCAGCTCGATCCTCGACATCGTTGCGCAGCTGCTGCTCCCGTTCGCCGTCGGTCAGTTGCTCCGACCCTGGGTGACGGGCTGGCTGACCCGCCACAGCGCGTCGACGAAGCTCGTCGACCGGGGATCGATTCTGCTGGTCGTCTTTTCCGCCTTCAGCGCATCGATGAATCAACACGTGTGGTCCTCGGTCGCCCTGTGGCGCATCGGCATCGTCGTCGCCGTGTGCATCCTGCTGCTCGCCCTCGTTCTGACGATCACCTGGTACGCAGGCAAGTGGTTCGGTTTCTCACTCGAGGATCGTCTGGTGCTGCTGTTCTGCGGATCCAAGAAGAGCCTGGCGAGCGGACTGCCGATGGCCGCCGTGCTGTTCGTCGGCCAACCCATCGGGTTGATCGTCCTGCCGCTGTTGCTGTTCCATCAGATTCAACTGATGGTGTGCACCGTCATCGCTCAGCATTTCGCGCGTCGACCGGAACCGAGCCCGGCGGCGGTCGTCGCGGACTAGGTTGGTGTCAGTCGAGAAATCGGAGAAGACAATGCCCAGGAAACTGCACACGGACGGCGTCGTCTCTGCCGCCTACACCGGCCGGCTCGCCACCGATCCTGTACCCGCACTGCGACTCCCCGAGAATCAACTCGACCCAGACGCCGCCTACCGCTACATCCACGACGAACTGATGCTCGACGGCAGCTCACGCCTCAACCTGGCGACGTTCGTCACCACCTGGATGGATCCGCAGGCCGAAAAGCTGATGGCGGAAACGTTCGACAAGAACATGATCGACAAGGACGAGTACCCGTCCACCGCGGCCATCGAAGAACGCTGCGTCAACATCGTCGCCGACCTGTTCCACGCACCCGGCCTCGACCGCGAGGACCCGTCGTCGGCCACCGGCGTCTCGACCATCGGCTCCAGTGAAGCAGTCATGCTGGCGGGGTTGGCGCTCAAGTGGCGCTGGCGGGCGAAGGGCGCCGGGACAGGAACCCCGAACCTGGTGTTGGGCAGCAATGTCCAGGTGGTGTGGGAGAAATTCTGTCGCTACTTCGACGTCGAACCCAAGTACCTGCCCGTCGAGCGCGGTCGCTACGTCATCACCCCGGAACAGGTTCGGGACGCGGTGGACGAGAACACCATCGGCGTCGTGGCGATTCTCGGCACCACGTTCACCGGTGAACTCGAACCGGTACAGGAAATCTGCGCCGTCCTCGACGAGATCGTCGGCGGCGGTGGACCCGACGTACCGGTTCACGTCGACGCGGCCAGCGGTGGTTTCGTCGTACCGTTCTTGTACCCGGAGCTCGAATGGGACTTCCGTCTGCCTCGGGTCAAGTCCATCAACGCCAGCGGACACAAGTACGGATTGACCTATCCGGGAATCGGATTCGCCATCTGGCGGACCAAGGAAGACTTGCCCGAGGATCTCGTGTTCCGCGTGAACTACCTCGGCGGCGACATGCCCACCTTCACGCTGAACTTCTCGAGGCCGGGCAATCAGGTCATCGGCCAGTACTACAATTTTCTGCGCCTGGGCCGGTCCGGCTACACCGACATCATGAGAGCACTGCGCGACACCGCAGTTCGCGTCAGCACTCATCTCGCGGGACATCCAGACATCGACGTGATCACCGACGGATCGGCCATCCCGGTCCTGTCGTTCATGCTGAAAGAGCACTGCGAGTTCACCGTGTTCGACGTGTCCCACGAACTGCGTGCCCGCGGCTGGCAGGTGCCGGCGTACACGATGCCCGACAACGCCACCGACGTCGCCGTACTCAGAATCGTCGTCCGCGAGGGCTTCAGCGCAGACCTCGGCCGCATGCTGTGCATCGCCATCGACGAGGTGATCGACGGTCTGAAATCGGGCGGACACTCGACCGCGCGGGCTTTTTCGCACTAGGTTGTGTCCTGGGTCGTGAGTGGAAACTCGACCCCTGCTACGAAGTTCCGCGCACGTGCGGCGCAGCCGCTCTCAGTTCCGTTCGACGTCGATCGGGTGGGACGCCAACAGCGCCAACGGCATCGGCTGACGACGCAGAACCTGCGCCCACAGGTCGACGCGCGGCGGACCGATCACGTCGGAAGCCAAGGCCGACAACACGATCCAGTCTTCTCGGTCCAGTTCACCTTCGAGCTGCCCGAACGTCCACCCCGAGTACCCGGCGAAGATGCGCACACCCTCCACGTACTGCGCGATGTCTGCGGGGTCGGAATCCAGATCTACCATCACCACCCGGCCGTCGACTCGGCGCAGACCGGCGACCCCGTCGATCGACGCACCGGTGCGCAGCGTGGCCAGACACAGTGCCGAATCACGCTTGACCGGACCACCGACGTACAGGGCCCGCGGCTTCGCGGCGAGCTCGGACCAATCGGGCAGCACGTTCTGCACCGCGGTCTCACTGGGGCGGTTGATCACGACGCCGAGACTGCCCGCGTCGTTGTGTTCGATGATGTAGATGACGGTGCGCCGAAACGTGGGCTCCACGAGTTCGATGGACGACACCAGCAGACTGCCGGGACGAACATCGTGCAGTGCCGACGCCGTCCGGTCCTCGGGTTCCTCCGCATGCGCTGCCACATCAGCCATTGTGGCACCGCACACCGCCGGATGTGGCACAAGCACGACGGCCAGTCCTCGGTCCTACTCGAGCCCGGCAATCTTGGTCAGAATCCCCAACTGGAACTCGAACAACGCGTCCCGGTCGGCAAACGTCGTCGCGCCGTACTGATCGAACACGTCGAAGTTGATCGCGCCGAACAGTGACGCCCACACCATCACGCCCAATGCGATGAGCTCGTCGGGCAGGTCCATGTCCATCTGGGCGCGGATGTCCTCGAAACTTGCGTGCAGCGACGCCAACTCGATGGGTGCCGATTCGATGTCCGGGCGGCGGATATCCCAGGCCGACTGCAGGACTGCTACCAATGTGGTGATCACCCTGGTCCCCGGGCCGGTGGTCTGTTCGGCGGGCGCGTGGTAGCCGGGTACGGGGCTGCCGAAGAGCAGCGCGTACCGGGCCGGCTCGCGCAGTCCCCATCGACGCACCGCCCGGCTCAACGCCCGGAACTTGTCGGCGGGGCCGTCCGCCGCGTCGACGGCCGCGTCGACTTCGTCGCCCAGCTCGGAATATGCGTCGACGACGAGCAAGGTCAGTAGTTCGTCCCGGCTCGAGACGTAGCGATACACCGCCGAGGAGACGACGCCCAGATCTCGGGCGACCGCGCGTAGCGACAGGGCCGCAGCACCGTCTGCGGCCAGGTGCTCGCGTCCGATGCGGGTGATGTCGCTCAGAGTCTGGGCGCGGGCTCGGGTACGCGGAGTGCTCGCCATGCTCGCTACTGTAACTGCCGCTCTTTTGCGAGAGCACTGCTCTTGTTTTTCTCCGAGCAGAGGTGCACACTCGATACATCAGAGAGCACCGCTCTCGTTTACCGAAACGGAGTAGCCATGTCAGAACTTCACGTCGTCACCGGTGCCGGACCCGTCGGCTGGACGATCGCCGAACAGCTTGCTGCGCAGGGACATACGGTGCGGATCCTCACTCGATCCGGCAGCGGGCCACAGCATCCGAACATCGAACGGCGATCGGTCGACATCGAGTCCGACGACCTCCGCGCGCACGTCGACGGAGCAACCGCCATCTATCACTGCACCCACGCCGCCTACGAGAACACGGTGTGGCGCGACAAGCTCGAGGCGATGGAACGGCGTGTGCTCGACGCGGCCGCGGGCACGGTCGTCGTGTTCCCCGAAAGTCTCTACGCCTACGGCCGGGTCGACGGGCCCATTCGCGAGGACTCGCCCAGAAACGCCACGTTCCGCAAGCTGGGTGTGCGCACCGAACTCCTGGCCGCACGCGACGCTCACTCGACCCCCACCGTCAGCATCGCGGCATCCGACTTCTACGGCCCAAGGGTGCTCGTCTCGCACATGGGAGAACGTGTGGTCGCCAATGTGCTCGCCGGTAAGACCATTCGGGTGATCGGGGCCGCGAACCTACCCCATTCCTTCACGTATGTGCCGGATTTCGCAGCCGCGATGATCGTCGCGGCCGCACGACCGTCCACGTGGAACACCGTCCTGCATGCACCGACCGCCCCCGCGGTGACTCAGCGGGAGATGATCGAGATGTATTCCGCTGCAGCGCACTTGCCGACCCCGAAGATCGGTGTCGTGCCGGCTTGGGTCATGCGAGCACTGGGGCTCGTTTCCGGTCCGATGAAAGAGCTGGGGGACACCCTGTACCAGTTCCGCTACCCCTACATCCTCGATTCGAGCCACAGCGAGCGCGTTCTCGGCCTCGAGCCCACCCCGCTCGCCGACGGCACAGCCGCCACGATCGCGTGGTGGAAGGCAGACAAGCCCGCCGTATCGGTGTGACCGACGCGGGATAGAGTCCCGTCGGTGAACGACGCCTCCTTTCGTACCCGCCTACGTGAGTCCCCGGGCGTCGGCAAGCTCACCACTGTTCGTTTCGCCGGCCAGTTCGGTGATGGATTGTTCCAAGCCGCATTGAGCGGTGCCATCCTGTTCAATCCCGAACGCGCCACCAACCCCGCCGAGATCGCCGCCGGTTTCGCTGTTCTGCTCGTGCCCTACTCGTTGGTGGGCCCGTTCGCAGGTGCGCTGTTGGACCGCTGGGATCGTCGATCGGTTCTGTTGTGGGCCAATATCGTTCGCATCGTTCTCATCACCGCTACCGCCGGGCTTCTGTGTGCCGGGGTCGACGCCACGCCGCTGCTGCTGTTGGCTCTGGCCACCGTCGGGCTCAGTCGGTTCGTCCTCGCGGGCGCGTCGGCATCGTTGCCGCATGTGGTGCGGCAATCGTGGCTGGTGCCGATGAACTCGGTACTGGCCACCGTCGGCTCCGGTTTCGCGGCGGCCGGTGCGGGACTGGCGGTCGCAGTGATCGGTGCCGTCGGAGCGGGGGATCTCGGTTCGGGTGTCGCCGTCGGGCTGGCCGCGACCGGCTCGATGGTCGGTGCAGTTGCGGCCGGACGGTTCGCGCCGCGGTCTCTCGGCCCCGATACGGACGATCGGCCCGGCAACCCGCTGAAAGATGTTGCCGCCGGCCTGAAATCGGGTGCCCTGGCGGTGTGGCGGTCCCCGGGCGTGACCACCGCGATGATCGGCATCGGGGCACACCGCATCGTGTTCGGCATCAACACCCTCATCATGGTGCTGGTGCTGCGGGAGAGCACGCAGAGTTCCCTGCCCGGCGGCCTCGCCGGCTTCGGCATTGCCGTCGGAGCAACGGCCACCGGAATGTTCCTCGCCGCCGTCATCGCCCCGTTCGCCGTCCCGCGGTTCGGCCGCACTCGCACCATCGCCACGGCCCTCGTCCTGGCCATCGCCGCTCAGGTGGGTGCCGTCTCCGGCCTCACCCAGACCAGTCTGCTGCTCGGAGCTTTTCTCCTCGGGATCGCCGGGCAGACCGTCAAACTCAGTGGGGACGCGGCCATGCAGATCGAGATCGACGACGCGCATCGCGGACGAGTCTTCGCGTTGCAGGACACCGTGTTCAACGTCGCGTTCGTCGGCGCCCTCGCCGCGGCCGCATTCGCCGTCGGCCCCGACGCCACGGAGCTGAGCCAGGATCCCACTGCGCACGCGCTGGTGTTCGTCGGAGCAGGAATCTACGCCGTCGGCTTCGTCGCAGCGGTACTCAACACGAGGCGCGCACCGCGCTGACGTGGTGTATCTTCCCGTATCGGACCGCTAGGTTTCGTCGGACAACACGGGGGCACCGCATGCATGGCCGCACGACGTCGCTCGGCTGCATCATCGCGGTTGCCGCAGGTACAGCCGTTCTTTCCGCACCCCCCGCGTACGCGGCCCCGCCGCCGCCGGTGAATTCCTGTGGAGAAACCGGATTCGACCCCAAGGACTACCCACCAGAGCCCGTCGGGCCCGGAAATCCGCCGCAGCTGCCGCCGTTGCCGGATCGTGTGGTGATCCCCGTGCCGTATCCGTCGATCGAACTCGTGCCGGTGCCCGACCCGCCGCCGAACAACACCCGTGTCCAGGCCGAGCCGTCGGCCGACCCGTGCGCGGACCCCTGCCCCGACCTCACCGACGCCACGGACTCGCCCACCACCGGCTCGGCAGACCATCTCCCGTTCCCTCGCATCGAGATCGACCCGCAGCCCGAGACCCTTCCCATCCCGATTCCCGGCCCCGGTGGAACTCCGGGAACCCCGCCGCCGGCACCCGCCGTGACCGCGGCGGAGTCCGGGCCGACGACGGTACCGCCGGTGGCACCGGCCCTCAAACACGTCGAGGTGGTCTCGCAGCTGACCGGACCGGGATCGGAGAACCGCACCGACAAGCGCTGGCAGGTCGACGGCACCGACCTCGGCATCATGTGGGAGAGCAAACCGGGCGAGGTCGCCGTCGTTTTCGGCGATTCCTTCGGCAAGGGTTGGGAATTCGGTGTGGTCGGCGGAGACGATTGGCGGTCGAACGTACTGGGACACAGCACCGACACCGACCTGTCCGACGGTATGACCCTGGACTCGATGGTGCAGGATTCCCGCTGTCACGCAGCCGAATTACTACCCTCGCGCAAGATCAAGAATTGGGAGACCACCGTCATCCCCACGTCCGGGTTCGCGATCGACGACCGGCAGTACATGTCGTACATGTCCATCCGGCGGTGGAGCACGATCCCCGGCATGTGGTGGACCAACTACGGCGGCATCGCCTATTCCGACGACAACGGTTCCACCTGGGTCAAGGACGAGCATGCCAAGTGGGACAACGTCTTCGGGTTCTCCAAGTTCCAGGTGTCGACGATGGTCCCGGCGGGGGAGTACGTGTACATGTTCGGCACCGTCAACGGTCGCGCCGGCCAGGTCGGCCTGGCACGCGTCCCGAAAGCGGACGTACTGAACAAGACCGCCTACCAGTACTGGGTGAACGGCACCTGGGCTCCCGTCGGATCGAACGAAGCCACCCCCATCGCCGACGGTATGGCCGGGGAACTGTCGGTTCATCACGACGACGCCCGAGGCCTCTGGCGGATGACGTATCTGGATCCGTTACGCGGCGATATCGTTCTGCGCGAAGCAAATTCACCGCAGGGCGAGTGGACCGCCCCGAGCACCCTGATCGACACCGCCGAGTACCCCAAGACCTACGGCGGCTTCATTCATCCGTGGTCGACGGCGAACGAGCTGTACTTCACCGTCTCGGAGTGGGACAGCTACAACGTCTATCTCGTCAAGGCCGAGCTTCGCTCGTCGTGAGTGGAAACTCGTAGTGGGCTACGAAGTTCCGCGCACGTGCGCGGGACGCGCTACTGCGTCGGCCACCACTCGAGCAGCGCCGCCTCGGCGTCCTCACGCGAGAGTGGTCCTCGATCGAGGCGCAGTTCCTTCAGGTACTTCCATGCCTTGCCCACGTCGGGACCGGCGGGGATGTCGAGCAGCTCCATGATCGCGTTGCCGTCGAGGTCGGGCCGAACCCGAGCCAGGTCCTCCTGCTCCGCGATGCGGGCGATGCGTTCTTCGAGATCGTCGTAGGTGGCCTGCAGCATCGCAGCTCGACGCTTGTTCCTGGTGGTCGAGTCGGCTCGAACCAGCTTGTGCAACTTGGGCAGTAGCTCGCCGGCATCGGTGGCGTAGCGGCGCACCGCCGAGTCGGTCCACTGACCCTTGCCGTACCCGTGGAATCGCAGATGCAGGAACACCAGATGCGAGACGTCCTCGATCATCTTCTTCGAATACTTCAACGCGCGCATACGCTTCCGCACCATCTTGGCGCCCACGACCTCGTGGTGATGAAAGCTGACGCCGCCGCCGGGCTCGTTACGCTTGGTGTCGGGCTTGCCGATGTCGTGCAGCAGTGCGGCCCAACGCAATATGAGATCGGGGTCGCCGTCCTCGAGATCGATGGCCTGCTTCAGCACCGTCAACGAATGCCAGTACACGTCCTTGTGCTGATGATGCTCGTCGATCTCGAGCTTCATGTTCGGCACCTCGGGAATGATGCGCTGAGCCAGACCGGTCTCGCACATCACGTCGATGCCCTCGATCGGGTGGGCACCGAGAATCAGCTTGTCCAGCTCCACCTGAATGCGCTCGGCGGTGATGCGGTCGATCTGGTCGGCCATGTCGACGATGGCGTTGTGCACCCGCGGCAGCAACGAGAAGCCGAGTTGCGACACGAATCGAGCCGCGCGCAGCATCCGCAGCGGATCGTCACCGAACGATGTTTCCGGTGCCGACGGGGTATCGAGCACGCCCTCGAGCAACGCGTCCATGCCGCCGAGCGGATCGACGAACTCCTGCACGCCGTCGGCGCCCAACCGCACGGCCATGGCGTTGACGGTGAAATCGCGTCGGATCAGATCTTCTTCGAGGCTGCTGCCGTACTGCACCTCGGGGTTACGCGAGACCTGGTCGTAGGAATCGGTGCGGAACGTCGTGATCTCGATCTGCTGGCCGTCCTTGGCCGCACTGATCGTTCCGAACGCGATGCCCGTATCCCACTGATGGTCCGCCCACCCGGACAGCAGCGTCTGGACGACCTCGGGCCTGGCGTCGGTGGTGAAATCCAGATCGGTTCCCAGACGACCGAGGACCGCGTCCCGAACGGACCCACCGACGAGGTAGAGCTCGTGGCCCGCGGCAGCGAACAACGAGCCGAGGGGGGTCAGTACCGGCTCGAGTTCACGCAACGTCACCGCAGCAGCAGCCAACAATCTTTCCCGACGGGCATCGGTGTGCTCGGGGGAAACGGAAGACAGGGACTGATCGGCCACGGTGAAAGAGCCTACTGGCGCAGTACCGACCGGATCGTCTCGGCCATCGGCCACGGTGCGGCACCCCGGAGCGGTGCGTCGAGGCAACTAGTATGGATCGGGTGTCTGCTGCCGAACGTGCGAACAGGAGCCGCCGCAACCCGCGGCGGCGTCAAGCACGCGCCGACACCGAAGCACCCAAACTGCGGACCGTCCGAGAGACCTCTGCCGGAGGCCTCGTGGTCGACGGCCTCGACGGCCCGCCTGCCACCCGCTGCGCAGCCCTGATCGGCCGCACCGACCGGCGCGGACGCTTGCTCTGGTCCTTGCCCAAGGGGCACATCGAGCAGGGCGAAACCGCCGAGCAAACAGCCATGCGCGAGGTCGCCGAGGAAACCGGCATCCGCGGCACCGTCCTGGCGTCACTGGGAAGCATCGACTACTGGTTCGTCACCGAAGGCCGACGCGTCCACAAGACCGTTCACCACTATCTCCTCCGCTTCATGGGCGGTGAACTGTCCGACGAGGATCTCGAAGTCACCGAAGTCGCCTGGGTACCGCTGAGCGAACTGCCGTCCCGACTCGCCTACGCCGACGAACGCAAACTCGCCGCTATCGCCACCCGCCTGATCGAAGACATGAACGGCGAGCACACAACCGGCGGCGACACGAACGCACCCACGCCCGGCGGGAAGTGATCGTGCGGGCCCGGAAGGTCGCTGCCGCCGCATTGACCTCGTTTTTCCTCGCTGCAGCGCCGGCCGTCGGTACCGCAGCACTGGTACCCCAACAGCTCCCTACTGCCGCGGCGCAGCCAGATTCCGCCGGGGACACCAGCGGGACCACCAGCGCCGTCCCCGATACCCCGATGACGCAGTCCGGCGATCCGTTCCTGACGCTGAGCATCGATACCGTCGCCCCCTCGACGGTCACCACCAGCAGCGATCCGTTCGTCACGGTTCGCGCGACGGTGAAGAACACCGGCGATCGACGCGTCGACGACGTCAGCGTTCGCCTACAGGGTGCGGCGGCCATCGACACGACGTCCGGTCTGCGGACCTCGCTCACCCTCGACCAGGAAAGATTCGACCGCGTCGGGACTTTCGTCACGGTCGCGGAGTCGCTGGAGAAGGACCAGAGCCGCCAGTTCGATCTGTCGATGCAGCTACGAAGCAGTACCGAGCCCTCCCTCGGGATCGACGCTCCCGGCGTTTACCCCCTACTTCTCAACGTCAACGGAACCCCCGAGTACGGCGGGACGGCTCGACTCGACGACGCTCGCTTCCTGCTACCCGTCGTGGGACTGCCGCGGAATCCCGGTCAACTCGACCCCGCAGCGCCCGACGCGATGCCGCTACCCCCCAACACCCGGAATCCCGTAGCGATGACGGTGTTGTGGCCACTCGCCGACATTCCCCGTCTCGCGGCCGGAATCCCCGGTTCCATCGACGATCGAGTGCGTTTGATCGACGACGACCTGGCGACCCAGCTCGCCGCCGGTGGTCGGCTCGACACCCTGCTCAAAGCCCTGGAATTCGCGACGCAGCCCGGTCTCGATCCCGACGGCAAACTGGCGTCGAGCCTGTGCATCGGCATCGACCCCGACCTGCTGGTCACCGTCTCGAACATGACCCGCGGCTACCTCGTCGTCGACAACCCGGCCGATCCGGCCAGCTCCGCGCGGGAGGGCTCCGGCAGCGGGGCCGCAGCCCAGTGGTTGACGCGGCTCGAGGCACTGGCGTCGAACACGTGCGTGACGGCCCTACCGTTCGCTCAGGCCGACCTCGCCGCCGTCGCCGACATCGGTGATTCCTCGCTGCTCAGCAGCGCTGTCGCCGCCCCGGCCGACATCGTCGACGGCATCCTCGGCATCAGCTCGTTACGCGGTTTCACCTGGAGTCCCACCGGCGGCGTCGACGCGGGCGCTGCGGACGCGCTGAGATCGTCGGGAACCGGGACCGTCCTCGTCGCCGACAACAGCATCAGCCCACCCACGTCGTCGCCGACATCTCTGCTGGTGTCCACCGATACCGCGCCGACCGCCGCCGATCCGACCGGCACCTTGGCCGCCACCCACTACGACTCGGCGACCACCGCGGCACTGGCCGGCGTCGGGACGACCCCGTCGACCCCGGCCTTGACCCCGGCGAATCAACGCTTCGACCTGGGCACCGACTCTCGCACCGCACGGCTGCAGGACGCCCTCGGTGCCATCAATTTCCACGCCCTCGTCGGTGCCGATCGACCCGGCCGCACGGTGACCGTCGCACCGCCGCAGTACTGGACCGCGGGAGGAGACGAACCGTCGGCAATCCTGTCGACGGTGTCCTCGCTGTTGCGTTCGGGCCTGGCGACGCCTCGTCCGCTGCCCGGCCTGATCACCGAGCCCCCCACCGGCATCCCGGTGACCAGCATCGATGTGCCGACCGATCTCGATGCGTCCGCCATCGACACGGTGCGCACACAGAGCGCACGCGTGGACACCCTGGCGCAGTCACTGGTCGAGGATCCCCAGTCCGCACTGACTCCGCGCCTGTACACCGCCCCGCTGCGGGAGGACATGCTCCGCGCCCTGTCGACCGCGGGTCGCGCCAGCGCCGAAGGCGAGGACGCCGCGGCCATGGCACGCACCCGTCTCACCGCGACCCGCGTCGGACTCGACACCGTCTACGGATCGGTGACCGTGCTGGCCCCGGGCGGCGTCTACACACTGGCCTCCGAGCAGAGTCCGCTGCTGCTCGTGGCCCGCAACGACCTACCGGTGCCGGTCAACGTGCTCCTCCGAGTAGACGCGCCACCGGAGATGACGATCAGCGACGTCGGGGTGACCCAACTTCCGGCGCGCGGATCGCGCACCATCACCGTGCCCGCCGAGGTGGACGACAAACGCAATCTGTCGGTCGACTTCTCCGTCACCACCCTCGACGGCACCCGGCTCGGCGAGGTATCGACGGTGTCGGTTCGATCGAACGCATACGGTCAAGCTCTCGCGATAATTACCGCCTGCGCCGGCGCGCTCCTACTGTTGCTTGCAGGCCGACGACTCTGGCACCGATTCCGAGGACAACCCGACCCGGCCGACGAAGGGTACGAGAGACCATGACAGGCAATGTGCCGTACGACGGCGACCTGCCCCGGTCACGCATGCCCGCAGCGCAGGTGTTCCGGCGCACGACGCCCCCTCGCCCCGCCCCTTGGGAGCGACAACCGCGACCCGAGATGCGTTCCTATCCGGCGCCGCCCCCGCTCGACGGTCAACCGGCAGCGGACGACTCCGCAACTCAGCTCATCCCACGGTTCCGGGACGAGGACTACCCACCCGCCGCGCCGTCGGGGAACATCCCTCCGCCGCAGACACCACCGGGCGGCAACGAGTCACCACCGCAGTCCGAACCCAGACCTCAGAAGTCGTTGCTGGCCGCCTCCGGTTCCATTGCGGTGGCGACCCTCGTCAGCCGCATCACCGGATTCGCCAAGCAAGTAGCCATGACGGCCACCCTGGGTGCCGGCCTGGCCAGTGCGTTCACCGTCTCGACGATCCTGCCGAACATGATCTCCGAGCTGGTGCTCGGTGCCGTCCTCGGAGCGATCGTCGTTCCTGTCCTGGTACGCGCAGAACAAGAGGACGCCGACGGCGGACGTGACTTCGTCCGACGCCTCTTCACCATTGCGGTCGCGCTGCTCGGCACCGTGGCGTTGGCCGCAACCATCGCTGCGCCGCTGCTGGCGCGTCTGATGCTCAACGGTGATCCGAAGGTCAACGAGGACCTGACCATTGCCTTCACCTATCTGGTATTGCCGGCGCTGATGTTCTACGGGCTCTCCGGCTTGCTCACCGCGGTGCTCAACACCCGACAGAACTTCAAACCCGGTGCGTGGGCACCGGTATTCAACAACCTCGTGGTACTTGCGGTGTTCGGCATCTACTTCCTGATGCCGGGTGAGATCACCGTCAACCCGGTCGACATGACGAACCCGCAGCTGTTGATCATCGGCCTCGGCGTCACCACCGGTGTCATCACGCAGGTGCTGGCGTTGATCCCTGCGCTTCGCCGCGAGAAGATCGACCTGCGCCCACTGTGGGGATTCGACGCGCGCTTGAAGAAGTTCGGCGCGATGGCGGCGGCGATCGTGCTCTATGTCGTCATCAGTCAGATCGGTCTGATCGTCGCCACCAACATCTCGTCGGGAGCCGACGACGCGAGCCCCACGATCTATTCCCAGGCCTGGATCGTGCTGCAGCTGCCGTACGGCATTCTCGGCGTCACGGTTCTGACGGCGATCATGCCTCGACTCAGTCGTAATGCCGCCAACGGTGACACGCCCTCGGTCGTCGACGATCTCTCCGTCGCCACCCGATTGACGATGGTCGCGATGGTCCCGATCGTCGTGTTCCTGACCTTCGCGGGGCCGTGGGTGGGCGAGGCGCTGTACGGGTTCGGCAAGTTTGCGCCCGACGCCAACCGGCTCGGTGAGGCCGTGAGCTGGTCCGCGTTCTCCCTTATCCCGTACGCCCTGGTCCTGATCCACCTGCGCGTGTTCTACGCCCGCGAGCAGGCCTGGACTCCGACGTGGATCGTGCTCGGCATCACCGCCGTCAAGATCGGCCTGTCATTGCTCGCGCCGATCGTCGCATCCGATCCCGAGCAGGTGGTGCTGCTCCTCGGCACCGCGACCGGCCTCGGCTACACCGCAGGTGCCGTCATCGGCGGATACCTGCTGCACAAGAGCCTCGGCAACCTGCGGATGGCCAACGTCGGGAAGACTGTCTGGCTGGTTCTCATCGCCTCGCTGGCCGGCGGCGCAGCCATGCTCGCCATCGACCGGATCGTCGGATTCGACGCCATGGCGAACGGCTGGATCGGCAACTTCGTGCGCGTCGCGATGGACGCCGTCATCATGCTCGGCATCACGTTCTCCATCCTGTGGTTCGGCAAGATTCCCGAAGTACTGGCCGTCACCGTCGCGTTGAGCCGGCTCGTCCGCCGGGTCCTCGGACGGTCGGCCCCGCCCGAGCCTGTGACGTCCGGTTCGGTGCCGGATCCGGCTGCCGCGGAAACCAGCGTGATTCCTGTTATTCGAACCGAGCCCACATGGGACACTGCGCGGGATCGACTCCCGTACCCTGGTCAACGGCACCCGGGGGCAGACGCCCCTGCAGGTCGACCGCTTGTAGAACAACACGGGGCATATTCGCCTGAAGGAGTAACAGTGACCGACGACGATGTTGCTGGGGGGCCGGCACAGTCTCCAGCAAACGAAGCCGACCGAACGAGCGGCGGAGTCGAAGTCGACACCCAGGACCGCACCGAGCCCGTGAAGGCCGAGTCTGCTGCGTCGTCGAAAACACCCGAGTCGAAGACACCGGACCCGAAAGCATCTGATTCTTCGGAGAAGCCGAGCACACCCAGCACGCCTGAGTCGTCGGCTGCATCGAGTGCCGAGGCCACCGAGAAGAAGGAAACCAAAGCGTCCGCTCCCAAGGATCAGACGATCGCGATCTCCAAGGCAGCGCTGGCCGCCAAGCCGTCGGACAAGACCGTCTCCATCTCGAAGGCGAAGCTGCCGGTCGACGACGCGAGCAAGGCCGAGCCGAAGATCGACAGCACGCCGGTGGACGCGACGAAGAAATCGGCGGCAGTCGACAAACCAGTAGCACCGAAGCCGACGACGGACAAAGCTGCCGAAAAACCAGCCGAGGACCAGTCCACCGCGGACGCCCCCGGGCGCACCCTTCGCGGACCGACACTGATTCCCGGTGCGTCGGTGGCCGGCGGACGCTACCGCCTGTTGGCACCGCACGGTGGAGCTCGCGGGCTGAAGTTCTGGCAGGCCCACGACGTCAAGCTCGACCGCGAGGTCGCGTTGACGTTCGTCGACGCCGATCAGCAGTCCACGGCGTCACCCAACGACCGCACTCAGGGCCCGCAGGCAATCCTGTCCCGGACGCTGCGCCTCGGTCGGATCAACTCTCCCGGCCTCGCCCGGGTGCTCGACGTGGTGCGCGGTAGCTCCGGCGGCATCGTCGTCGCCGAGTGGACTCCCGGTCGCTCGCTGCGCGAGATGGCCGATACGGTTCCTGCCCCCACCGGCGCCGCCCGTGCGATCAAGGTCCTGGCCGCCGCGGCCGAGGCTGCGCACCGAAGCGGCGGCGCACTGTCGATCGACCACCCCGATCGCGTACGCATCAGTACCAGCGGCAACGCCGTCCTGGCGTTTCCCGCGACTCTGGCGGACGCCGACTCCAGTTCGGACGTCCGTGGTCTCGGTGCCATGCTCTACGCCCTGATCACTGCACGCTGGCCGTTGTCGGACACCACCGGAGAAGCCGTCGTTCCCGGTGACGCGGCATCCCTGCGCAGCGTCGGCGGCATGCGTCCGGCCGATCGGGACGACAAGGGTGCGCCGCGCGAGCCTCGCGAAATTCGCCCCGACGTTCCGTTCGAGATCTCTGCCGTCGCGGTACGAGCGCTCGAGCAGAACAGTGGCATTCGCACCGCCGCGACGGTGCAGCACGTTCTCGATCAGGCCGCGGTGGTCAACGACAAGACCGACCTGATGCCGGCACTGCGACTGGGCCAGCGTGCCCCGGGAGCCAGCGGTCACTCGCTCGCAGACCCGGAAGAGCTGGCCGCCGAGAAGGCGAAGTCGACGCGAACCAACATCGCCATCGCCGTTCTCGGCGCTCTGACGGTGCTGATTCTGGCGTTCGCCGGCTACTGGTTGTTCACCTCTATCGCGGGCGACAACACCGATGCACCGCTGGACAGCCAGGAGTTCGGGCTGACGACCCCGGCTGCCGCACCGCCGGCCGGCGACACCGCTGCGCCCCCGGCGCCGACGGGTGGACCCGTCGCGATGAGCGATGTCAGCGTCTTCTCGCCGCAGGGTTCTGCAGACAACCCGGGTACGGCATCGAACGTGATCGACAACAACCCCAGCACGGCCTGGACCACCGACTCCTACTTCCAGCAGTTCCCGGCGCTGAAGAACGGTGTCGGACTGCTCGTCACCATCCCGTCGTCGACGTTGAAGAACGCGTGGATCGAATCGACGTCGCCGGGAACGGTCGTCGAGATCAGGTCCGCTCCCAACGATTCCCCGAGCCTCGGCGACACCACGCTCCTCGGTGAAGCCACTCTGCAGAACGGCCGCACCGATATCGCACTCGACGGCACCGAACCCACCGGCAACGTCCTGGTGTGGATCACCACCCTCGGAGAGCAGGGTGGCCGCATCGCTACCTCGATCTCCGGGATCGGTTTCGACACGTAAAACCGGCGATACAGAGGCAAATCGCGTTCGTTTCGTACTTCGCGGTATCGATGGCCTAGGCTCCCCCCAATGCGTTAACACGGGGGGAGCCGTTTTCGTATGACCGAACGTATCGATTCGGCGCTGGGGGAGCGCACGGATGCGGAATTGTTGGCTGCTCATGCAGCCGGTGAGCCCACCGCATTCGCCACGTTGATCCATCGCCATCAGGAACACCTGTGGCTCACGGCACGCCGCACGAGCTACACACCCGAGGACGCATCCGACGCGTTGCAGGAGGCGTTGCTCTCCGCGCATCGAACGGCCGGGTCGTTTCGCGCGGACGCTGCAGTCCGCAGTTGGTTGCACAAGATCGTCGTCAACGCGTGCCTCGATCGCATTCGCCGAAACAAGGCACGTCCGTCGGTTCCGTTGAGCGAGAACGAGAGTCACGAACCGGTGTCGCCTCGGGACCGAATCTCCGAATCCGAGACGAGCATCCTCGTCCGACAGGCCCTGATGACGCTGCCGCCCGACCAGCGAGCGGCGGTGGTCGTCGTGGACATGGAGGGCTACTCGGTGGCCGACGCCGCAGCGTTGCTGGGGGTTCCCACCGGTACCGTGAAGAGTCGATGCGCTCGCGGCAGACTCAAGTTGTCGACGCAGCTCGCATACCTCAAGGACGCAGGGAACCGAATCTAGACCCCTCGCGTCTAAACCGTGTGAGAGGGAAAGAAGACTCGGCGAAGGGAGGCAGGAACGTGTCGTCGAACACCGACGCTCTACCCGGTGCCCCGTTCTCACCCGAGTTGCTGGCCGATCTGCATGCAGATGCACTACCCGAGGACGTCAGCAGTCGGCTGTGGCCGTTGGTGCGTGCCGACGCCGAGGCGATGCGAGTACTGGCGACACTGGACACCGTCACCGCTCGGCTGCACGAGTTGGGCGAGGATCCGAACGGCACGATGCCCGTTCCCGCCGACGTCGCCCGGCAGATCGATCGCACCCTCGAGACCCTGGCCGACCCGACGTCATCGGACCGTACCGCCGACGTCCTTCCGCTTCGCAGACCTCCACGTAGCGCGCGTACACGCCGGCATGCCATCGTCGGAATTGCCGCTGCTGCAGCACTTCTCGCGGGTGGCTCGGTCACCTTCGCCGCCGTCCTGCACAGCCCGGGCACGTCGGATCCCGTCGTAGCCGAGCCGGGGACCACGCCACCCGACTCGTCCCTCGTTCTCGATTCCACCGATCTCGACTCGAACGTCGCGTTCACCGTCATCGGTAAACGAGACTCCGGCAGCCTGTCGGATCCGGCAGACCTGGCCGCGTGTCTCGACGCCAACGGCGTGGACCCCGCCGCCACCGTTCTCGGATCCAGTCAGGTTCGAATCGAAGGCCGACAGGGAACTCTCCTCGTCCTCGCCGGGGCCGGGCCGGCGCAGTTCATCGCTCTGGCAGTAGGCAACGATTGCCGCGGCGGCAATCCCGACGTCCTCACGCGTCGCGATATCGGCTGACACATCTCTCACCGGGGAACAACTGCCTCTAGGGTGGTGTTGACCAGATGTACGTCGATAGGCAGTGCTCAGTGCACTTTCGCGTCGACGCCAAGAACACGCCGCACAAGATCGGAAGGTCTGCATTGAGTACCCCCAAGGTTCACGATCTCATCATCGTCGGCTCGGGACCGGCCGGATACACCGCCGGTGTCTACGCGGCCCGCGCAGAGCTGGAGCCCATCCTGTTCGAGGGAACCCAGTTCGGCGGTGCCTTGATGACGACGACCGAGGTCGAGAACTTCCCCGGTTTCCGCGAGGGCATCATGGGCCCCGATCTGATGGAACAGATGCGCGAACAGGCGCAACGTTTCGGTGCCGACATCCGCACCGAGGACGTCGAGGAGCTCGAGTTGACCGGGCCGATCAAGACTGTCTCGGCGGGCGGCGAGACCTACCGAGCTCGCGCGATCATTCTCGCGATGGGTGCAGCCGCTCGGTACCTCTCCATTCCCGGTGAAGAGAAGCTCCTCGGACGCGGCGTCAGCGCATGCGCCACCTGCGACGGGTTCTTCTTCCGCGACCAGGATATCGCCGTCATCGGCGGCGGCGACTCGGCAATGGAGGAGGCAACCTTCCTCACGCGCTTCGCCCGCAGCGTGACGATCGTGCACCGCCGCAGCGAGTTCCGCGCGTCGCGCATCATGCTCGAGCGCGCCAAGAAGAACGAGAAGATTCGTTTCCTCACCGACACCAAGGTTCTCGAAGTGCTCGGCGACACCAGCGTCACCGGCCTGTCTCTGGAACATGCAGTCACCGGCGAGAAGACGACTCTGGACGTCACCGGGATGTTCGTGGCGATCGGCCATGATCCTCGCAGCGAACTGGTCAAGGGCCAGGTCGAACTCGACGATGCCGGCTACGTCAAGATCGCATCGCCCACGTCGGCCACCTCGGTCGAAGGGGTGTTCGCTGCCGGCGACCTCGTCGATCACGTCTACCAGCAGGCCATCACCGCTGCGGGTACCGGCTGCACCGCATCCATCGACGCCGAGCGTTGGCTGGCCGAGCAGGGCGACATCACCACCAACACACTCGAGCACGCCGATCAGCCGGTCGACGCCGTCAACGCCTGACCGGTAGCCCCACCACCTGTTTGCAGACCCACACCGAGGAGATTCACATGTCCGAAGACAAGAGCACAGTCACCATCACCGACGCGTCGTTCGTCGACGACGTTCTGACCAGCGAGAAGCCCGTGCTGGTCGACTTCTGGGCCACCTGGTGCGGCCCGTGCAAGATGGTTGCTCCCGTTCTCGAGGAGATCGCTGCCGAGCACAAGGACAAGCTGACCATCGCCAAGCTCGACATCGATGCCAACCCGCAGGCGGCTCGGGACTTCAAGGTCATGTCCATCCCGACGCTGATCCTGTTCCAGGGTGGCAAGCCGGTCAAGCAGATCGTCGGCGCAAAGGGCAAGGCCGCGCTGCTCAAGGACCTCGAAGGCGTTATCTGACTCACCCACGCTTGGTGTGGATTGCCGCAGAAGCCTGTCTTTCTGCGACAATCATCTGATGTGCCGATGCTTGCGTCGGCACATCAGCGCATCGAAGTGCGTGTTGACCGTCAGGACGATCGAGAGGGTTTTTCCAGGATGCAGGAGCTCAGTCACGGCGATTCCGGACCCGCCGTCGCCGAGGTCCGCGGCACTCTCTCGGCACTCGGTTTCCTCCACGAGGCCGTGGTTCCGCCCGGCCCGATGGACGACGGCCACTGGACGGCCCCGGGATCGGTGTTCGACCGGGCCCTCGACGGTGCCGTCCGCGCGTTCCAGCAGCATCGTGGCTTACTGGTCGACGGCGTCGTCGGACCGGCCACGTACCGCGCCCTCAAAGAAGCGTCCTACCACCTCGGTGCCCGCACGCTGATCTACCAGCTGTCCGCTCCGCTGTACGGCGACGACGTCGCCACCCTGCAGACACGCCTGCAGGACCTCGGTTTCTACAACGAGCGCGTCGACGGCTTCTTCGGACCGAAGACGCACGAGGGCCTGTCTTCATTTCAACGCGAGATCGGTCTGGCACCCGACGGTATCTGCGGCCCGGCGACACTGCGTTCGCTCGACCTCCTCGGAACCCGTGTCACCGGTGGATCGCCCCACGCGATGAGCGAAGAAGAACTCGTACGCAAATCCGGCCCACAGCTGACGGGTAAGCGAATCGTCATCGACCCCGATCTCGGTGGTGCCGACACCGGCCGCATCGTCGACGGCACATTCGGACGCGTCTCCGAATCGGAAATTCTGTGGGATCTGGCCAGTCGTCTCGAAGGCCGAATGGCGGCGACCGGAATGGAAACGTTCCTCTCTCGTGCACGGGGAACCAACCCGTCGGTGGCCGACCGCGCGGAAACCGCCAACGCCTGGGGCGCAGATCTGATGATCTCGCTGCGCTGCGCGTCGAGCACCAGTCCTGTGGCCAACGGAGTGGCCAGCTTCCACTTCGGTAACTCGCACGGATCCACCTCGATGATCGGCCAGGTCCTCACCAGCTACGTGCAACGCGAAATCGTTGCTCGCACACCACTTCTCGATTGCCGCAGTCACGGCCGCACGTGGGATCTGTTGCGGCTCACCAACATGCCGACCATCCAGATAGACCTCGGCTACCTCACCAACGAATCCGACGTCGAAGTACTGAGCGATCCGCGATTCCGCGACATCATTGCCGAGGCAATCCTGATCGCCGTCAAGCGGTTGTACCTCCTGGGTCAGGACGACCAACCGACCGGCACGTTCACGTTCGCTGAACTACTGGCCGAGGAACTCGCAGCCGCCGACCGCCCCTGATCGACGGCGCCCCCGCGCCACCGGTCGGAGCCGTCGTTCAGCGAGCTCCGACCGTCGACTTCTGTTCGATGTCGACCACCGAGATACTCGCCGCCACCAGCAATTGCTCGAGCGCCGATTCGACATCCTGTTTCCACCCGTGATCGCGATCCAATTCGAGGCGGAGTCTCGGGAACCTGTGATGCGGTGCCACCACCTCGAAGCCGACCTTCTCCAGAAAGTCGGCGTCGATCATGCATGTCGCAGCCGAGCACGTCGCATGTGCCGTCGCGTTGGGAATTGCCGGTGACGCGTCGTCCGCATTGTGGCGAATGCCGAAGGCCTCCAAGGCACGAACACCACGATTGACGAGATCGCCGACCACGGCCTGAATCAGGGTTGCCGAATGCAGATCCGCATCGGCCGGGGAATCGATACGAAGCTGGGTCAGTAGGACCGCGTCGGGACTGACGGGCGAAGTAGGGAAGGTCGACGCCCGAGGAACTGCGCGGGGCGGGCAGTACAGCGCACACCCGATCGTGTCGCCGTCCACGGACAACAGCTGTCCGCACGATCCCCACTCGAGCATGATCGTCGACAGCCACACCTCGTTCTCGAATTCGAGGTCCACTGCCGCGCCGTCGGACGTGGGATCGAGGACCCAGAAGCTACACCGCCGAGAATGTGCCGGCAGATGTTCGAACGAGCCGAGGGTCACTCCGGTCACCATCGCCGACACCGCGTACCTCAGCCTCCGTGCAGTCGTTCCACCGCTCGATTCTCGGTGGGGAGCCGATTCTCTCCTCGACCAGGATAGGCGACGGGGTCGCGCTACCTGGTGATCGGGGAAGATCCTCGAAACCTAATGCATCACAATAGTTTTCGATCCATTTTGCCGTTTTCGGGACCACTCGTCGTCGATATACGTCACAGTGACGTTACGCCCTGGTATGACTGGTCCTGAAAAAACGCGGCTACTTTTTCTTCTGAGCTTCCATCATCTCGACGATTCTCTGAAGGTCGTCGACCGACCCGAATTCGACGACGATCTTGCCCTTTCGCTTACCCAGACTCACTGTCACCCTCGTATCGAACGAATCCGAGAGGCGATCGGCCACATCCTGAAGGCCCGGCATCTGGATCGGCTTGCGCTTCGCCGCCGGTTCGGGGGACTTACCGTCCTCGCGATTGGCGAGAGTGACGGCTTCTTCCGTCGCTCGAACCGAGAGACCCTCGGCCACGATGCGCGCAGCCAGCGATTCCTGTGCATCCGATCCCGCGTCCAATGACAGCAGTGCGCGTGCATGTCCCGCCGACAGAACACCGGCTGCGACACGTCTCTGTACCGGAATCGGCAGCTTCAGCAGACGGATCATGTTGGTCACGACGGGACGTGACCGTCCGATCTTTGCCGCGAGCTCCTCGTGCGTGACATCGAATTCCTCGAGCAGCTGCTGATATGCGGCCGCCTCTTCGAGGGGATTGAGCTGTACGCGATGGATGTTTTCGAGCAGTGCGTCGCGCAGCATTGCGTCGTCTGCGGTTTCCCGGACGATCGCGGGGATCTTATCCAGGCCCGCTTCCTGGCTCGCGCGCCACCGCCGCTCGCCCATGACGAGTTGATACTTGGCATCTCCTGCAGCTGCAGAACCGGATACGAGGCGCACCACGATCGGCTGCATGAGGCCGAATTCGCGAATCGAGTGCACCAATTCGGCAAGGGATTCGTCGTCGAAGACGTGCCTCGGCTGCTTGGGATTAGCCTCGATTCGCTCCGGCGAGATCTCCCGATACACGGCACCGACAGGGGAGAGGTCGTCCCCGTTCAACACCGGCGGCGTCGGAGCAGGTGCCGTTGCTGTCTCTGTGGTGTCGTCGGACGCCGCTGCCCGCTTGGGCTTCGTCGACGTGTCCGGCTTGTCCTTGGCGTTGCGGTCGGCACCGATGATGACGTCGGCTGCTGCATTACCGAGGCGCGGTCCGGCATCGGGGCCCGTGGGGATAAGCGACGCGAGTCCGCGCCCCAGACCGCCCTTACGTGCTTGACTCATGTCCTACTTCTTTCGTGCGTCTATGCCGGCCGAGCGAGCAGCGAGCTCTCGTCCGGCGTCCAAGTAACTCATTGCTCCACGCGAACCCGGGTCGTAATCCAACACCGTCATGCCATACCCCGGTGCCTCGGAGACCTTCACACTGCGCGGAATCACGGCACGCAGCACGGCATCACCGAAGTGCTTGCGCACTTCCTCGGCGACCTGATCGGCCAGTTTGGTGCGGCCGTCGTACATCGTGAGGATGACGGTCGAGACGTGCAATTCAGGATTGAGATGGGACTGAACCAGCTCGATGTTTCGAAGCAGCTGCCCCACACCCTCCAGTGCGTAGTACTCGCATTGAATGGGAATCAGCACTTCGGTGGCCGCCACAAGGGCATTGACTGTCAGCAGACCAAGTGACGGTGGGCAATCGATGAGGATGAAATCGGCGTCGAGTCCGGCCAACTCCTCGACCGACAACGCCGTCTTGAGGCGTCCTTCCCGGGCCACCATCGAGACCAATTCGATCTCCGCGCCCGCAAGGTCGATCGTTGCCGGGATGCAGAACAACCGCTCACTGTGCGGGCTCTGCTGGATCGCATCTTTGGCCTTCACTTCGCCGATGAGCACCTCGTAGCTCGACGGCACACCGGAATGATGTTCGACGCCCAGTGCCGTGCTGGCGTTGCCCTGAGGGTCCAGATCCACCACCAAGACCGTCAGGCCCTGGAGCGCGAGTGCGGCTGCGAGGTTGACCGCCGTCGTGGTCTTGCCGACGCCACCCTTCTGATTCGCAATCGTCAGCATGCGGCGCTTCGCCGGCTTGGGCAACGTCACTGATCCCGGGTGAAGGACCTGACTGGCCCGGTGCGCGGCGGCCCCGATCGGGGTGTCGTCGGTCGAAATCGAGTTGGTGTACTCGAAGCCACTCGTCACCCCCGCCTTGTTGGCGGCTGCGTTCGACGACTTCTTCTTGGACTCTGTTTCACGTGAAACAGCGGGATCCGACCCACCCGACATATGTGCTCCTTAGTGCGGAACTGAATGTGTTCTACGTTCGATACAAACGGCGCGGGGCGATTCCCGCAATCGATCATCAGTGGCGACTGAGCCGCCGCGGCTCACGGACTGCCCTGACGACGATGGTGGGTGTCGGGAGAAGACCGACACCGCACTCCACGACCTCCAGCTTGCCAGCACCCATACGGGTGAGGGAAGTCCTGTCGCGTTCGATCTCTTCACTCGCGCTGGAACCCTTCAACGCGAGCATCCGGCCGCGTTCGTGAACGAGGGGGAGAGACCATTTGGCGAGCTTCTCCAGCGGGGCCACAGCCCTCGACGTGACGACATCCGCACCGCCGGCTTCCTTCTTCACGCCGGGCTGTTCGGCCCGCCCGCGTACGACCAACACGTTGAGATCGTGCTCGTCGATGAACTCGGCCAGATAGACGGTTCTCCGAAGAAGAGGCTCGACGAGCGTCACCCGAAGATCCGGTCGAGCGATGGCAAGAGGGATGCCGGGAAGGCCAGCACCGCTGCCGATGTCGACCACAGTCTCGCCCTCGTCGATGAGCTCGCCGATCGCGGCGCAATTGAGGATATGCCGCTCCCAGAGTCGCGGAACTTCGCGTGGACCGATCAGCCCCCGTTCGACTCCGGCGGTAGCCAAGGACTCGTGATATCTCCGAGCGAGATCCAGTCGATCTCCGAACATCTGCTCGGCGACGGCCATCAACTCGGTGCTATCCGACGCTTCTTGTTCCACGTGAAACATCATCCCGTGCTCGGGCACGGATCGCCAAACGACACCTCTGTAAGTTGCTAAGATCGCGAGGTTCCGGGAGTTGGAGTCCCGATTCGATGGGCCGAGCACAGCCGGACCGCCGTCCGCGCGCCCGCTCCCGATTCGACGGTTCATCTTTCCCAACACTTCGCCGTTGTTGAGTACGTCGGTGTTTCACGTGAAACCGTGCCAGGGTCCGACGGCTGGGGACGCGACAGTTGCGTGTACTTCGAGCGACCGACCCACGGTCCTCAGCACCCTCCAAAGAACTCGCGCACCAAGTGATATCGACTAGGACTTCCCGTCCCGGCGATGGTGGACGAGATGCCCGTACGGCCAGACCCATCCGGTACAGGAGCCGTTCCCGTCGCCCATCCGATAAGGACACGTCAGGCTGAGGACTCCAAGTACATCGCCGCCCTACGCCCACTGCCGTCGTGGGTCCTCGGCACGGGCGCGCCTTTGACCCTTGCTCCATAGGCACTCGGCGAGCTCGCCGAGGGAAGCACCCCACCGGCACACTGACCCGACCGCCATCACGGGTCCAACAGAATCCGGCGATCCGATGAGGCCACCCCAAGGACGGCGTTGAGGACTGCGTTCACTGAAGTGCATCCGTCCATCCCACCCAGGGTTTGAGCAACCACTTCGTCGAGACGAGTCGTAACTCTGATAGCCGTGTCCGTGCTGTCGGGCGCGCCCCCCGCCGTTTTACGTGAAACCGGGCAGCTCGCTCTGGTCGGACAGCGTCGGCAGATTCGTCCCCGACTGACACCGCAATCGATGTTGCCTCGACCGAGCCCACTAGGCGTCACGTTCATTCCCGGGCGCCGCCTGGCCCCACAGCACCCAGCTCGAAACCGACCCCACACCCCCTCGTTGGGACCGGATGTTGCGAGCACCCGCCGTGGCGTCGTCGGCGATCGGCGTGCCCACGCTTTCGGATACAACTGGACAGCTGCGGGCATCGTTTGAACTGTCGCTAAATGTCGCGCGGCTCGGACTGCTCCTCGCGCCCGCCTAGCGCCGGCTGTCGCGAGCACCGGTCGACCGGTCGCAAGATCGACGCCCGGTTCGGAATGCTCCTCGGGCCGGGCCCACCGAATGTCGTGAGCACCGGCCGGAGCGTATTCAAGACCGTTGGACGCTGCGACGGCAGGATCGTGCCCTAGATCGTGTTTCACGTGAAACACGATCCGACTCTCTGCGGGTCACGTTCGCCGTCGACGTCACCGTAGTGTCGATGACCGTCAGTCGGGCACGGCACCAAGTTCCACAACGGGTCTTGCCGACGATCAATCTGGACGTCAGATTCGCAGGCGACCGTCGGTTGCCTCCGATCGGTTGGACCACATCACCCGCAGACGCAATTCGAGGACGACGCCTGCACGGCGATCGAGAGCGGCGACGTCGATCCCTCCTCGAGCAATTGGGGTCGGAAGCATAGGGCGAGCCGGCATCAGTCCAATCGAGCCCAGTCTCGATAGGTTGCGACCGGCCAGTAACCCGACTGTTTCACGTGAAACACGCTCACGCGTCCGCACCCCTCGTAAGTCACCCGGGGGGAAGAGGTTCTCCCTACGCGACCGTCGTGTCCATGATGCGACGCCGGGGCGCACCCACGATGGGTGATCCTGCGTTCGCAGACATTCGCGATCCGATGCTGGTGTATCGAGTCCCGCTGAGCGTGAAGCGACCGAAGGTGACTACGAAACTGCCGGCCGCCACACGTCACGCCATGGTGAACCACCCATGCTCATTCGACCTAACCTGCGACGTCACCGCGCCGGACACTCCGCCGTCGCAGTCCAGAACAAGGTCATCACAGAATTCACCCAGACGGATCCCGCTACACCTCATGCCTCCAGGAGTTCGCGCAGCACGCACAGCACGGTCACAACCCACCGTCCGTCGATCGGCTCACGTCTTCATCCAACACCGGCTCGGCAAGTGAGGAGTACACCTTCTCCCGGCCCGACAGCAGAGTTTGAGGTCATGAACTAGCCCGGTGTGCCCGCCCGCTACACCGAGGCCCGCCTGTCATATCGTCGCGCAAGGGGCCACGGTGACTATGTGCTCGCCGCGGGCGCGCATCGCGGCAAGCGAACCGACGGTCGGATAGTCCGCGGTCCCACCGTGACTTGATTCCTTCCTCGGAACTTGGAACTGCGCACCCGCGTGCGTGATGCCGACAGAACTGAGCGGTCGAATCTGAACGTATGCACAATGGGTGGTCTTGGCTACTGGCAATCGGCTGGGGTCCAAGAGTTGGTTGAGACTCTCGACCTCGCCGAGCTGTGAAGCATTCCTCGATCATCGGCCGTCGACGAAACGGGGCCGCGATCCGGTCGCGTGATCGGCGTGGATATGACCGCCGGAAAGGGGGGAGCCGCCTCGACCTATTGATCGACATCTGCCTCAGCGTTCGTTTCACGTGAAACATCGTCCGTCACGTGGAATCACGGACAGAGCCGCCCTGCAACCACCCGTCACAGTGACGAAAACGCCCGATACCCGATGGGCCCATTATTTTTCGCTCTCGGAGCCCATCCGATCGCTAACGCCCAAGGCAAATTACATCCATGCAATTCAAGCCCGAGCTTTCAACACAAACGACGATGGCCCCCACCGAAGTGGGGGCCATCGCTTATCGAAAGTGTCGCTATGCCTTGACGACGACTACCCGTCGAGCGGGTTCGACGCCGGTGCTCTCGCTCGCAACGCCGTCGATCTTGGCGACTGCGTCGTGCACAATCTTGCGCTCGAACGGAGTCATCGGAGTCAGTTCTTCACGCTCTCCGGATTCGAGTACTCGACGTGCTGCTTCGGCACCCAGGTTCCCGAGCTCGGTGCGTCGCTTGGCACGCCACCCGGCGACGTCGAGCATCAGCTTGCTGCGCTCGCCCGTCGACTGCTGCACAGCCAGACGCGTGAGTTCCTGCAGAGCGTCGAGTACCTCGCCCTTGCGACCGACGAGCTTGGCGAGATCGTCCCCGCCGTCGATGCTGACGATCGCGCGATCACCCTCGACGTCGAGGTCGATGTCTCCGTCGAAGTCGAGCACGTCCAAAAGCTGCTCGAGGTAGTCGCCGGCGATTTCGCCTTCCTCGACCAAATAATCCTCGTCGTCTTCGTCGTCCTCATCCGAATCGTCGTTCGAGTCCGCAACGTCATCGACACTCGTGGGAGCCGACGGCGTCTTCTGCACGGCGTCGTCGACGGTAGCTTCGTCGTCGGACTCCGTCTCGACGGCACTCACCTGATCGGTCTCGACCATCACGTCACCCACTCCATCCCCAGCTGCTGCGTTCCGTACTTCGTCGTTCTGTGCTTCTTCGGCGTGCGCTGCCATGTTCGTCCTTCTCTCGACGTGTCGGTCAGCGCCGCTTGCGCTTGGTCGACTTGTTCCTGTTCGCCTGCGGTCGCGGTTTGTTCGGCGTGGTAGACCCTGATGAAGATTCCGTCCCGGTACTTGCAGTATCGGTAGTGGATTCGTCATCCGTCGGTGCCATCTTCGAGAGCTTCGGCCGAGCACCGGGCTTGGGCTTGGTGGTCGAGACCGGCTTCACTCCTGGCTTGGGCGCATTCTCCGAGCGCTTCTCGACGGCGGCCGCTACCTTGGCGGCCTCTTCCTTGTCGATCTTGCCGAACACCAGGTGCTGCTGCGCATAGGTCCAGGTGTTGTTGCTGACCCAGTACAGCAGGATGGCGATCGGAAGCAATGCGCCGAAGACGAGGACACCGAGCGGGAACACGTACAGCGCAAGCTTGTTCATGATCGCGGACTGCGGGTTTGCTGCTGCGGCAGCGCTCTGACGTGCGACCGACGCACGTGAGTTCAGGTGCGTCATGATCGCCGCGATGATCATCAGTGGGATCGATACGGCCGCGATGACCCATGTGGACGGAATTGTTGCTCCCGGACCCACAGCGAAGGCGTTGAGCTGATCCTGCGGCATCGTGATCCACGCCGAGATCGGTGCACCGAACAGACGAGCATCGAGGAACGACTGCACATCGGACACGTTGAACGCGTAGTTCGACAGCTCACGATTCTCTTCGGGCGTCAGCCCGAGCTGACCGAAACCGGTGCCGGTGCGGTTGAACGAGCGAAGCACGTGGAACAGGCCGATGAAGACGGGTGCCTGTGCCAGCACGGGGAGGCAGCCCATCAGTGGGTTGAAGCCGTGTTCCTTCTGCAGCTTCTGCATCTCGACGGCCATTTTTTGCTTGTCTTTGCCGTACTTCTTCTGCAGCGCCTTGATCTGCGGCTGCAGCTCCTGCATCTGCCGCGTCGTGCGGACCTGCTTGACGAAGGGCTTGTACAGGATCAGCCGGAGGGTGAAGACGAGGAAGACGACGGACAATGCCCAGGCGAAGCCATTGCTGGGATCCTGGAACACAAAGCCGAACACCTTGTGCCACACCCAGAGAATCCAGGCAACCGGGTAGTAAATGAAGTCGAGCACGGCTCTATGTACTCCTCTGTTCTTCCACTCGCAGGAGATCGTGGTGTTCTTCGGTTTCGGTCAGCTCGGTGACGGTTGCGCGCCACCTACCGGGTTCGGGCACCGGGTCCCAGCCTCCAGAGTGCCAGGGAGCACATTTGAGGAGGCGGACGACTGCCAGGAGCGAGCCCTTCGGCATCCCGTGCACCTGGAGCGCCTCGATGGCGTATTCACTGCAGGTGGGGGAGAAGCGACAGGTAGGGGGCCGCATCGGGGACACATAGGTCCGGTACAACACGATGCAGTAGACGAGAGTTCGAGCAGGAATGGAACGAAGGTTGCCCATGAATGTCATGACGGCGGACCCTTCGGAGCTTCGAGTAGACCGAGCTTCTTCAAACCTGAACGCAGTTGAACGTGTAGATCTGCCGAGGATGCGTGCGCAGCACCTGGAAGTGCTCGAATGACCACGTCGATGTTCACCGCGAGCCCGTCGATAACCTCGGCACAGATATGCCGAAGCCGGCGCGCAACTCGATGACGAGTTACGGCCGGCCCGACTGCCTTGCTGACGATCAATCCGAAACGTGGCCCATGAACGGTGGATGCGATGTCCTGCTCGTGACGCGCAACTGCGTGTACGACCAGGTCCGATCTACCCATTCGGCGTCCTCGACGCATCACCACGGTGAAGTCACGTGCGCGATGCAGCCGATTCGGCTCAGGAAGCATCCCGAGCTCCAAGCTTCGGACGAACGGTTATCAGGCTGTGAGTTCTTTGCGGCCCTTGCCGCGACGTGCGGAAACGATTGCACGACCCGCACGGGTACGCATACGAAGACGGAAGCCATGAACGCGCGCGCGGCGGCGATTGTTCGGCTGGAACGTCCGCTTGCCCTTGGCCACGGTCAACACTCCTCGAGATTCGAAGACGCCGATCTGTCGGCGCCTGCTGTGAAGGTTCTCAGCGAGTTCGGATGAACTCGCTAGCCTCCCGAGCGAGAAATCCGAGTGAAGACAGACTGTGAGCAGCCAGCAAGCATCGGCCACCTCGCTATTGGGTGACTGTTCGAGAGTACTGATCGAGTCACCGGTGGTCAAACTCGCTCGACATCGACCGATCCGTCGATTCATACACAGGCCACGGACGACGAGACCTCGGACGGGCCGAAGAGTCGACAATATCTGTCGCTCCGCGGCACCGCGCAACTGGTCGTTGCTGCGATCGAACGACTGACAACGGCTATCGCCGCAGGTCAGACTGTCGTATACGTACTACCACGCCACTCGGTGACGGTTGGGCTCACATCGGTGTCGTTTATCCACACCTGTGGATAATTGTGTGGAAACACAGTTCAGGTGGCATATTCGTACCTTGCGGGGTCCACCGAAGGACCCTTGTCTCGGCCGCGGAGGCGCACGATCGACGACGCTATCCGACGACGCGGTTGCGCGGGTTCGAAACGCCGCACCGAATCGGTTGTCGGAGTCCGGCGAGACCTACAAGCTCGACGACGGAGGGATCGACGTGAACGACGATCCGGATGCGCTTGCGCGCATCTGGCCCGAGGTAGTCGCGGAGCTGACGTCCGACCGACACAGTGGGTCGCCGCTGACCAAGGGCCAGAAGGCCTGGCTCGCGCTGGTCAAACCGCTCACGTTGACTCAGGGCTTCGCTCTGCTCGCCGTCCCGTCGACCTTCGCTCAGGAAGCGATCGAACGCGACCTGCGCGAACCCATCCTGGGAGCCCTGGGGCGTCATCTGGGACAGGGTGTCGAAGGTCTCGGCGTTCGTATCTCCGCTCCCGAGGACGAGAAGCTCGAAACCGAGCGCTCGACGTATCCCGATGCCGTCAGTTCCCCTACGTACCGGCGCCGCGTCCTGACCAGCAGAGACGACGAGCCGTCGGACTCCGAGACCGCCGATTACGAGGAAGTGGACGACGAGCGGGAAGCCCTCGCCAGCGTCCAGAACTCGTGGCCGACGTACTTCACCAAACCACCGGAGTCGACGCCACCGTCGTCGGGTGCCAACAGCCTCAACTCGAAGTACACCTTCGACACGTTCGTGATCGGCGCCTCCAACCGGTTCGCGCACGCCGCCGCGGTCGCCATCGCCGAAGCACCCGCCCGGGCGTACAACCCGTTGTTCGTGTGGGGGGCATCGGGCCTGGGCAAGACGCACCTGCTGCACGCGGCCGGGCACTACGCGCAGCGCCTGTTCCCGGGCATGCGCGTGAAGTACGTCTCCACCGAGGAATTCACCAACGACTTCATCAACAGTCTCCGTGACGACCGCAAGGTGGCGTTCAAGCGCCGCTACCGGGAGACCGACGTACTGCTGGTCGACGACATTCAGTTCATCGAGGGCAAGGAAGGTATCCAGGAAGAGTTCTTCCACACCTTCAACACGCTGCACAACGCCAACAAGCAGATCGTCGTCTCGTCCGACCGACCACCCAAACAGTTGGCGACCCTCGAGGAGCGGCTGCGTACCCGCTTCGAGTGGGGCCTGATCACCGACGTCCAGCCACCGGAGCTCGAGACGCGGATCGCCATTCTGAGCAAGAAGGCTCGGATGGATCGACTCGACGTGCCGCACGACGTCCTGGAGCTGATCGCCAGCCGCATCGAGCGCAACATCCGCGAGCTCGAAGGCGCCCTCATTCGCGTGACGGCATTCGCCTCGTTGAACGGACAGGCCCTCGACCTCACCCTCGCCGAGGTCGTCCTACGTGACCTGATTCCCGATTCGTCCAGCTTGGAGATCAACGCGGCCACGATCATGGCCGTCACCGCGGAGTACTTCGACACCTCCATCGAGGACCTGTGCGGACCGGGTAAGGCCCGAGCGTTGGCCATGGCCCGGCAGATCGCGATGTATCTCTGCAGAGAGCTCACCGACCTGTCGCTACCGAAGATCGGTCAGACGTTCGGCCGAGATCACACGACGGTGATGTACGCGGACAAGAAGATTCGCAAGGAAATGACCGAGCGTCGCAAGGTCTACGACCAGGTCCAGGAGTTGACGGCGCGCATCAAGCAGCGCTCGAAGCGATAGCTCCACAGTCCTTCGGCAACGACGGCGACGGCGCCGATTCCCATCGCGGGGGTCGGCGCCGTCGCCGTTTTCGTCGGTGATCGGTGCCGCCTCGGTTCGACTCGGGCGTCGATCGAACACGATCTCCAGTCGATTCCGGATCGATTCCGGATCGAATCTGGGTCGATTCCGCGCCGATTCTGGGCCGAATCGGATGACATTTCGGAGCCGACGACCATTGATTCACACCTGTGGATAACCATGTGGACAACCGTCGACTTCTGGGGATGGAATGTGGGCGCCTGTGCACCGATGCGATTGGTCCACAGGCAGCCGTCCGTCAACCGCAGATTGGTCCCGAGTTCATCCCCACGACACCACGCCGAGCCACCAGCATCGCGAGGGCTCCATGCACAGATTGCACAGGACCTATTAATACTTCTGTTTTCTCCTTGAAAGAACTTCTTTGAAAACAGGTGTTGGGGAACGATCCGTTCACAGCCCCCTTCCGACGACCGCATCGGTGCCCTTCGCGGCCTCGCCCGAGCTTTCAACTTCGTCTCGAAGGGCATACGGTGTGCTTGCGCTGGATGTGCCAGACTCGTCGTTGCATCGGTTGGAGCCGCGACGATCGTGGTCGCACCGCTCGACTGTGCACACGAATGCCCCGAACGAGAGGAAATGCCGAGCGATGGAGCTTGGAAGTTTGAAGTTTCGCGTTGCTCGTGAAGATTTTTCCGATTCCGTGGCGTGGGTGGCCCGCAGCCTGCCGTCTCGGCCGCCCGTTCCCGTTCTCGGTGGCGTTCTGCTCGCCGCCGACGAACAGGGTCTGACGGTCTCGGGCTTCGATTACGAGGTCTCCGCCCAGGTGAAGGTGTCGGCCGAGGTGGCCACCGCAGGACGAGTTCTGGTGTCGGGCAAGCTACTTGCCGATATCACCAAGTCGTTGCCGAACAAGCCCGTCGACGTCACCGTCGACGGGACTCGCGTTCTCGTCAACTGCGGAAGCGCAAAATTCTCGCTGCCGACGATGCCGGTCGAGGACTATCCTCAGCTACCCGAGTTGCCCAGCAACACCGGTTCGCTGGCCGGTGATGTGTTCTCCGAGGCAATTGCCCAGGTCGCCATTGCGGCGGGCAAGGACGACACGCTTCCCATGCTGACCGGTATTCGTGTCGAGATCGACGGCACCAACGTCGTGCTGGCTGCGACCGACCGATTCCGGTTGGCGGTTCGCGAGGTGGACTGGACTCCCGCCGGCGCCGACACCACCACCGCAGTGCTGATTCCGGCGAAGACCCTGTCCGAGTCGGCCAAGACTCTCGGCGGCAACGCGGGTTCGCCCGTCGAGCTCGCTCTCGGTTCGGGTTCCTCCATCGGGAGCGACGGTTTGCTCGGAATCGTCAGCGACGGGCGCCGCACGACCACTCGTCTGCTCGATGCGGAATTCCCGAAGTTCCGTCAGTTGCTGCCGGCAGAGCACACCGCCGTCGCAACACTCGAGATCGCGCCGTTGGTCGAGGCCATCAAGCGCGTGGCACTCGTCGCCGAACGGGGTGCGCAGGTGCGTCTGGAATTCAACGCCGAAGGTGTGCTGCTCTCGGCAGGCGGCGACGATGCCGGCCGCGCCGAGGAAGCTCTGCCGGCCGACTTCCAGGGCGAGGCGCTCACCATCGCGTTCAACCCGGGGTACCTCATCGACGGCCTGTCCTCCTTGCACAGCGAGAAGGTCACGTTCGGTTTCACCACCCCGAGTCGGCCTGCAGTGCTGCGTCCGACGTCGGACGAGGAGCTGGTGCCCGACGATTCCGGCAAGTTCGCGGCGCCTCAGTCCCAATACACCTATCTGTTGATGCCGGTCAGGCTGCCGGGCTGATCCTGCCTGGTTACTGTTGAGGTTGCGGGATCGGACGAGTCGTTCCGCCGGCTCCACACCCGCTCGACCGGAATTACACCTGACACAGACAAGGACGCTTCCTCATGCAGCTGGGCTTGGTCGGTCTCGGAAAAATGGGCTTCAACATGCGCGAGCGGCTGCGCGAGCACGGCCACGAGGTCATCGGTTACGACCCGAGGCCCGAGGTGACGGACACCCCGTCACTCGACGGTCTCGCGGAATCCCTCACCGCTCCCCGAGTGGTGTGGGTGATGGTGCCCTCCGGCCAGATCACCCGGGACACCATCACCGGGCTCGGGGATGTTCTCGAACCGGGCGACCTGGTGATCGACGGTGGAAACTCGCGTTTCACCGATGACAAGCCCAACGCAGAACTGTTGGACGCCAAGGGAATCGGTTACATCGATGCCGGAGTTTCGGGCGGTGTCTGGGGATTGAAGAACGGCTACGGCCTGATGGTCGGCGGCGACGACGAGCACGTTGCACGCGCTATGCCGATCTTCGATGCCCTGCGTCCGGAAGGGGAGCGCGCGGACGGTTTCGTCCACGCCGGCCCTGTCGGTGCCGGGCATTACTCGAAGATGGTGCACAACGGCATCGAATACGGACTGATGCAGGCGTACGCCGAGGGCTACGAAATCCTCGAGGCCGAAGAATTGGTGCAGGACGTGCAGGGCGTACTGCGGGCCTGGAGCAAGGGCACCGTCGTGCGGTCGTGGCTGCTCGATCTGTTGGTCGAGGCACTCGGTCAGGATCCGGAGTTCAGTGAGATCTCGGGGTACACCGAGGACTCCGGCGAGGGTCGCTGGACCGTCGAGGAGGCCATTCGGCATGCCGTACCCGCCCCGGTCATCTCCGCAGCTCTGTTCGCGAGATTCGCTTCGCGACAAGAAGATTCGCCTGCAATGAAGGCAGTGTCGGCGTTGCGGAACCAGTTCGGCGGGCACGCCGTCAAGAAGGCGGATGCGGACGAGACACTGCGCGCACCCGCGCCGAAGAACACCGAGTAAGTGTTCGTCCGGTCTTTGCAACTTCACGATTTCCGGTCTTGGGACGACGTCATCGTCGACCTGGGTCCGGGATCGACCGTGTTCGTCGGGCCCAACGGACACGGTAAGACCAACCTGCTGGAATCACTCGGTTATCTGTCGACGCTGTCCTCGCACCGGGTCTCGACCGATGCGCCCATGATCAGGGCAGGCGCGTCCACCGCGTTCGTCGGCAGCGCCGTGGTCAACCACGGACGCGAGTTGATCATCGACGTCGAACTGCTCGAGGGCAAGGCGAACAAGGCGAGGATGAACAGGTCTCCGCTGCGTCGGCCACGAGAAATTCTGGGTGTACTCCAGAGTGTGTTGTTCGCACCCGAGGACCTGTCTCTGGTGCGCGGCGACCCGAGTGAGCGCCGTCGGTATCTGGACGAGCTGCTCACCACCAGAATTCCTCGAATGGCCGCTGTGCGCGCAGATTACGACAAGGTGCTGCGTCAGCGGTCGGCACTGCTCAAGACCGCCAGCGGGGCGTTGCGTCGAGGCTCGTCGTCCAGCGACGGTTCGAGCGCTCTGGCCACGCTCGATGTCTGGGACGGCCATCTTGCCGCCCACGGTGCCCGATTGCTTTCGGCCAGAATATCTTTGGTGTACGAGCTGATGCCCTTCGTGCAGCAGGCCTACGAGTCGATCGCGCCGGAATCGCGGCTCGCCACGTTGTCCTATCGCTGCAGCCTCGCCGAGGCACTGCCGCCGGAATTCTCCGATGCCGGCCGAGCACCGGAGTCCGACGACGTCGACGTGCTGGAAGCTGCTTTCCTGCACCAACTTTCGGTGATGAGGCAGCGAGAGATCGAACGTGGGGTGTGTCTGGTCGGGCCCCATCGAGACGATCTGGAACTGATGCTCGGCGACCGACCCACCAAAGGCTTTGCCAGCCACGGTGAATCCTGGTCGTATGCACTCTCTCTTCGGCTCGGCTCCTTTTCGTTGCTGCGCGAGGACGGGACCGACCCCGTCCTGATGCTCGACGACGTGTTCGCCGAGCTCGACCGCAAGCGGCGCACGGCCCTGGCGGCGGTCGCGGCCGACGCGGAACAGGTACTGATCACCGCCGCGGTTCCCGAGGACGTGCCACCCGAACTCGATGCACGACGCTACGGTGTCGAGGCACGTCAGGGGTCCGATTCCGGTGCGGCAGGCCGGATTTCGACCATCACCGAGCTGTCGACGTCGGAGAGTGAGGTGTCATGAGCGACGACACGAATTCACCGGCACCGGATGAGCAGCCGGAGTTGAAGGGCGTCGACCTTGCGCGTCGGGCGCTCGAAGACGCCCGGGCTGCGGCCAAGGCGAGCGGCAAGTCGGTCGGTCAAGGTCGTTCGTCACCGACCGGGGGTGTCCGGGCACTGCGGGGGCGTCGACGACGGGGTTGGTCGGGTGCTGGCCCCGACGATCGAGACCCGCAGGCGTTCGGGGCACTGGCGAATTCGATCGCGTCCAAGCGCGGTTGGTCGGCCAAGGTATCCGAGGGTGCCGTGCTGGGGCGGTGGCCCAGCGTCGTCGGTGAGGACATCTCGGCACACGCCGACCCCACCGGCCTCAAGGACGGAGTGCTCAGTATCTCCGCCGAGTCGACTGCGTGGGCGACGCAGCTCCGATTGATGCAGTCGCAGATTCTGGCGAAGATCGCGGCGGCGGTGGGCCACGGTGTGGTGACGTCGCTTCGGATCACCGGGCCGACGACGCAGAGCTGGCGAAAAGGCGAGCGACACGTCAAAGGTCGCGGTCCGCGGGACACCTACGGATAGTGACTGTTCCCAATGCGCGTTAGACGTAGCCCCTGGTCCAGGTGATCCTCAACAGATGTTGGGGGCAGTGTTGCCGTGAGACAGTTGGTATGCGTAGCGTGATTCGGGACACGCAACGGTCGGGGGACCGAATACTGTTCCATGCGGCCATCGGACGAGGAGAAGTTGTGTCTGCACCTACGAAGAAGGCGTCGACAACGGCGGTCGACGTCGATGGGACCCCCGAAGACAGAGTGGTTCTGCACGCTCGGAACGTCGAATTCGATTGGGAAACTCTGCCGCTGCACTATATGGACGGCAATCCCCTGGCCACCCATCTGATCAACGTGATGCACCTGCTTCTGCCCGAGGGCGAGGAGTGGTTCGTGCGTACGTTCAAAGAGGCGTTGCCGCTCATCCACGACGATCAGTTGCGCGACGACGTGATCGGCTTCATCGGCCAGGAAGCCATGCATGCACAGGCCCACACCGAGGTCCACGATCAGCTTCGGGCCCACGGCATCGATGTCGATCCGTACGTCGACCAGATGAAGTTCCTGTTCGGACGCGCGCTCGGCAACCGCTCGGGCCACGGTCAGAACAGCCTGGTGGAGCGTCTTGCCTTGATCGCAGCTGCCGAGCATCTGACCGCGTTTCTCGGCGACTGGGTTCTCAACGCGCGCGAGCTCGACGAAGCCGACGTCGATCCGGTCATGCTCGATCTGTTGCGGTGGCACGGCGCCGAAGAAGTGGAGCATCGTTCGGTGGCGTACGAGGTGATGCGCTACTTCGACGTTCGGCCGGCCCGGCGTATCCGGACCTACGTGGTCATTGCACCCACTCTCGTCTGGTTCTGGACGCGCGGCGTGCGCTACCTCATGAGCCAGGATCCGACGTTGGCGCATCTGTCGCCGAAGGAGCGCACGCCGTCGTTCCGTGAATTCCGACGGGTCGCCAAGGCCGGTCTGTTTCCGACGCCGATGTCCATGGTCAAGGCGTCCCTGCGGTACTTCAAGAGCACGTATCACCCGTCTCAGGAAGGCTCGACGGCCCAGGCCGTGCAGTATCTCGCCACCTCGCCGGCGGCGCGGTCCGCTGATCGATGACCAAACGCACGTTGCGGAGCAGGCTCGACGCGATGGCTCGAAAGGTCGACTCGTTCCGAGTAGGCCGCACGATTCCACAGAATCTGTACGGGCGTGACGAGCCGGATCAGACGGTCTCGCTGGTCACCGATGCACTGGACAAGTGGTTCGCCCTCCTCGACAACGGTGAGTACGACGCCTCGTTCGCGGCGCCTCCCGTCGCGCGTACCCGAGAACTGACACTGGTCTCCCGTGACGTTCTGTGCATCGACGAACAGGTCGTCCAGCTGACCTTCGCCGCCGCCGACGGGTCGGCTCTGCCGGCGTGGGCACCGGGAATGCACTTGGATTTCTACCTCCCGTCCGGTCGGCGACGGCAGTACTCCCTGTGCGGATTGCCCGGCGACGACAAGTACTCGATCGCAGTACGACTCGTGCCGGACGGCGGCGGCGGATCTCCGGAGATGCACGCGCTGACGGTCGGCACTGCGGTGTCGATCAGGGGGCCGCGCAACGGGTTTCCGTTCGTACCGTCCGAACAGGCAGTATTCGTCGCCGGTGGAATCGGCATCACCGCGATCATCTCGATGGTGCGCCGTGCCCGCGATCTGGGCATGGACTGGCACCTCGTCTACTGCGGCCGCTCCCGCGAGTCGATGCCGTTTCTCGACGAGATCGAGGGCTGGGATCCCGCCCGGGTCACCGTGCGCACCGACGACGTGGACGGCATGCCGTCGAGCATGGATCTGTTGGGCTCGACGGCCCCCGGCGGTTCGGTCTACGTATGTGGTCCGCCGCCGATGATCGACCTCGTTCGCGCCTCGTTCGACGCCCTCCCGGCCACGCATCTGCACTTCGAGCGCTTCTCACCGCCGCCGGTGAAGAACGGGACGGAATTCGAGGTGCAGCTCGTCGATTCCGGCGAAATTCTGTCGGTCGGTGCGGAAGAGACTGCGCTGCATGCCATTCGACGCATCAGGCCGGACGTCGCGTACTCGTGCCAGCAGGGTTTCTGCGGCACGTGCCGGGTGCGAGTGCTCAGCGGAACACCGCAGCATCGAGAGAATCGGTTGACGACCGAGGAGCAGCGGCACGAGATGTTGATCTGCGTCTCGCGGTCGGACGGAGAACGGATCGTCCTCGATCTGTAGCCGAATCGCCGGTTTTACCCTTCATCTTTGTCGTCCGATGTCGAGAAAATGCGCCTGTGAAGCAATCAGGGGCCTTTTAGGGGTGTCATCGTCCCCATGCTGTCGCAGCCACCCAGTACTATGGACCGGTACGACATCAAGCCCGGAACAAACGCATGGACCGAGCACGGCGGAAACGACCGTGCCGACCCTGCGGTAGCACCTACGTCAGGTGTGAGCGGGGTAGTGGACGCGTAGAAGGAGAACCAGCTAACCGTGGCTGCCCAGAAGTCAGGTAACAGTGAGAACAGCAAGGATTACGGCGCTTCTTCCATCACGGTCCTCGAGGGCCTGGAAGCAGTCCGTAAGAGGCCCGGTATGTACATCGGTTCCACCGGTGAACGAGGCCTGCACCACCTGATCTGGGAGGTCGTCGACAACTCCGTCGACGAGGCCATGGCCGGCTACGCCTCCACCGTCGACGTCACCATCCACGAAGACGGCAGCGTCGAGGTCAAGGACGACGGCCGCGGCATCCCCGTCGCCATGCACTCCTCCGGTGTTCCCACCGTCGAGGTCGTCATGACCCAGCTGCACGCCGGTGGCAAGTTCGACTCCGACTCCTACGCCGTCTCCGGCGGTCTGCACGGCGTCGGTATCTCCGTCGTGAACGCACTCTCGACCAAGGTCGAACTGCAGATCGCGCGTGACGGTCACCGCTACAAGCAGACGTACGATTACGCCAAGCCCGGCCCACTCGAGACCGTCGGCGACACCACGGAGACCGGCACCACGGTGCGTTTCTGGGCCGACGGCAAGATCTTCGAGACCCTCGATTACAGCTTCGAGACCGTGCACCGTCGCCTGCAGGAGATGGCGTTCCTCAACAAGGGACTGACCATCAACTTCACCGACGAGCGAGTCGCGGCCACCGACGCGACCGAGGAAGAACTCGGCGAGACCGCCGAGGCACCCAAGACCGCCGAGGAAGAGCAGGCCGACGCGGCCAACGCGAAGCCGGCCAAGGTTCGTAAGAGGACGTACCACTACCCCGACGGTCTGGTGGACTTCGTCAAGCACATCAACCGCACCAAGACCGCGATTCACAACTCGGTCGTCGGCTTCACCGGCAAGGGTGAGGGCCACGAGGTCGAGATCGCCATGCAGTGGAACGCTGGTTACTCCGAATCGGTGCACACCTTCGCCAACACGATCAACACGCACGAGGGCGGTACCCACGAAGAGGGTTTCCGTACCGCGCTGACGTCGACGGTGAACAAGTACGCCATCGAGAAGAAACTGGTCAAGGAAAAGGACGTCAAGCTCACCGGCGACGACATCCGTGAAGGCCTCGCCGCCGTCATCTCGGTGCGGGTCGGCGAGCCGCAGTTCGAGGGCCAGACCAAGACCAAGCTCGGCAACACCGAGATTCGCTCGTTCGTGCAGAAGGCGTGCAACGAGCACCTCTCGCACTGGTTCGAGTCCAACCCGGCCGATGCCAAGACGATCATCAACAAGGCGGTCTCGTCCGCGCAGGCCCGCATGGCCGCACGTAAGGCGCGAGAGTTGGTGCGGCGCAAGAGCGCAACCGATATCGGTGGCCTGCCCGGCAAGCTCGCAGACTGCCGCTCGAACGATCCGAGCAAGTCGGAGATCTACATCGTGGAGGGCGACTCCGCCGGCGGCTCGGCCAAATCCGGCCGTGACTCGATGTTCCAGGCGATCCTGCCGCTGCGCGGAAAGATCATCAACGTCGAGAAGGCCCGCATCGACCGTGTCCTCAAGAACAACGAGGTCCAGTCGATCATCACCGCGTTCGGCACCGGCATTCACGACGAGTTCGACATCGCCAAACTGCGCTATCACAAGATCGTGCTGATGGCCGACGCCGACGTCGACGGCCAGCACATCTCCACCCTGCTGATGACCCTGTTGTTCCGGTTCATGCGGCCGCTGATCGAGAACGGTCACGTCTACCTGGCCATGCCGCCGCTGTACAAGCTCAAGTGGAGCCGCGGCGAACCGGATTTCGCGTACTCCGACCGCGAGCGCGACGGTCTGCTCGAGGCCGGTATCGCCAACAAGCGCAAGATCAACGTCGAGGACGGCGTCCAGCGCTACAAAGGCCTCGGCGAGATGAACGCCAAGGAGCTGTGGGAAACCACGATGGACCCGGCAGTGCGAGTTCTTCGTCTGGTCACTCTCGACGATGCCGCGGCCGCGGACGAACTGTTCAGCGTCCTGATGGGCGAGGACGTGTCCGCCCGCCGAAGCTTCATCGCGCGTAACGCGAAAGATGTTCGCTTTCTTGACGTTTAGTCGTTTCTCGGACGCACCGCACTCAGTGTCGGTGCGTCCGACGACCGTTTTCGAGGAGATCTTCTATGTCTGACATCACCGAACCGCCGGTCGGGCCCCCGCCGGGCTCGACCACCAACGCCGAGGGCGGCGACCGGATCGATCCGGTCGACATCCAGCAGGAAATGCAGCGCAGCTACATCGATTACGCGATGAGCGTCATCGTCGGCCGCGCGCTTCCCGAGGTCCGCGACGGTCTCAAGCCGGTGCACCGACGTGTGCTGTACGCGATGTACGACTCGGGCTTCCGTCCCGACCGTAGTTACGTGAAATCCGCACGGCCCGTTGCCGAAACGATGGGTAACTACCATCCCCACGGCGACACCTCGATCTACGACGCGCTCGTGCGTCTGGCTCAGCCGTGGTCGATGCGGTACCCACTGGTCGACGGCCAGGGCAACTTCGGCTCCCGCGGCAACGACGGTGCCGCCGCCATGCGATACACCGAAGCGCGTCTGACCCCGCTCGCCATGGAGATGCTGCGCGACATCGACGAGGAAACCGTCGACTTCATCCCCAACTACGACGGCAAAACCCAAGAGCCGACGGTACTTCCGTCGCGTGTGCCGAACCTGTTGATGAACGGCTCCAACGGTATCGCCGTCGGTATGGCCACCAACATTCCGCCGCACAACCTGCGTGAACTCGGCGACGCGGTGTTCTGGGCTCTCGACAACTTCGAGGCCGACGAGGAAGCGACTCTCGCGGCCTGCATGGAACGCGTCAAGGGTCCCGACTTCCCCACCCACGGACTCATCGTCGGCGGCCAGGGAATTCAGGATGCGTACTCGACCGGCCGCGGTTCGATCCGCATGCGCGGCGTCGTCGAGATCGAGGAGGACTCCAACGGTCGCACGACGATCGTCATCACCGAACTGCCCTTCCAGGTCAACCCCGACAACCTGATCACCTCGATCGCCGAGCAGGTTCGCGACGGCAAGTTGTCCGGTATCTCGAAGATCGACGACGAGTCCTCGGACCGCGTCGGTATGCGCATCGTCGTGACGATCAAGCGCGACGCCGTCGCCAAGGTCGTGCTCAACAACCTCTACAAGCACTCGCAGCTGCAGACCAGCTTCGGTGCCAACATGCTCTCGATCGTCGACGGCGTGCCGCGCACCCTGCGACTCGATCAGATGATCCGGTACTACGTCACTCACCAACTCGACGTGATCGTTCGTCGTACTCGGTACCGCCTGCGCAGAGCCGAGGAGCGGGCCCACATCCTGCGCGGCCTCGTGAAGGCGCTCGACGCGTTGGACGAGGTCATCGCCCTAATCCGTGCGTCGCAGACGGTCGATCTCGCCAAGCAGGGCTTGATCGATCTGCTCGACATCGACGAGATCCAGGCGCAGGCAATTCTCGACATGCAGCTGCGGCGCCTCGCAGCCCTCGAGCGCCAGAAGATCATCGACGAGTTGGCCGAACTCGAACGCACCATCGCCGACCTGCAGGACATTCTGGCCAAGCCGGAGCGTCAGCGTCAGATCGTGCGAGACGAGCTGGCCGAGATCGTCGAGAAGTTCGGCGACGACCGTCGCACGCGCATCATCGCTGCCGACGGCGACGTCAACGACGAAGATCTGATCGCCCGGGAGAACGTGGTTGTCACGATCACCGAGACCGGATACGCCAAGCGCACCAGAACCGATCTGTACCGGTCTCAGAAGCGCGGCGGCAAGGGCGTGCAGGGAGCGGGCCTCAAGCAGGACGACATCGTCAGCAAGTTCTTCGTCTGCTCGACGCACGACTGGATCCTGTTCTTCACCACCAAGGGACGCGTCTACCGGGCCAAGGCGTACGAGCTGCCCGAGGCCAACCGCACGGCGCGCGGACAGCACGTCGCGAACCTGCTGGCGTTCCAGCCCGACGAACGCATCGCGCAGGTCATCCAGATCAAGACCTACGAAGATGCTCCCTACCTGGTGCTCGCCACCAAGGGCGGTCTGGTCAAGAAGTCGCGTCTGACCGACTTCGACTCCAACCGCAGCGGCGGCATCGTGGCCGTCAACCTCCGCGGTGAGGACGAGTTGGTCGGGGCAGTTCTGGCGTCGTCCGACGACGACCTGCTGCTCGTCTCGGCTCAAGGCCAATCGATCCGATTCTCGGCCACCGACGAGGTACTGCGCCCCATGGGCCGCGCCACCTCCGGTGTCCAGGGCATGCGCTTCAACGGCGAAGACGAGCTGCTCTCGCTCAACGTGGTCAGCGAGAACAAGTTCCTGCTGGTCGCGACGTCGGGCGGTTATTCCAAGCGCACCGCGATGGAGGACTACCCGCAGCAGGGCCGCGGCGGAAAGGGAGTACTGACAATCCAGTACGACCCCAAGCGTGGCACGCTGGTGGGAGCTCTCATCGTCGACGACGAGGACGAGCTGTACGCCATCACGTCCAGTGGTGGGGTCATCCGGACCGCTGCCAAGCAGGTTCGGAAAGCCGGCCGACAGACCAAGGGCGTGCGGTTGATGAATCTCGGTGAAGGCGACACACTGCTCGCGATAGCGCGCAACGCCGACGAGATCGAACCGGACGCAGCAGGTCCCGAAGACGATGCACCGAAGGAGTCGTAAGTGAGCACTCCCAACCGGCCTGGCAGCAGGCCCGGCCCCACGGGTGGACCGGACAGCAGGGACGCTGCGCAGACCGAGCAGCCATCGCGTCCGGCACCCCCCGAAGGTGCCCGACCGGGAAGTCGCCCCCAGCCGGCGACGCGTCCGGCTCCCGCGGCCGGGCGAGGACCGGCACCGCAGCAGGGTGCTCGGCCACCGGCGCGCCCGACACAGGGTGGTCCGGCCGGCCCGCCTCGTCCGACGCAGGGACCGCCGCCGCAGCGCCCACCGGCACCGCAGGGTCAGCCGGGTCCTCAGGGTCAGCCGGCACCCCAGGGACCGCCGCCGCGAGCACCTCAGCAGGGACCGGCACCGCAGGGACCGGCTCAGTCTCGCCCGCCACAGGCGGCCAACGGTCGGCCCGGTGAGCCGGGTGCAGCAAAAGCCGACGGCGGTCGCCCCGCCAACGGCCAGCCGCCGCAGGGTCAGGGACCGTCCGGTCCCGCATCGCCGCCGCGTCCCGCCAATGACGCTGCTCCGGCCGCCGAGGGGTCAGCCGAGTCGAAAGCTCCGGCACCGACCCAGGCGATACCGACTCAACGCGGAGACGGCCCGCAGGGCGGTTCCGGCACTCCGCCCTGGCAGCGCGGCCCCGGCCAGCGTCCGGCACAGCAGGGGCCCGACGACCGTCAGCAGCCCCAGAACCAACCTCAGACGAACCTGTCCGGGCGCGGCACCGCACTGCCGGCAACAGGTGAGTTCGATCGTTCGACAGTGGCAGCTGCAGCCGCCTCGGCAGCGCCGGGCCAGCGTGAATCGGGCCAGCGTGAATCGGGCGAGCGTGAATCGGGCGAGCGTGAATCGGGTGAGGACAAGACCGAACGACGCGAGGCAGCGCGGTCGAAAGCGGCCGTGATCGACGGGCCGACCCGGCACATCGAGCGCAAAGATCTGGCGAAGGACATGCCGGATCTGTCCGCCACCCGGCATCCCGAGCCGACGGCAGCCGATCGCGCAGCCCCCACCGCCATCACGGCGGTACCCAGCGCGGACGGCGATCCTCTGCGGGCGACGATCCAGATTCGCAAGATCGACCCCTGGTCGACGCTCAAGATCGCACTGGTCATCGCTGTGTCGCTGTTCTTCGTGTGGATGGTGGCCGTCGGCCTGCTGTACGCCGTGCTCGACGGCATGGGTGTGTGGGACCGACTCAACAGTGCCTTCACCGAGATCGTCAACGAATCCGGCGACGGCGGGCTCGTCAGCGCCGGTCAGGTGTTCGGCTACGCGGCAGTGATCGGTGTGATCAATGTCGTACTGTTCACCGCACTCACCACGATCGGTGCCTTCATCTACAACCTGTCGTCGGACCTGGTCGGCGGCGTCGAAGTGACGCTGGCAGATCGCGACTGACCAGCACGAACGACTGCCGTATCGGGCCGTTTTGGAAGACAGCGGCCCGATACGGTAATCTCATCCCTCGGTTCGAGGAGAGCAATTCTTCGGCCCGAAGCAGTATCGAGGGCCTATAGCTCAGGCGGTTAGAGCGCTTCCCTGATAAGGAAGAGGTCGGAGGTTCAAGTCCTCCTAGGCCCACACCGAACGAACGAGAAGAGGCAGGACGTGAAAATCCTTCTTCTTGTTGCTTCGGTGGTGATCGCAGTGCTGACAGTATCGAAGGTGCGCTCCACGCGCAGCTCGGAAGGCGTCTGGCACAGCATCTCCACCGGGTGACAATCGCTCGGAGAGAACGTGTAAAGTTCGTGCACGTTCGACAGCAACACCCGGGGCCTTAGCTCAGTTGGTAGAGCGCTGCCTTTGCAAGGCAGATGTCAGGAGTTCGAATCTCCTAGGCTCCACAATCAAAAGGACGTCCATTCCGATGGACGTCCTTTTTCGGGTCTGCACTCGACTGTCGCTCACCCCAAGTCCACTAGATGTGACATTGACCCCCGAAAAGTCCACCGAACGTGACATTGAGTCCCGGCCGAGTGGCAGGGATGCGTCGACCACTGTTGTGACTCGGACCAACCGCTGTCGAGATCGGTGCCCAGATATCCAGATCATTGTTGGATTCGTTTCGCATCACGTCCGCGGTCCCTAGCGTTCTTCGGGTACAGCAGCGTCGGTTCTCGGATCGACGGGACAGGTCGCGACGGCGCACCGCAGGGGGGTGTGCCGTCGTTCGATCTCGGCGTCTCGGATCGGTCTTCGGTTCGGGCGTCTCATATTTCTCGGAGGAGCCCCACAGATGACGCGTGTTCTCGATCATGAAGAGCTGTTGACCGAACTCGACGGCACGTTGGAAGCCAACCTGAATCGCCATCTGTCCATGGCGAAAGAATGGCATCCGCATGATTACGTGCCGTGGGATCTGGGTCGCAATTTTGCAGCGATGGGCGGAGAGGACTGGTCGCTGGAGCAGTCGTCGTTGTCGGTGTTGGCTCGCACAGCGATGATCACCAATCTGTTGACCGAAGACAATCTGCCGTCGTACCACCGCGGTCTGGCCGACAACTTCTCGTTGGACGGAGCCTGGGGCACCTGGGTGGGCCGTTGGACCGCGGAGGAGAACCGTCACGGGATCGTGATGCGCGACTATCTGGTCGTCACACGCGCCGTCGACCCGGTCGAGCTGGAGCGGGCTCGGATGCACCACATGACGGTCGGTGTCGATGCCCCGATGGACGGCTCCAATTTTTTGCATTCGGTGGCGTACGTGACGTTCCAGGAGCTCGCAACACGCGTGTCCCACCGCAACACGGGGCTGGCCTGTGGTGACCCGATCGCCGATCGAATGCTGGCCCGGGTGGCCGCCGACGAGAATTTGCACATGATCTTCTACCGCAACCTCGGCGAGGCGTCGCTCGACCTGGTCCCGGACCAGATGGTGCGTGCCATCGCCGATGTCGCGACGGACTTTCAGATGCCGGGACTGAACATGCCGAACTTCCGCAAGAACGCCATGATCCTGGCGAAGCACGGGATCTACGATCTCCGCCAGCATCTGGACGAGGTGCTGATGCCGGTGCTGCGGAAATGGAACATCTTCGAGCGCAACGACTTCAGTGGAGAGGGCGAACGCGATCGCGATCCTCTGGCCGCATTCGTCCAGGATCTCGAGGCGAAGGCGACGAAGTTCGAGGAATCACGCGATCGCCTGTTGGCGCGGGAGGCAGCGCGGGCCGAGAAAGCGTCCTGACCTGCTACGGAATCGCTGCTGCGGGTCGTGATCGAAGCTCGGAGGTGTTAGAGTCCGGTCACGGGTGGGCCCGATGAGGCGATGGTCGTAGTGCGTGGGGAGGGCCGATGGTGCCTGGGGGGAATCGCGTGAGCGGTGGTGTCCGGTTCGTTGCGTGCCTCGGTGAGGCGTCACGCGTAGTCGACGGTGTTTGCTGGTGAGCAGATTCAGGTTCGACGAGTCCGGCCGGATGCTGGCGGTATTCGCCGCGGTGACCACGGTTCTCTACATCGCGAACGGCATCGCATCGTGGTCGGACCTGTCCGGTCCGCAGCAGCTTTTCGCCGCGCTCGCAGTGGTTCTGGGGCCGGCGGCGATCGTTGTTCTCGCCCGGGCAGGAGCGCCGAGTCCCAAGCATGCGGTCGGTACCGCCACCGCTCTGTCGGTGGGCGCGCTTGCCTGTGCATTGGGCAGTAGCAACACGATGCCCGCGTTCTTGATCTGTGTGCAAGCGGCGATGTTCCTCGGCATGCACATCGGTGCGTTCTGGTCCGAGCGCGACGCTGGAATATGGGTTGCGGTGCTGGCCGTGTCTGCGGTCGTGGGTGCCGCTGTCGCCCCCTACGGCACGCCCTTCATCAGCTACATTCTCGTCGCCCTGGGCATCGTCGGCGCAACGGAAGTGTTCGGCGTGTTCGCGCGTCGAATGCGGTATTCGGCCACTCATGACGCGTTGACGGGCCTGCTCAATCGATTCGGTTTCGAGTCGAAGATCGAGAAGATGTTGCCCGCGTGCGCCGCTCGTGGTCTGACGGTCAGTCTGGCGGTGCTCGATCTCGACAACTTCAAGGAGATCAACGACGAGTACGGCCACATTGCCGGAGACGTGTTGCTCACTCGCGTCTCGAAGGCGTGGAAGGGGCAACTGACGAAACGGGATGTTCTGGGCCGGCTCGGCGGAGACGAATTCGTCCTGTTCATGCCAGGGGTTCTCGAGGCCGAAGCCTGGCAGGTCATCGACGGCTTGCGGCGATCCCATCGAGCCGAGTGGAGCGTCGGTCTGGCGTGTATGCCTGCCGGCCGCCGGTGGGGTGAAATCTACCGCGCTGCAGACGCAGACCTGTACCGCGCCAAGCGGAGTCGTCCCCCGAAGGCGTCTCGCCCCACCGAGCCCGGCGACGGACATCGCGGGCCGGTACGCAGAATCGTGTAGCGATACACCGATATGCCCGTCATCCCCAGATTTCATCCACAGCCTGGGGATAGATTCCTCGCTGCACCGTCTCGCTGACGTTGACTCGTCGAGTACGACGACAACGCTGCGGGGGGATTGCGATGGTCACGCTCGATGACGTCAGATCATGGGACAGTCAGGCGTTGACCGCCGTCTCGAATCGGTTCATGCACAGTTGGCGTGAATTGACCGCCGTGCACAGTTCACTGCTGGAGACCGTCGTCGACGACGGATGGCAGGGCCCCGCGGCAACGGCATACCGGGATGCCATCGGAGCTCTAAGTGCGCAGGTGGGGGACTGTGCGACGGAGCTACTGCGGGTAGCGCTGTGCACCGCTCCGGCGGCCATCGACATGGCGGGACTCGTCTCGGCGCTGACCGCTCTGGAATCGAACGCCGCGTGCGAGCACTTCGATATCCGACGCGACGGTTCGGTGACCGACGTGCTGACGTCGTATTCGGTTGCGCAGCAGGACCTGTCGTCGACCATTCGCGATCGGCGTCGCCGTTGCACCGAGTTGGCCGAACGCATCACCCAACTGATGCGAGCCGCGACCGCGTTCGACGACGACCTTGCCCGACGCCTCGCCGGCGACATCTCACCGGGAAAACTGGCCACGGCAGGGGTATCGGTAGTGCCGGTCGACGGGAGCCCGGCCACGAATGCGGCGTTCTGGAGCGCACTCTCGCCCGCCGAGCGCACTCGGCTGCTCGTCGAGCACCCGGCTCTCATCGGTAATCTGGACGGCGTGCCGGGCCGAATTCGGGATTCAGCGAACCGTCGGGTACTTGCCAGTGAGCGCCTCCGACTGCAGGCTGTGGCGGGTGAACTCGGAAACCAATTGCAGGACAACATTTTCGGAGGACTATTCAGTGATGCTGACGCCGGCTTGGAACAGACGCGAACGCGGTTGAGTTCGCTCGACGCGATCGAGAGCACTCTGGCGCAGGGTGACAGGCAACTGTTGGCGCTCGACAATTCGACGTATGCGGAGACCACTGCCGCGATCGCGGTAGGTGACGTCGACACGGCAACACACGTGGCGGTGTTCGTACCCGGCCTCGGCTCGACCGTCCACGGCGACGCGGTACGTTACGACGGCGACCTGGAAAATCTCAAAGCTACTGTGGAGCAGACATTTTCGGAGGATCCGCCGCCCACCGTCGCAGCCGTGACGTGGATGAACTACCAGGCTCCACAGCTGGGGTGGGGCCTACTCGATCCCGATCGAACAGTCGTATCCGACGCAGCAGCGCACGCGGGGGCGACGCGATTGGTGCCCTTTCTGGAGGGCCTCGACGTGGCCCGGTCGAACAATCCACATCTGTCGGTGCTCGCGCACTCGTACGGATCATTGACCGCAGCCGCTGCCCTGCACGAAAGCACCGGCGTCGACGAGTTCGTGGCCCTCGGATCACCTGGCCTCGGCACCGACAGTGTGACCGACCTACAGGTTCCCGACGGTCACGTTTTCGCGGCGGAGGCGCGCGGGGACATCGTTGCCGACATCGGTGCCTTCGGTCGCGATCCCGGCACACTCGATGGAGTGACCCAACTGGCGACCGACGAGGGCGACGGGCGTCCGGGCACGACAGGTCACGGCGACTACCTCACGGACGGTTCGAGCGTCGAACACAACGTCGCGCTGGTCGTCGCCGGCCGGGGTGACGATGCAGAAACCAGGCCCCGGCCGGGCCTGTTCGATCTACTACAGAAGCTTCTATACCTGTGACGTCGACTCGTCTTCGTAATCGACCAGGCTGGGCGGCGTATCTGCGGGCGGCGGCACCTCGTGGCGGCGACGGCTGAGGTAGAACACGACACCTCCGACGACGACAGCGGCAGCTCCGAGCGCCAGGACGCGACGCTTGTTTCCCGGTGTCCGATCAGTCGTGAGAGCTGCCTTGGTCAGATCGGCCCGGGCAATGCGCTCGGCAGTTGCCGCGCGACGCTGCGCAGCCTGCTTACGCGCCAGACCGTAGCCGCGCTTGGCGAGCAACAGGCCCACTCCGGCAGGGCCCTTGCTCACGACGGAAGCGGCACCGAGCAGCGTCGACGCCGCCGTACCGGTGGAGGAGTGAACCCGCTCGGTTTTCGTTGTGCTCGTCATGCCCTCACTGTTCCACAACAGCGCCCCGATCGACCCTCCCGATACACCACCTGTGAACTACCCGGTCGCTCGAGATGGCACGATGGTGAGCGTGACTTCACCAAACAAGACCCAAACGGCAACGCTGCACACCAACCGCGGCGACATCGTCATCGAACTGTTCGGCAATCACGCCCCCAAGACCGTCGCGAACTTCGTCGGTCTCGCGGACGGGTCGAAGGAATACACGACGCAGAACGCGTCGGGTGCCAAGACCGGACCGTTCTACGACGGCGCAGTCTTCCACCGCGTCATCGACGGTTTCATGATCCAGGGCGGCGACCCGACCGGAACCGGCACCGGCGGACCGGGCTACAAGTTCGAGGACGAGTTCCACCCGGAGCTCTCCTTCGACCGCCCGTACCTGCTGGCCATGGCCAACGCAGGCCCCGGCACCAACGGCTCGCAGTTCTTCATCACCACCGGCAAGACCCCGCACCTCAACCGCAAGCACAGCATCTTCGGTGAGGTCACGGACGAGGCGTCCAAGAAGGTCGTCGACGCCATCTCGAGCACGCAGGTCGGCCGCGGCGATCGCCCGGTGGAAGAGGTCGTCATCAACAGCATCACCATCGCCTGATTCGGTTGTAGAAGGAATTACACGATGACAAACCCCGGCTGGGGTGGCGCGTACGGCGACCAGCCCAACCCACCCCAGTCGGTGTGCGTCAGACATCCCGATCGCCCGACCGGCCTGGCCTGCTCTCGATGCGGCCGGCCCGCGTGCCCACAGTGCCTGCAGCCCGCGGCCGTCGGGCAACACTGTGTCGACTGTATTCGCGACGGCAATAAGAACGTCCGGACCGCACGTACGGTCGCCGGCGCGCCGATGACACGCTCGGCCAAGACACCCCTGACCTTCGCGCTGATCGCGATCAACGTCGTGATCTTCGGTATCACCGCCGCTCAATCCGGCGACCTCATGAGCAATTTCCGCGGATCCTCGCTGGCGGACGCCTGGGCACTGAACAGCCTGCTGGTCGCGGACGGCGATGTGTGGCGCCTCCTCAGCAGTGGGTTCATCCACATAGGACCCATCCACCTGCTGGTGAACATGTTCGCCCTGTACATCATCGGCCGAGACGTCGAACTGGTGCTGGGCCGCAGCCGCTACCTTGCCGTCTACTTCCTGTCGCTGCTCGGCGGCAGCGCATCGGTCATGCTGTTCGAGAACCCCCTCGCCGCCACCGCCGGCGCGTCGGGTGCAGTATTCGGATTGCTCGGTGCGCAGGCCGTCATTCTGCTGCGACTCAAGCGCTCCCCGACCCCGGTCCTGATCGTGATCGCGTTGAACATCTTCATCAGCATCTCGATCCCCAGCATCTCGCTGTGGGGCCACATGGGCGGACTGGTCGCCGGAGCGGCAGCCACCGCCGGATTGGTGTTCCTACCCAACCGCAACGGCGCGCAGCCTCGTGCCGGGATATCCCTCGCCTGGCTCTCCGTGGCCGCAGTAGCCCTGATAGCCCTGGGCACCATCGCGGTCCGAGTCCTCGACCTGCGCGCGCAGATGGGCCTCTGAAGTCCACTAAATGTGCCATTGACCCCCGAAAAGGCCACCGGACGTCACATTGACTCCCGACGACGCCGATACGTGTGCTCGGCAATCACCATGGGCTGCCCGGCGGCTTTGCGACGGCTCACTGGTCCACTAGATGTGCCATTGACCCCCCAAAAGTCCACTGAACGTCACATTGAGTACCCCGGAGGGGGTCCGGGACGGTGGGCGGTCAGTTGTTCGGCGGCACCAGGCCGTAGGTGTCGAGTACCTCGAACACGTCGCGTGGGTCGGCTCCCAGGTCCCATCGACCGAAGATGATGAGTCGATCGTCGTCTTCGTCGGGTGAGCGGACGTCCACTTCGAGCATCGGGACTCGTCGTCCCAGTCTCGGGTAGCGGACCACTTTGATTTGGACGATGTCGGCGCGCGAGTACGTGCGCGTGCCGGTGAGTCGTTTCATCACCAGGGAGCCGTCGGGTGTGATGGCGAGTCGGGGGCGTTGTGCGGCCGCGAGGGCTGCCATCACCCAGGTTCCGACGGCGGCGAGTCCGACGAGGAAGGTTCCGGCGGCGTCCGAGGAGGCGAGGACGGCACCGATGGCGAGTGCGATACCGCCTGCCACCAGCGCGCCGACGGCTACGGCCGGCGTCGCCCATCGGTGTTCGTACACACCCTGTGGATGGTTGGGAAAGTTATCCACAGGGTTTATCCACATTGGGGATGAATGACATGGGTGTAACTCGGCCGGCTCTCAGCGCCATCGCATGGTCATGACGAGGCCGACGACCATGAAGCCGAATCCGATGAGGAAGTTGTACGCACCGAGGTTGCCGATGAACGAGATGTCTTCCTGGGCCAGGTAGTACACGATCAGCCACAGCAGCCCTACCAGCATGAATCCGAGCATCAGGACCACGTACCAGACCGGCGACGGGCCGGCGTTGACCTTTACCGGCGTGCGGTTGGCCGGGTTGATCGTGTAGTCGTTCTTCTTCCGTACCTTCGACTTCGGCATTGCGTCCTCTTCGTGTTCTTGACGGTCATCGGCGTGCGCCGTGCCTGTGGACAACTGACGGTGACAACCTGTGGATCGATCGAGTTGCGTGCATCCCCAGGTTATTGTCTCCCGGAGAGCCGTGGCGGTCATCCACCCGGTTTGTAGTACACGCTAACTCAGATCAGCGCAGCACCGACCTACCGAACAGTGGCGAGCACTCTGTGAGACGACGATCGACCGATTCCTCCGAGACCCGATGGTGGGTGCTCGCTGTGGCGGTGTGCGCTGTGGTCGGTCTGCTGCTCGGAACCACGCGACATGCCTCGGACGGCAACGAGTTGCGGGGCGGTGACACGACACGGCTCGCCGATCTGGTCGATTCGGCCCAGAGAAGCAGCGACGATGCGCTGCGCAGTAGAGATGCGCTGGAGCAGCAGGTCGATCTCCTGCAGCAGCGTACGGCGGCGGGCGACTCCGAGGTGGCCGACGCGTTGGCCCGGGTCGACGCCCTCTCGGACGCGGCGGGCCGGGAGGAGGCGTCCGGCACGGGGTTGACGGTGACGATGGCCGACGCTCCACGCGGTCCCGACGGGTCGTATGCGTCCGACGCGTCTCCGGACGACCTGGTGGTTCATCAGGTCGACGTGCAGAGTGTCCTCAACGCCCTGTGGGCCGGTGGTGCGTCGGCGATGGCGATGCAGGATCAGCGTCTGGTGGCGTCGTCGGCACCGCGGTGTATCGGGAACACGCTGCTACTGGGCGGCCGGACGTACAGTCCGCCGTACGTGATGACGGCTCTCGGCGACCCGGATCGACTGCGGGCGGCGCTGGACAACGAGCCCGGGGTGCGGCTGTACGAGCAGTATGCGCTGCGCTATGGCCTCCGCTACGAGGTCGCGGCCTATCAGAACCTCTCGGTTCCGGCGTACACCGAATCGGTGCGCATGCGTTTCGCGGAGCCGCGCTGAGTACGCTGTCGACATGCGCATACTCGTCGTCGACAACTACGACAGCTTCGTCTTCAACCTCGTCCAGTACCTGGGCCAGTTGAACGCCGAGGTCGAGGTGTGGCGCAACGACGACGAGCGACTCGCCGATCGCGACGCTGTCGCCGCGGAGTTCGACGGCATTCTGCTCAGCCCGGGCCCGGGAACCCCGCAGCGCGCCGGGGCCACGATGGACCTGGTTTCGGCGAGCGCGCGGGCCGGAACCCCGCTGCTCGGTGTGTGTCTGGGCCATCAGGCCATCGGAGCCGCGTTCGGTGCCACGGTCGAGAAGGCTCCGGAGCTGCTGCACGGCAAGACCAGCCTCGTCCATCACACCGGTGTCGGCGTCCTGGAAGGGATGGCCGAGCCGTTCACGGCCACCCGCTATCACTCGCTGACCGTCCGCGAGGACACCATCCCCGCGGAGCTCGAGATCATCGGCCGTACCGAATCCGGTCTGGTGATGGCCATGAGGCACACCGAGCTACCCATTCACGGCGTGCAGTTCCATCCGGAGTCCATCCTCACCGAGGGCGGGCACCGGATGCTGGCCAACTGGCTCGCAGTGTGCGGTATGCCCACCGATTCCGGTTTGGTGGGAACCCTGGAGGCGCAGGTCGCCGAGGCCTTCGCCTGATCGTCGATCGCTAACGCCCGGGGATACCCAGGGCACCGATGCTGATTGTGACGGTGTCGGACTTGCTGATCTCGGACCCTGCCGGCTGCGTCTGATTCACCACTCGCCCGACCATCAACGGATCCAGCGTCGCTTCCCTTGTCGCCGTCAGTTCCGCTGCCGTGCCCGTCCAGCCGGCCGACTGCAGCGCGGCCAACGCCTGTGCCTCGGTCAGACCGGCGAGGTCGGGCATGGGGATCTTGTCGCCGTTCGACACGCGCAGCGTGACGACGGTGTTCTCGGTGACATTGGTGCCGCCCACGGGGTCTGTGGAGACGACCTGACCCGTCGGCTGTCCCGAGTCGATGTTCTGCACCTGGACGCGCAGCCCGGCTCCCTCGACGTTCGGCTGCGCCACGTTCACGAGTTGCCCCACGACGTCGGGCATCCGCACCTGCGCGGGCCCGGTGCCCAGCGTGATGCGAACCTGCGAGTTCGCGTTCATGCTCACGCCCGAGGACGGATTCTGCTCGACGACCTTGTCGAGGTTCTCGGGTGACGACGGAGCACGGGCGACGGTGGCATCGAGCTGGAGGCCCACCTCGTTCAGTGCATCCGACGCTTGCTGCTGGGTGAGGCCGGTCAGTCGAGGAACCTGCACCTGCTGCGGTCCGGAGGACACGTCGAGCTGGATGTTCCCCGGCGATTCGGTCTGTGATCCGGCCGCCGGATTGGTGCCGATGGCCGAGCCTTCCGGAATCGCCGCGTCGGGCTTCTCCTGGATGCTCACTCGCAGGCCGGCTTCTTCGAGTTGACGCTGCGCCTCGTCTGCGGACAGTCCTACGACGGTGGGCACGGCGACGGTCTTGGGGTCGGCACCGGGACCGAGCGACCACAGGAAGGCACCGACGATAGCGACGACGATGATCGCGGCCGCCGAGATCAACGCGATCTTGAGGCCGCGGCGGTTCTTCGGTTCCTCGTAGTCCTCCGTGTGGCGTGACGACCGAGGTGCCGCGGTAGCGGCGGGCTTGTCCTTGCCGGAGAAATCGGCCTGACGAGAATCGACGGAGCCGAGGATGGTGGTTCGATCCTCGTCGTTCATCACCATGGGCGCACTCGGGCGCTGTCCACCCAGAACGCGGACCAGGTCGGTACGCATCTCGGCGGCGCTCTGGTAGCGATTGGCCGGGTTCTTGGCCATTGCCTTGAGGATGATCGAGTCGAGTTCGCGTGGGACGGTGTCGTTGACCAGCGACGGCAGCTGGGGGTCTTCACGGACGTGCTGGTAGGCGACGGCGACCGGCGAATCCCCCTTGAACGGCGGCTCGCCGGTGAGGATCTCGAACAGCACGCACCCGAGCGAGTAGACGTCCGAACGCGCATCGACCTGTTCCCCGCGGGCCTGCTCGGGCGAGAGGTACTGCGCGGTTCCGATCACGGCGGCGGTCTGAGTCATCGGCGAGGACGAGTCGGCGATGGCACGGGCGATGCCGAAGTCCATCACCTTCACCGCGCCTGCATTGTTGATCATGATGTTGGCGGGTTTGACGTCGCGGTGCACGATGCCGTTGCGGTGGCTGAAATCGAGCGCAGCACAGACGTCGGCGATGACCTCCATGGCCCGACGCGGCTCCATGGGTCCTTCGGCGCGCACGATGTCGCGCAGGGTGTCGCCGTCGACGTATTCCATGACGATGAACGGGAGCGGACCGGCTTCGGTCTCCGCTTCACCGGTGTCGTAGACGGCGACGATGGCGGGGTGATTGAGCGCAGCAGCGTTCTGTGCCTCACGTCGGAACCTCAGGTAGAACGTGGGGTCGCGAGCGAGGTCGGCGCGCAGAACCTTGATGGCGACGTCACGATCGAGTCGTGTGTCCCGAGCGAGGTGAACCTCGGACATACCGCCGAAACCGAGTATCTCGCCCAGCTCGTAGCGAGAGGAGAGCGTACGGGGAGTCGTCATCGTTGTCCTTGTGGTGCTTGCGGGAACGGAATCTCGATCAGCGGCCTGCGAGTCGTCGTCTGGGTGGGCTGCGCCGAGGTCGTCGTGCTCTCTTCGGTGGTCGTCGGCTCCTCCGAGGTGGTCGTGGTCGTCGTGGTAGTGGTCGTCGTTTCTTCGGTGGTCGTGGTTTCTTCGGTGGTGGTCGTCGGCTCGGTGGTCGTTGTGGTCGTGGTCGTCGGCTGCGTGGTGGTCGTGGGCTGCACGAACGGTGTCGGCGAGTCGTCCCTGCCACCTGTCAGCAGTACGTAACCGCCGATCAGGATGGCCAACAGCAGGAGCGCGCCGCCGCCCCAGGCCAACGCCTTCTGTGCCGAGGACATGCCGGTCTGCTCGGGAACCGCTGCAGCTGCAGTGCCGGTAGCCGGGCCCCGGTAATCCCGTTGCGAGGTCGGCATCATCTGGGTGCTCGACGGCGGAGGCGGCTGCGGGCTGGGCACGACGCCGGGCATCATGACTCTCCCGGTTCCGGTACCGCGCGAGTTGCCGGGTGCCGGCGGCCGGCGGCCGGCCCGAACTGCGGCGACGGCGTCGGCGAATTCGCCGCCGTTGGCGTACCGGGCGGCCGGATCCTTGACCATCGTGATCTCGATGAGCTCACGGACGGCAGGCGGTAGGTCGACCGGCATGGGCGCCGGTGCTTCGCGGACGTGCTTCATGGCGACGGTCAAGGCGCCGTCGCCCACGAAAGGCCGTGTGCCCGCGAGTACTTCGTATCCGACGACGCCGAGCGAGTAGACGTCGGATGCCGAGGTCGCCTCTTCGCCGAGGGCTTGTTCGGGAGCGATGTACTGGGCGGTGCCCATGACCATTCCGGTCTTGGTGACCGGGGAGGCGTCGACGGCTTTGGCGATGCCGAAGTCGGTGATCTTGACCTGCCCGGTGGGGGTGATCAGGATGTTGCCGGGCTTGACGTCGCGGTGGACGACCCCTGCCGTGTGCGCGATCTGCAGTGAGCGCCCGGTTTGTTCGAGCATGTCGAGGGCATGGCCGAGCGGCAGGCGCGACATGCGACCCAGCACTGCGTTGAGGGGTTCGCCGTTGACCAGTTCCATCACCAGGTAGGCGAGCGATTCGCCTGCACCGTCGCGGGTCTCGCCGTAGTCGTACACCCCGGCGATTCCGGGGTAGTTCAGCTGAGCGGTGGTACGGGCCTCGAACCTGAAGCGCTGCAAGAACTCCGGATCCTCGGAGAACTCGGCTTTGAGTACCTTCACGGCGACACGGCGGTCGAGGCGATTGTCCATCGCCTCCCAGACCTGTCCCATGCCGCCGGTGGCGATGAGGCGCAGCAGTCTGTAGCGCTGCGCGATGACGGCTCCGTTACTCAGTGGCACCGATGCTCACCTCCCCTGCAATGCGGCGGCGATGACGGCGCGGCCGATGGGTGCTGCGACCGAACCGCCGGTGGCGGCGAGGGCTCGATCTCCGCCGTCCTCGACGATGACGGCGATGGCGACCTTGGGGTCCTTCGCCGGTGCGAAACCGATGTACCACGCATGGGGCGGGGTGTTGCGAGGATCCGAACCATGTTCTGCGGTACCGGTTTTCGACGCGATCTGCACCCCGGGGATCTTGCCTTCCCCGCTGGTGTTGTTCTCGGAACCGATCATCAGATCGGTCAGGGTCGCGGCCGTGTCGGAGCTGATCGCCTCACCCATCGATTGGGGTTGGTAGCTGGACAGGTCCGACAGGTCGGGAGATTGCAACTGCTGCACCAGGTTCGGAGCCATCCGTACACCGCCGTTGGCGACGGTCGCGGCGATGACGGCGTCCTGCAGCGGGGTGAGCGCCACGTCGCGCTGACCGATGCTGGACTGGCCGAGAGCCGCGTCGTCGTCGATGGATCCGATGGTGCTGTCGGCAACGGTGAGCGGGATGCTGGTGTCCTCTCCGATACCGAACTTGGCGGCGGTCTCGCGCATCTTGTCGGCGCCGGTGTCGATGCCCAGTTCGACGAAGGCGGTGTTGCACGACCGTGCGAACGCCTCACGTAGCGAGGCGGTCTGACCGCCTCCGCACGTCGAACCGTTGTAGTTCTCGAGCGTCGTCGACGTTCCAGGAAGGGTGATGTTCGACGCGGCCGTGAGTTGATCGTCCGGGGTGGCGCCTGCTTGGAGCGCAGCGGCGGTCGTGATCACCTTGAACGTCGATCCCGGTGGGTAGGTCTGCGAGATCGCGCGGTTCACCAGCGGCTTGCCCGGATCGTCGCTCAGGTTCTCCCACGCGGTCGACGTGGTGCTGCCGTCGTGGCTGGCCAGCAGGTTGGGGTCGTAGCTCGGCGTGCTGGCCATGGCGAGAATGTTGCCGGTGGCGGGGTCGAGGGCCACGACGGAGCCGGTGTATCCCTTGGCGGTCAGCTGGTCGTACGCCACCTGTTGGACGACCGGGTTGATGGTGGTGACGACGTTGCCGCCGCGGGGATCCCGGCCGGAGATGAGGTCGAACAGGCGTCCGCCGAACAACCGGTCGTCGGATCCGTTGAGTACCGGGTCCTCGGCGCGTTCGAGACCGGTGCTCGAGTACAGCATCGAATAGAAGCCGGTGATCGGGGCGTTGGCCTGCGGGCTTGCGGGGGAGATCGAGTTCTGCGGGTACGTGCGCAGGTACTTATAGCGATCGTCGGTGGCAACCGACGATGCGAGAACCTGGCCACCGGCCGAGATCTGACCGCGCTGACGTGAGTACTCGTCGAGCAGAACGCGGGAGTTCCGCGGGTCGGTGCGCAGGTCGTCGGCCTTGATGACCTGAACGTAGGTCGCGTTGGCGAGCAGGGCGACCACCATCACCATGATGGCGATGGAGACGCGGCGTAGGGGAGTGTTCATGCGCGCTTCACCATTTCGGTCGGCGCCTCGGCGATCGGGGCGGCCACAGCGGGCTTCTTCTTGGGGGTCGCAGGCTCACGCGCTGCGTCGGAGATCTTGATCAGCAAGGCCACCAACAGGTAGTTCGCCAGCAACGAGGATCCTCCGTACGACATGTACGGGGTGGTCAGACCGGTCAGCGGGATGAGTTTGGTGACGCCGCCGACGACGACGAACAGCTGGACGGCGACGGTGAACGAGAGCCCGGCGGCGAGCAACTTGCCGAAGCTGTCTCGGACGGCGAGCGCAGTACGCATTCCGCGAATGACGAACAGCAGATACAGGATCAGCACTGCGGCCAAACCGATGAGGCCGAGTTCCTCGCCGACGGTGGCGATGATGAAGTCGGTCTTGGGGAACGGAACCTGCGACGGGCGACCGCTGCCGAGGCCGGTGCCGGCGAGCCCACCGGTGGCCAGACCGAACAGCGACTGGGAAATCTGGTAGCCGGTGTCGTTGTAGTCCGCGAACGGGTCCAGCCAGGTCAGTGTCCGCACGCGCACGTGGCTGAACGCCTGGTAGGCGAAGAAGAATCCGACCATCAGCAGACCGCTGCCGATGATGATCCAGCCGACACGTTCGGTGGCGATGTAGATCATCACCAGAACGGTGCTGAAGATCAGCAGCGACGTGCCCAGGTCCTTCTCGAACACGAGCACCGCGACCGAGACGATCCACACGACGATGATGGGCCCGAGATCGCGAGCGCGCGGGAAGTCCATGCCGAGCCAGTGTTTGCCTGCCGTGGTGAACAGTTCGCGCTTGGACACCAGCAGTGACGCGAAGAAGATCAGCAGCAGAATCTTGGCGAATTCACCGGGCTGCAAACTGAAGCCGGGCAACCGAATCCAGATCTTGGATCCGTTGACCTCGGAGAACGCCGACGGCAGCAGCGCGGGAATGGCGAGAAGGATCAAGCCGGCCAGGCCAAGGGTGTACCCGTAGCGAGCCAGGGTGCGGTAGTCGCGCAGCAGCACCAGCAGTGCCACGAAGCCGGCGATGGCCAGCGTCGTCCACAGCACCTGCTGGTTGGCGTCGGGCGAGGGAATGGGGTTGCCGAGGTACTGCGCCTGTTGCTGATCGGCCAGGTCCAGTCGATGGATCAGCACCAGGCCGAGACCGTTGAGCAGCGCGACGATCGGCAGCAGCAGCGGATCCGCATAGGGGGCGAACCGTCGTACGGCCAAGTGCGCCACCGTCACCAGTGCGAGGTAGGCCAGCGCGTACTTGGCCAGGTCCCAGGTGATCGTCTGTTCCTGGCTGGCTTCGACGAGGATCAACGAGATGGTGGTGATCAGGACCGCGGCACCGAGCAGCAGCAATTCGACATTGCGACGATTCGACTGGATCGGTGCGGGAGCGAACCCACCGGGAGGACTCGGAAAGGAGCCTCCTGCGGACGGATTGGAACTCATCGAGTACCGGTCCTGCAGTTCTGGCCTGGGATCTGCGCGACGGTCGGTGTCGGCACGGCGGTAGTGGTCGGGGCAGCTTCCGGAACGGGCTCCGGCGCGGGCGGAGGCAACGGCACTCCGGGGGGCGCGATGATCGGCGTCGTCGGGGCGGGTGCGGCTGTGGTGGTCACTGCCGGCTCGGTCTCGCAGACCTCCAGTAGGTCTCCCGAGGCCAACCGTTGCACCTGACCGCGGGCGTCGTCGAGAGAGCCCGACGGGAGTCCTGCGGTCACCTGCTCGCGCGCGGCCGGCAACAGGTCGTCGATCTCGAACGGGACGCAATCGGCCGGCGCGGCGTCGGGTGCAGTCAATGTGACGCCACCGTTGTCGTCGAGGCAGCCGATCAATTCCACGCTCTGCAACGAGTACCCGAGAACGGAACCGGGGAGACCGCGCAGCACGGTGACCTTGCTGTTGTCGGCACCGACGTAGTAATTGCCCTTGATCACCGAATTGGCAACCACGACACCGATTCCGGCCAACACGATCAGGGTCAGCGCGATCAGCGACCACCGCAGTTTGTGCGACTTCTTCTCCGGTGTCACCACAGGGGCGGTCACGCGCTTGGGCGTCGTGCGCGGGGGACGCATGGCGGCGGCGCGGCCCGCTGCAGTGTTCGGCGGCGGAGCGTCTTCTTCGTCCTCGGTGCTGGCTGCGCCGCCGAGAATCGGGTGGCTCTGGCCGTAGTCGAGGTCGATGACGTCGGCGACGACGACGGTGACGTTGTCCGGGCCACCGCTGCGCAGGGCTAGTTCGATGAGGCGGTCGGCGCACGGCCCGGTCTCGCCCTCGGCGAGGGTGTTCTCGATGGTTTCGTCGCTCACGACGTCCGACAAACCGTCGGAGCACAACAGGTAGCGGTCGCCGGCACGGACCTCGCGGACGGTGAGCGTCGGCTCGATCTCGTTACCGGTCAGCGCCCTCATGATCAGTGAGCGTTGCGGGTGCGTGTGCGCCTGTTCGGCGGTGATGCGGCCTTCGTCGACCAGTGACTGGACGAACGTATCGTCGCGGGTGATCTGAGTGAGCGAGCCGTCGCGCAGCATGTAGGCACGCGAGTCACCGATGTGCACCAGACCCATTCGCTTGCCCGCGAACAGGATTGCGGTCAGCGTGGTTCCCATGCCGTCGAGTTCGGGCTCGTCTTCCACCTGGTCGGCGATGGAGGCGTTGCCCTCGCGGGTGGCGGCTTCGAGTTTGCCGAGCAGATCCTCGCCCGGTTCGTCGTCGTCGAGGTGCGCCAGCGCGGCGATCATCAACTGCGAGGCCACTTCGCCTGCGGCGTGACCGCCCATGCCGTCGGCCAGAGCCAACAGTCGCGCACCTGCGTAGACGGAGTCCTCGTTGTTGGAGCGAACGAGACCGCGATCGCTGCGGGCGGCGTAGCGGAGAACAAGGGTCACGGGCGCAACTCGATCACGGTCTTGCCGACGCGAACCGGAGTTCCCAGTGGAACGCGTACAGCGGTGGTGACCTTGGCTCGATCGAGGTAGGTGCCGTTGGTCGAGCCCAGGTCTTCGACGTACCAATCTCCGCCGCGAGGCGAGAGGCGAGCGTGCCTGGTGGACGAATAGTCGTCTGTCAGAACGAGAGTCGAATCGTCTGCGCGTCCGATCAGAACCGGCTGAGTGCCGAGCGAGATGCGCGTGCCGGCGAGGCCGCCCTGGGTCACCACGAGGTACTTCGCCACCTTCTGCTTGTTGAACGACGGGAGCACCTTCGAGCCACCGGAGTAGCGGGCGGGCACACGCATACCGGCTGCGGCATAGATGTCACTGCGCAGCGTCCGAAGAACGGCCCAGACGAAGAACCACAACAGAAGCAGAAAACCTGCCCTGGTCAGTTGCAAAATCAATCCCTGCACGACGATTCACCTCCTCCTTCGCGATCGGACCTGCATCCCCCACAATCCGACGCGGCGGCGCGACAGACATGGTTGTCTCGCAGCATCATAGGGTGCAGTCGCTCGTGTGGACGACATACGGGTGGGCGAACCTGCGAGTCGAGGAGACGAACATCTCGGTCGGCCGGGCCACTCCGGTGATCAGACGATCCGGACCAGAATCTCGGAGTGACCGGCGCGGATCACGTCGCCGTCGGCCAGTTGCCAATCCTGGACGGGTGCACCGTTGACGGTGGTTCCGTTGGTGGATCCCAGATCGGACAGCATGGCCACTCGGCCGTCCCAGCGAATCTCGATGTGTCGGCGTGACACCCCGGTGTCGGGGAGGCGGAACTGGGCGTCCTGGCCGCGCCCGATGATGTTCTGTCCGTCCCGGAGCTGGAAGTAGCGGCCGCTGCCGTCCTCGAGCTGAAGGGTCGCGGCGAGCGCCTGGGACTGACCTGCGTAGGACGCCGGCTGGTCGTAGCCGTAGCCGTCCCCGCGATCACCGGCACCCTGGGGGTAGCCGCGGCCGTAGGGCGCTTGGGCGGGCGGGTAGTCGTAGGCGGGCTGCTGGTAGCCCTGCTGTGGGTAACCGGCACCCTGCGGCTCGGCATAGCGGCCGGCGGGCTCGCCGTACGCCTGCTCCTGATAGGGAGCCTCGCTGTAAGCACCGCCCTGCTCGCCACCGTTGTAGTCGTAACCGGCACCGTTGTAGCCCTGCGCGTCGTAACCCTGGGCGTTGTAGCCCTGCGCGTCGTAACCCTGGGCGTTGTAGCCCGCTCGGTCGTAGCCCTGGGCGTCGTAACCCTGCTCCTGACCGTTGGGTGCTCCGTAGGCCTGGTCGTATCCCTGCTCCTGGCCGCCGGCGGCGCTGTAGGCCTGGCCGTGCTGGGCGTACGGCTGCTCGTCGTAGCCCTGGTTCTCGTAGCCCTGGGCGTTGTACGGCTGCTGGTCGTAGCGCTGATCTCGATCGGCGGGCGCATAACCCTGCGCGTCGTATCCGTTCTGCTCACGCGCCGCGTAGCGGGGATCCTGGCCACCGGCGTATCCGTTGCGTGCGCGCGGATCCGGACGATGTCCGTCCGCGGGGTCGCGCTGCGGGTCGTAGCCTGGGTTCTGCGTCATGTGGCCGGCTCCTGGTATCGACATCGGTGGGGCAGTCGGTCGCTGCGTGGCTGAAGGGACGGGACGGGCTGGCTGTGCCGACGCGTTCTGCTGAACAGAGCTGTTCTGCGCAGCAATCGCCGATCGTCCCACATCGGGATCGACCGAGCCACTGGCCCGGAACTGTCCGGTGTGAAGGGTGGGCGACGGTTCGAAGCGAACCACCACGTCACCGTAGGTCTGCCACCCCTGATCACGGATGTAATCGTCCAGGTGACGCGAGAAAGCCTTGACCGTGAGCTCGCGATCACCGGCAAGTTCCTCGTGATCCGAGCTGTTGATCGTGATCACGTAGTTGTTGGGTGCCAGGTAATGACCGCCGTCCAAGGGGCGAACGAGATCGGACGCCTCCTGTTGCAGCGCCGCCTCGACTTCGGCCGGTACGACGCCGCCGCCGAACACGCGGGCGAAGACGTCGCCGACAGCGCTCTGCAGCTTGCGTTCGAAACGCTGAACGATGCCCATCGTGACCCCTCCTCTCACTGTGTTCTTCCACCCTGTGGTGCCTGTTGCCTACAACGGTGCGACGGCCGCGTGTCATCACGAAGTCGCGCTGCAAGCATGATATACGGTGCGGCCGACAGCAACGCTGTGCCGCCGGTTGCTCAGGGCAGCTCGAGGCGGCGATTTTCGAGCACGGCGGGGTGCGTGTTAGTGTTCTCGCCGTCACCCGGGCGGGTGGCGGAATGGCAGACGCGCTGGCTTCAGGTGCCAGTGTCCTTCGGGACGTGGGGGTTCAAGTCCCCCTCCGCCCACCACACTGGCCGCAGCTGATCTCGATCGCTGCGGCCAGTAGTTTCTTCGAACCCCGGCGCGTGAGCGCGGGTGATGCCTTACATTCGTGTAGTTCGACAACGATGTCGACGTGTCGATGCAGAGCCAGATTCCGGACCCCGTCGATTCGGTGGAAAATCGCAGGTGAGAGCCCGAAGTAGGCTTACCTTATTTGCGAGAGCACCCTGGTACTGACTTATCGTTCGTAATTGGATCGGCCTCACCACGGCCTGATCCGTCGAGACCTTCACTTTTCTACCACGAGCCCACCCGCCCGTGCAGAGGAAAGCGTGGAAGATCGACAGGTGCTGCTTCAACGGCGAGGACGCACCGCAGGCCGTTCGAGCAGCCGGTTACACCACACCGTCGCCGACGAGTTTCAAGGCTGGACTTATCCGAAGGCTAGGTATGAAGCACACTCCGGGCCCGCAAGGCCTCTACGATCCCGTCAACGAACACGACTCCTGTGGTGTCGCATTCGTGGTGGACATGCACGGTCGCCGCAGTCGCGACATCGTCGAGAAGGCGATCACCGCACTGGTCAACCTCGAGCACCGCGGTGCCGCGGGCTCCGAACCGAACACCGGCGACGGTGCGGGCATTCTGATCCAGGTACCGGACGCGTTCTTCCGCGCCGTCGTAGATTTCGAGCTCCCCGCACCCGGTGCCTACGCAACAGGTGTCGCATTCCTGCCGCAGGGCCGCAGCGACGCCGCACGCGCGTGCGAGGGTGTCGAGCGCATCGTCGAGAGCGAAGGCATGACCGTCCTCGGATGGCGTGAGGTCCCCACCGACGACTCCTCCTTGGGCGCGTTGGCGCGCGACGCGATGCCGACGTTCCGTCAGTTGTTCTTCTCCGCTCCCGACGCGGCGATCACCGACCTCGAACTCGAGCGTCGTGCCTTCGTCATTCGCAAGCGCGTCGAACACGAGTTGGGTGAAGAGGGCGCAGGCAAGGACGGCCCCGGTCGCGAGACCGTGTACTTCCCGTCGCTGTCCTCGCAGACGTTCGTCTACAAGGGCATGCTGACCACGCCCCAGCTCAAGGGCTTCTACCTCGACCTGCAGGACGAGCGCGTCGAAAGTGCACTGGGACTTGTGCATTCGCGTTTCTCGACCAACACGTTCCCGTCGTGGCCGTTGGCCCACCCGTTCCGCCGGGTCGCACACAACGGTGAGATCAACACCGCGACCGGCAACGAGAACTGGATGCGCGCCCGCGAGGCCCTCATCACCTCCGACGTATTCGGTGGCTCGGAAGCGCTCGAGAAGATCTTCCCCGTCGTCACCCACGGAGCCAGTGACACAGCACGTTTCGACGAGGTGCTCGAACTGCTGCACCTCGGCGGCCGCAGCCTGCCGCATGCCGTGCTGATGATGATTCCCGAGGCCTGGGAGCGGCACGAATCCATGGACCCCGCGCGTCGGGCGTTCTACAAGTACCACTCCTCGTTGATGGAGCCCTGGGACGGACCGGCCTCGGTGTGCTTCACCGACGGCACCGTCATCGGCGCAGTTCTGGACCGCAACGGTCTTCGCCCCAGCCGCCTGTGGGTCACCGACGACGGCTTGGTCGTCATGGCTTCCGAGGTCGGCGTGCTGGACATCGACCCGTCCAAGGTCGTCCGCAAGGTGCGTCTGCAGCCGGGCCGGATGTTCCTGGTGGACACCGCACAGGGCCGCATCGTCTCCGACGACGAGATCAAGGACGAACTCGCCGCCGAGCACCCGTACCAGCAGTGGCTCGACGAGGGCCTGACGTCGATCGACGATCTGCCCGAGCGGCCGCACGTGCACATGCCGCACGATCGCGTGCTGATTCGCCAGCAGATCTTCGGATACACCACCGAGGAACTGAACGTGCTGGTCTCGCCGATGGCGAAGTCCGGTGCCGAGGCCATCGGTTCGATGGGTACCGATACCCCGATCGCCGTGCTGTCGGCACGTCCGCGGATGTTGTTCGACTACTTCTCGCAGCTGTTCGCCCAGGTCACCAACCCGCCGCTCGACGCGATCCGTGAAGAGATCGTCACCAGTCTCGGCGGCACCATCGGTCCCGAGGGCGATCTGCTCAACCCGGGTGCCGACGGCTGCAAGCAGATCGTGCTGCCCCAGCCGATCCTGCACAACGACGACCTCGCCAAGCTCGTCCACATCAACGACGAGGGCACGCAGGAAGAGCTGCGCTCGGTGGTCGTGCGTGGCCTGTACCCGGTTGCCGAGGGCGGTGAGGGTCTCCGAAAGGCGTTGGAGGCCATCCGCGCTCAGGTTTCCGCTGCCATCTCGGGCGGAGCGCGCATCATCGTGCTCTCCGATCGAGAGTCCAGTGAGAAGCTCGCTCCGATCCCGTCGTTGCTCCTCACCTCGGCAGTGCACCACCATCTCGTCCGTGAGAAGACCCGCACCAAGGTCGGTCTGATCATCGAAGCCGGTGATGCCCGCGAGGTCCACCACATGGCTCTGCTCATCGGATTCGGTGCGGCAGCGGTCAATCCGTACATGGCCTTCGAGTCGATCGAGGACATGATCGAGCGCGGCGCCCTCACCGGCATCGAGTTCGACAAGGCCGTCGGCAACTACATCAAGGCCGCAGGCAAGGGCGTGCTGAAGGTGATGTCCAAGATGGGCATCTCGACTCTCGCGTCGTACACCGGAGCCCAGCTGTTCCAGGTCATCGGCCTGTCGCAGGAACTGGTCGACGAGTACTTCACCGGGCTCAACAGCCACCTCGGCGGTATCGATCTCGATCAGGTCGCCGACGACGTCGCAGCGCGACATGGCGTCGCGTACCTCGACAACCGTCAGGAACGCGCACACCGTGAGCTCGAGACGGGCGGCGAGTACCAGTGGCGTCGGGAAGGGGAGTACCACCTCTTCAACCCCGACACCGTCTTCAAGCTGCAGCACTCCACCCGCACCGGTCAGTACGACATCTTCAAGGAATACACGAAGATGGTCGACGACCAGTCCGAGCGGCTCGCGTCGCTGCGCGGTCTGTTCCGCTTCAAGACCGAAGAGCGACAGGCTATTTCGATCGACGAGGTCGAGCCGGCAAGCGAGATCGTCAAGCGTTTCTCCACGGGCGCGATGAGCTACGGCTCCATCTCGGCCGAGGCACACGAGACCCTCGCCATCGCGATGAACCGTCTCGGCGGACGCTCGAATTCCGGTGAGGGCGGCGAGGACGTCTCGCGCTTCGAGCCGGACGAGAACGGCGATTGGCGACGCAGTGCCATCAAGCAGGTCGCGTCGGGACGTTTCGGCGTCACCTCGCACTACTTGACGAACTGCACCGACATCCAGATCAAGATGGCGCAGGGAGCCAAGCCCGGTGAGGGCGGCCAGCTTCCGGCTCACAAGGTGTACCCGTGGGTCGCCGAGGTTCGGCACTCCACGCCGGGTGTCGGTCTGATCTCGCCGCCGCCGCACCACGACATCTACTCGATCGAGGATCTGGCGCAGCTGATCCACGACCTGAAGAACGCGAACCCGTCGGCTCGTATTCACGTCAAGCTGGTCTCCGAGGTCGGAGTCGGCACCGTTGCGGCGGGTGTGTCCAAGGCGCACGCGGACGTGGTGCTCATCTCGGGCCACGACGGCGGCACCGGCGCGACGCCGCTGACGTCGGTCAAGCACGCAGGTGGACCGTGGGAGCTCGGCTTGGCCGAGACCCAGCAGACGTTGCTGCTCAACGGTCTTCGCGATCGCATCGTCGTGCAGGTGGACGGCCAGCTCAAGACCGGCCGCGACGTCATGGTCGCTGCTCTGCTCGGCGGCGAGGAGTTCGGTTTCGCCACCGCTCCGCTCGTCGTGTCGGGCTGCATCATGATGCGCGTCTGCCACCTCGATACCTGCCCCGTCGGTGTTGCGACACAGAACCCGTTGCTGCGCAAGCGTTTTGCGGGCAAGCCCGAGTTCGTCGAGAACTTCTTCATGTTCATCGCCGAAGAGGTACGTGAGCTCATGGCCGAGCTCGGCTTCCGCACGCTCGACGAAGCCGTCGGCCAGGTCGGTCTGCTCGACACGACCGCGGCCAAGGAGCACTGGAAGGCGTCGAAGCTCGATCTGTCGCCGATCCTCGAAGAGGTCGAATCGGCGTTCATGAACCAGAACCTGTACAACACAGGCGTTCAGGATCACGGTCTCGACAAGGCCCTCGATCAGCAGCTGATTTCGGCCAGCCGCAATGCGTTGGACAAGGGCGAGAAGGTCGCGTTCGAGTCCAAGATCACCAACGTCAACCGCACCGTCGGCACGATGCTCGGACACGAGGTGACCAAGGCCTACGGCGGCGTCGGCCTCCCGGACGACACCATCGAGATCACGTTCACCGGCTCGGCCGGCAACAGTTTCGGTGCGTTCGTGCCCTCCGGTATGACGTTGCGCCTCAACGGAGACGCCAACGACTTCGTCGGCAAGGGCCTGTCCGGTGGACATCTCGTGCTGCGACCGTCGCTGAACGCTCCGAAGGGCTTCGTGGCCGAGGACAACATCATCGGCGGCAACGTGTTCCTGTTCGGTGCCACCAGCGGTGAAGCCCTGATCCGCGGCGTCGTCGGCGAGCGGTTCGCGGTTCGTAACTCCGGTGCCGTTGCTGTCGTCGAAGGCGTCGGCGATCACGGCTGCGAGTACATGACCGGCGGCAAGGTCGTCATCCTCGGCACGACGGGACGAAACTTCGGTGCCGGCATGTCCGGCGGCGTCGCGTTCATCTTCGATCCGAACAAGACGTTCGAGGCCAACCTCAACACCGAGCTGGTCGACATCGACGAGCTCGAGGGCGACGAATTCACCTGGTTGAAGGACATCGTCACTCGTCACCAGGAGCAGACCGGCTCCGAGGTGGCCGAGCGGATCCTCGCGGATTGGTCACAGCAGGTGAACCATTTCGTGAAGGTCATGCCTCGCGACTACAAGAAGGTACTGCTGGCCATCTCCGAAGCCGAGAAGAACGGCGCGGACGTGGACGAAGCGATCATGGAGGCAGCTCGTGGGTGACCCACAGGGATTTTTGAAGAACACGGTTCGCGAAGTACCCAAGCGGCGGCCCGTCGATCTGCGCCTGATGGACTGGAAAGAGGTCTACGAGGACTTCTCGAAGGACACTCTGCGCACCCAGGCCAGCCGATGCATGGACTGTGGCATTCCGTTCTGCCACAACGGTTGTCCCCTCGGGAACCTGATTCCCGAGTGGAACGACCTGGTGTTCAAGGATCGCTGGCGCGACAGCATCGATCGCCTGCACGCCACCAACAACTTTCCGGAATTCACCGGACGGTTGTGCCCCGCTCCGTGCGAGGCGGCGTGTGTCCTGGGTATCAACCAGGATCCGGTGACCATCAAGCAGGTCGAGGTCGAGATCATCGACAAGGCCTTCGAGGAAGGCTGGGTCACGCCGGTCTACCCGACGCACCTGACCGGTAAGACCGTCGCCGTCGTCGGCTCCGGACCCGCGGGACTTGCTGCAGCGCAGCAGCTCACCCGCGCCGGCCACACCGTCACGGTGTTCGAGCGTGCCGATCGCATCGGCGGATTGCTGCGCTACGGCATTCCCGAGTTCAAGATGGAGAAGCGCCACATCGATCGTCGGCTCGCGCAGATGGAGGCCGAGGGCACCGTCTTCCGCACGGGTGTCGATGTGGGCGTGGACATCTCGGCCGACGAACTGCGTGAGCAGTTCGACGCCGTCGTCCTCTCCGGCGGTGCCACCGCCTGGCGCGACCTGCCCATCGAGGGCCGCGAGCTCGACGGCATCTACCAGGCCATGGAGTTCCTGCCGCACGCCAACCGCGTCCAGCAGGGCGACTTCGAGCAGCCGCCGGTCAGTGCCGAGGGCAAGAAGGTCGTCATCATCGGCGGCGGCGACACCGGGGCCGACTGCCTGGGCACCTCGCACCGTCAGGGCGCCGAAAGCGTCCACCAGTTCGAGATCATGGCGCGTCCGCCCGAGGAGCGTGCCACCTCCACCCCGTGGCCGACGTACCCGCTGATGTACCGCGTCGCGTCCGCACACGAGGAAGGGGGCGAGCGCGTCTTCTCCGTCAACACCGAGCGTTTCGTCGGTGAGAACGGCAAGGTCACCGCACTCGAAGCCTGCGAGGTCGAATTCAAGGCCGGCAAGTTCGAGAAGATCGAAGGCAGCGAGTTCACCCTCGAAGCCGATCTCGTGCTCCTCGCCATGGGCTTCGTCGGACCCGACAAGGGCGGTCTGCTGACCGACCTGGGCGTCGACTTCAACCAGCGCGGAAACGTCGAACGCACCAACGAGTGGGTCACCAACGTGCCCGGCGTCTTCGTCGCCGGAGACATGGGCCGCGGCCAGTCGCTCATCGTGTGGGCCATTGCCGAGGGCCGCTCCTGCGCGGCCGCCGTCGACACCTTCCTGCAGGGAGCAACCGCGCTGCCGTCGCCGATCGTGCCCACCCAGGCGCCGCAGCGGTAGGTAGTTTTCCGCCCGTCCCGTCGGGATCAATGTCCCTTTGTTGCACTCTGAGCGACTGAAAGCCGCATTGATCCCGACGGGCGGCGACCGATCCCGACGGGTGGCGGCGAACTGTGTGACGCACGGTTACGTCCGTTAACCATGTGGGCATCGGATGGTCACAGGCCGCTGTCATTGTGGTGATCGAACACAAGAAGCGTTCGATCACCCAGTGAGGCCCCCTCCCCATGAGTGTCAAGAAATTCTGCGCCGGTGTCGGCGTCGCTGCAGCTGTTGCGTCCGGTCTAATCGTCGGGGCGTCACCCGCCGTCGCCGATCCCGGCGGTTGTCCCTCGATGTACGTCGTCGCGATTCCGGGAACGTGGGAGACCAGCTCCGGTGCTGCGCCGAAGCCGGGGATGCTGACCGACGTCACCGATCGTCTCGGCGGGGACATCCGCACCGAGTACGTCTCGTATCCCGCCACCGCGTTCCCGTGGGAGGGCGAGGTGTACGGGCAGTCTCGTGCTGCTGCCGTCACCAACGCAGGCGGCATGCTGAAGGCGATGGCGGATCGCTGCGGCGCAACGAAACTGGGCATCATCGGCTACAGCCAGGGAGCGGACGCGGCCGGTGATCTCGCCGCGTCCATCGGAACCGGTCTCGGGGTGGTTCCGGCCGACAAGGTGGTGGCGGTCGGGCTCGTCTCCGACCCGAAGCGGTCGGATACCGACGCCCTGGTCGGTCCCCCTGTTGTGGGTACCGGCGTCGGTGGACCCAGGGTCGGCGGATTCGGCTACGTCAGTCCGGTGGTGCGCACGTTCTGCGCCGTCGGCGATCTGTATTGCTCGACGCCCAAGGACGACTACGTGGCGCGACTCGCGGGCTTCCTCGCCGTGTCGTCCAACCCTGCGCCCGACGTCGCAGATCAGTACACCCAGGAAGCACAATCGTTGATCGCCGACCTTGCTGCGTCCGGTGGATTACCCGTACTGCAGGGGCAGCTGTCGGATCAGGCCAATGCCCAGCGTCAGCGAGAGATCGAGGCCTTCTACCGCTCGGGCATCCACCAGGAATATCAGACCTACGACGTCGGAGACGGAGTGTCGGCGACGCGGTGGTTGGCGCGTTACCTCGCCGACGCGGTCTGACTACGACGTACTAGCAGGAACCCGACGGAGCAGCAGGAACACGACCACGGCACTGACGAACATCAGCACGGCGCTCGTACCGGCGGCGAGGTTGAAGCCGTCGATGAAGGACGAGTGCGCGACATCGGTCAACTGCGATGCGAACGGCTCCGGCAGATAGTCGGCCACGGCTATTGCGCCGCCGATGGTTTCGCGGGCCGGATCGGCGATCTCGGCCGGTGTGCCCGCCGGGATGGCGTCCTCCATGCGGTGTCGATAGACGGTGCTGCCGATGGTGCCGAGAATCGCGATGCCGACGGCACCGCCGAGCTCGGCCCCGGTTTCCGACAATGCCGATGCAGCCCCGGCCTTTTCGGGGGCCGCAGCGGTCAGCACGATGTCGGAGTTCAGAGTCGATGCTGCTCCGATCCCGAACGTGACCAGGGCCATTCCGGTCAGCAGCAGCGGCAGGCCGGAGTCGGATTGCACGAATATCAGTGCGACGCAGCCGAAGACGATGGACAGCAGGCCCGCCGAAATGATGGTGCCGGTGGGGATCACCTTGCTCATCGTCGGTGCGGTGACGGCACCGGCCGCCGCTGCGGCAGCGGGAATCAGCAACCACAGTCCGGCGCGGAGTGGTCCGAGTCCGAGAACCAGCTGCAGGTACTGGGAGGCGAACAGGCTGAAGCCGGTCATGGAGAAGATGACCAGAAATTGCACGACGACTGCAGCGCTGAAAGCACGTTCGGCGAAGAGCGTCACGTCGATGAGCGGGTTCGATGCCTTGCGTTGCCGGATGACGAACACGAAGCCGAGTGCCAGGCCGAGGATCGCGGTGGTGAACGTCGTGGCGTCGATACCGTCCTGGGCCCCGTGCTTGATGGCGAACACGATCGAGAGCATCGACGAGATCGCGAGGATCACGCTGATCGGGTCGAACTTTCCGGGGTCGCTGTCCTTGAACTCGGGGACCAGTAGCGGGGCCGCAACGAAGAGCACGACCATGATGGGGATGTTGATCAGGAAGACCGAACCCCACCAGAAGTGTTCCAGCAAAACGCCTCCGACAACCGGGCCCACGGCTGCGCCGCCTGCGAAACCGGCGGTCCACAGGCCGATCGCTTCCTTGCGCTGCGCAGGGTCGTGAAACATGTTGCGGATCAACGACAGTGTGCTCGGCGCGATGGTGGCTCCGCCCACTCCGAGCAGAGCACGTGCGACGAGCAGCATCTCGGGGGACGTGGAGAACGTCGCGGCGAGCGATGCCGCGCCGAAGACCACCGCGCCGACCATCAGCAGGGTCCGCCGTCCGATACGGTCGCCGAGCGAGCCCATGGTGATCAGCAGACCGGCCAGCAGAAATCCGTAGATGTCGAGGATCCACAGGGTCTGGTTGCTGGTGGGTTCGAGATCGGCCGTCATGAAGGGCAGTGCGAGATACAGCACCGACATGTCCATGGAGACCACGAGGATCGGCACCACCAGTACCGCGAGGCCGAGCCATTCCTTCTTCGTGGCGCGATCCTCGGTTGCCGTCTGATTCACTGCTTCTTCCCTTCCCGCGTGGACACCTCACCTTAGGTGGGTCGGGAGTACGTTCGGTGAGGAAGAGTGTGTCTCGCCGAACGAAGGAACCGATTCCGCATGATCAACGATCTCGAGGTAGTCGCGACGATCACCGCCAAGCCGGACGCAATCGACACCGTGCGCGACGGGCTCGTGGCTCTGGTCGCCGAGTCACGCAAGGAGAGCGGCAACGTCTCCTACAAGTTGTTCGAGTCGGCGGTCGAGCCCGGCACCTTCATCACCATCGAGGTATGGAAATCGCAGGAGGACCTCGACGGCCACATGCAAACCCCGCACCTGCAGCAGGCGCTAAGCGAATTCGGTGCCCATCTCGCGGCCCCGCCCGCCATCCACCCGCTCCGGCCCGTCGGTTGAGCCTGCCCGCGCGCTGACGTACACGAGTGCCGAGACGGCAAGCAGCGCCACCGTGGCACCGATCGCCAGCCACCCGGTCCCGCTCATCTCTCCCGACGCGATGATGCGGGCACCGGCGGCGGTGTAGCTCATCGGCATGAAGGCTGCGACGTCTCCCCAGATCGGTGCCGTCGATGCGTACGCGAAGCCGCAGACGACGACCTGCACCACGAGGGCGACGACGTTGACGATCTGGCCCGCCACAGCACCGAGCACTCGTTGAATGGCACCTGCGGTGGCGAGATAAGCCGCGGCCGACACGATGAGGAACGCGCCGGCTCCGATCACCGGTCCGAGGGCGGCGTCGGTGGCGAAGGCGAATGCGACGGCCGCGCTGACACCCACTGCGGCGACGGCCGCTCCGACGGCGAGCCACCGCGGCTTGGTGTCCCTGCCCAGGACCCGCACGAGGCTGACGCAGCCGAGAGCTCCGAGTGCCACGAGGGCGGCGATCAGATACGGGGTGGCACCGGTACCGGTGCTCGTCGCCGTCGCTGCAATGTTCTGGTCGGAGGTGGCGTCATCGGTCGTGGCGGCCGCCTTTGTCGGGAGGGCGGCGGAGGCGTCGCGCACATTGGTGGCGATGCCGTTGACGATCCCCTCGACGGGTTTCACCGACGTCACGAGCTGATCGGTGCCGGCCTTGAGTTGCTGCCCGCCGTCGTCGAGCTGGCCGAGTCCGTCACGCAACTGCACGGTTGCGTCGCCGAGCTGCGCGGTGGCACCGAGGAACTGACTGTTGGGGTCGTTCAGTTCGGTCGACAGCTGCTGAGCACCACCCTTGAGGGTCTGCAGTTGAGCGAGCGTATCGGGACCGAACGCCTGAGTGTTGAGGTTGTCGATCACTCCGCGGATCTCGCCGGAAATCGCGTCGGATCCCGGATGCGGGAAGCGATCGACCGTGTCTGCCGTGGCGGCGAGCTTTGCCGTGAAGTCGGCCTGCAGAGCTCCGAATCCGGCGAGCTGGTCGACGACCTGGTCGACACCCCCGCTGATCTGCGATGCGCCGTCACCGAGCTGGCCGATGCCGTCGCGGTACTGGCCGAACCCGTCGGCGAGCTGGATGGTTCCGTCGTGAGCCTGGGTGATGCCGTCGGCAAGTTGGCCGACGCCGTCGTTGAGCTGCGTTCCGCCTTCGGTCAGCTGACCGATGCCGCTGGAGAGAAAGGTGATCGGGAGCGAGGCGCTGTTGAGGCTGCTCCTGGCCTTGGACAGCGGATCGGCCGTCTGCTGTGCCTCGGCCGGGGCCTGCTGAGTGTCTGCGACAACGGCGGTCGTCGTGGTCGATTCTCCGCCCAGGTCGTAGCCGGTGCCGAGTGCGAACGCACCCACAGCCACCAGAGGGAACGCCAGTGCGACGAGAGCAACGGCAGGACGTCGGAAGATACGCATTTCACCCATGATGACTTCGAGGCTAACTGCCACCGCCGGCCGCACCGACCACTCGGAGCGATCCACAGCGGCCGTTCTGCACCTCTACCAGGGACTTTAAGAGGTCTCTGTGGATTGTCGGTTGCGCGGCAACAGGTCCCACACATGGGCGGTCTCGTTGACCGACGAGACCGATCGGGCACCGCTGCGGGAGAAGAGCACACGCGTCACCGAGCAGTAGTCGATGGGAAATCCGAGCACTTTCGGGGTCTGCAGAATGTCTTGCAACAGCATGTTGACGACGCCGCCGTGAGCGAAGAGGACAACGGTGTCGGAGTGCGCGGCGGTCGAGACGATATCGGCCACTCCGGCGAGAACTCGCGTGCGAAAGGCCTGTTCGTCGACCTGCTCGGGTAGGTGACCGGCCTTGATGCGGTCGTAGGCGTCGCGAAATTCGGTCTTCGCGGCCTCGATCGGAACGTAGCCGCCGAAGTCCCGGTCGTACTCGGTCAGACGGTCGTCGGTCGTGATCTCGAGACCGAGCCGTTCGGCGAGTGGCTGCGCGGTCCGGATCGCGCGTTGCTGCGAACTCGACACGACTCGAGACACCGTGAAGCGTGCCAGCGCATCGGGCACTCTGCGGGATTGTTCGACGCCCAGTTCGTCGAGATCGGGATCGGCCGAGGACTCCGATCGTCGCGGAAGGGCGTGCCGTACCAGAACCAGTTGCATCGACTCACCTAATCACGAGTGTGCGTCCACTGCGTTGCACCATCGAGCGGAAGGCCGCCACCTGGCGGGGCATGTCCGTCCCCGGCTCCCACACCATGCCGATTCGCCTGCGCGCAGCGGGTTGGGTGAGTCCCACGTCGACCGTTCCACCCTCGGCGCCGTGTGCACGGATCCGCGGCAGGATGGCGATGCCGAGGCCGGCGCCGACGAGTCCGCGCACGGTATGGGTGTCCTGTCCCTCGAACGCGATGCGCGGGCTGAATCCGGCATCGGCCCACAGCTCGTTACAGATCGAGCGCATTCCGTATCCGTGGCCCATGGCGATGTAGTTCTCGTCGGCGGTATCGACGAGATCGACCGTCTTCCGCGACGCGAGACGGTGATGTTCGGGGACCACCAGCATCAGCCGCTCGTCGTACAGCTGGAAGGAATTCGTGTCGGTGTGTTCGGCGCTCAAAGACACGAACGCCAGGTCGGACGCGCGATCTGCGAGGCGATCCAGGCAGCGTGCACGTGCGCCTTGGTCGAGATCGAACGTCACCGCGGGATGGTCGACGCGAAAGTGCCGGATCAGTGCGGGCACGACGTCCTCACCGAGTGTGTTCTGGAACGCGACGGCTATTCGGCCACGCGCTCGGGCGTCGTGCTCGGTCATGGCGTCGATACCGGCGTCGATGTCGCTCAGGGCTCGTTGAAGATACGGGATGAGGACGCGGCCGGTACTGGTCAGCACGATGCCGCGGCCCCGTCGTTCCACGATGTCGACGCCGAGGATCGCCGACGCGCGGGCGACCTGCCGACTGACGGTGGGTTGTGGGACTCCCAGGACGTGGGCGGCGTCGGTGATGTGCTCGGTGTCCGCCACCGCGACCAGGGTCGGCAGAAGTGGTAGCAGCTCGGTGGTCTCGCGGCGCATGGGTGAAGCATATCGCTGACGTATCGATCGTCGGTCTCTCATGCATTGGACGTATACCGTGAGCGCTTCTAACGTCTTTGACATGACTACGACGCAGCCCGAGGTCCTGGAGTGGGAGGGGCATCCCAAGGGATCGATCGAGTACCGGCGTCTCGTGTTGGCGCTGCTGTTCGCCGGAGTGGCGACGTTCGCGCAGCTCTACTCGGTACAGGGGATTCTGCCGCTGATCGCGTCCAGTCTCGACATCACCCCGTCGCAGTCCTCGCTCGCCGTCGGCCTGGCGACCGTCGGCGTCGCGGTGTCGGTCATTCCGTGGTCGGTCGCGGCCGACCGAATCGGACGCGTTCGAGCGATGACCGCCTCGATACTCGTCGCGACGACACTGGGTTTGCTGGTGCCTCTGTCGCCTTCGCTCGAGGTGCTGCTGGTCCTGCGATTCCTCGAAGGTGGTGCGCTGGGCGGACTTCCGGCCATTGCGATCGCCTATCTCAGCGAGGAGGTGCACCGCAATCACACCGCGCTGGCAGCGGCAACCTACGTGTCCGGTACGACGCTCGGTGGTCTGCTGGGGCGAATAGTTTCGGGACCCGTTGCAGAACAGACCAATTGGCGAATCGGAACCCTTACCGTGTCGGTCATCGCGGCGCTGGCAGCGGGACTGTTCGTGTGGTTGGCACCGCGGCCGCGAACGACCCTCGTGCACAGCCGAATTCGCGAACTACCCGGTCGGTTGTGGGTGAATCTCCGAGAGCCGGGGATGCTGGCGCTGTACGGCCAGGGGTTCCTATTGATGGGAGGGTTCGTGGCGATCTACAACTTCCTCGGATTCCGGCTCGAGGCAGCGCCTTTCGGTCTTCCACAGTCTCTGATCAGCTTGATCTTCGTGGCCTACCTCAGCGGCACGGTGTCCTCGCGAGTGGCGGGTAAGTTGGCGACGAAGCACGGCCGATCGATCGTCCTCGCCGGATCGACCGCCACCATGATCGTCGGAGTCGCACTGACGATGGCGTCGAACCTGGCCGTGATCCTCACCGGGCTGGTGATCTTCACGATGGGATTCTTCGCCGCCCACGCCATCGCGTCGGGATGGACCGGCCAGCGAGCCGTCCACGGACGGGCGCAGGCGACATCGCTGTACAACCTGTTCTACTACGGAGGATCGTCCGTCGTGGGCTGGCTCGGCGGAGTGGTCTTTCAGTCACTCGGATGGAATGCCTTGGCGCTGTTCGTCATTGCGTTGGCAGTCATCGCCGGCCTGTGGGCCGCAGCGATGAACGGCCGACTGGCGCAGCAACCGAACTCAATACGTGGATGAATTCGAGGCTGCTATCGCGAAGATGAAAATAGCAGCCACGACGAGGACGAACAGGGCGATCGACACGTAGCCGACGATCAGACCTGCCGTCGCGAATCCTGACCCGCCCTCGCCGGTGCGCTTGATCTGGCCCTTCGCAACGTGGCCACACACCACCGCACACACCGACGCGATCAGCGGGATGAACGTCAGACCCAACACCGCCAACACGAGCGACACGATCGCCAACGTGTTCGTCGCGGGTGCCGGCCGAAAACCCGCTCCGACATACGGGGCCTGACCGTATTGGGGTTGTCCGTACTGAGGGTTCGGGTATTGAGGATTTTGGTATTGAGGTTGTCCGTGCTGCGGGTTCTGGTAGCTCGTGTTCGGGTCCTGATACGGCGGATACTGCTGACCCCCGTACGGCTCGTCCTTCTCGAACGCGTCGCTACCTTCACCCTGCGGATTGACCATTGCGGGAGTCTTGCACCTGAATTGGGCCGTCGCAAGCGGCAACGCGACGTCTACGAACCGACCTTGCCCCAGCCCACATACGCGTCGACGGTCACGTAACCGGTCACGCGCGGCTGATCGCGAACCGGATACCGCTCGCCGGTGTAATGCGTCGCGATGCGATCGATATCCACCAGATCCGGGTCGTCCTGCAGTTCGATCGAACCGTGCACCGTCACATGCGTATACCAACTGGCCTCGTCCATCACCGAAATCGAGACCTTCGGATTCGCCCGAATGTGCTCCAGCCGCTTACGCGAGGCATCGAAATTGAGCACGATCTTCCCGTCCTCCCACAAATACCACGTGGGCGCGGTGATCGGAGTTCCATCGGTACGAACCACCGCCATGACAGCGGGATTCGCCTTCTTCAGCAACTCGACAGCATCAACGGGCAACGGAGGCTTGGGCATGAACCAACACTACGACCCGAGAGCTGACTCGGCCAGACCCTCGGCGGACCGCCCACCCGGCCCGAGTCCACCCGCACCCAAGTCCACCCGCACCCACCCCACCCGGCCCGAGTCCACTCAACGTGACATTGACTGCCGAAAAGGCCACTGAATGTCACATCGAGTGGACTGCGGACAGGTGGACTGCGGGTGGGTGTGGGCTGCGGACAGGTGGAGTGATTACAGCTTCGGGAGTTTGACGACCTGTCCGGCGTAGGACAGTCCTGCACCGAAGGCGAGCAGGAGTGCGGTGTCTCCGGCTTTCGCTTTGCCGGTGCGCAGTAGTTCTTCCATTGCCAGGGGGATGGACGCAGCCGAGGTGTTGCCGGTTTCGGCGATGTCGTTGGCGACGGCGGTGCCTTCGTCCAGGTTGAGACTCTTCGCAAGCAGATCGGTGATGCGGCTGTTGGCCTGGTGAGGGATGAAGGCGTGCAGTTCGTCGGTTTTGATGCCGGCGACGTCGAGTACCTTCTGCGCGGCCTTGCCCATCTCGAATGCAGCCCAGCGGAAGACGGAGATTCCGTTCATCCTGATCCAGGGTCGTTCCATGTTGGCTGTCGTGATGTACTCGTACCAGTCCGTGGTCTGCACGATGGCGTCGGACTGCGACCCGTCGGATCCCCATACGGCGGGTCCGATTTCGGTTTCGTCGCTCTGTCCGACGACGACGGCTCCGGCGCCGTCGGCGAAGATGAAGCGGGTGGTGCGGTCGTACTGGTCGGTGGTGACGCTGAGCTGCTCGGCTCCGATGACGAGGACGTACTGCGAGGTTCCTGCCTTGACCAGGTCCGATGCGACGGCGAGTGCGTAGCAGAAGCCTGCGCATCCGGCGCAGATGTCGAATGCAGCCGGTCCTTTGGTGCCGAGTCCGTGGGCAACCTTGGCGGCTGCTTGGGGTGTCAGTTCGAGGTGTGTGGAGGTCGCGACGATGACGGTGTCGACCTGCTCGGCGGAGATGCCGCTGGCTTCGAGTGCTTTTCGGCCTGCCGAGATCGACATCTGGACGACGTTTTCTTCGGGGTCGGCGAATCGGCGGTTCTTGATGCCGGATCGCGTCTGAATCCACTCGTCGCTGGAGTCGATGAACTCGCAGATCTCATCGTTGGTGACTATTCGTTCGGGGCGGTGAACGCCCAGACCGAGCATCTTCGACTGTCGACCTTGCGTTGTGCTGATCGCAACCATCTTCAATTTCCTCTCGTGCTACCGCGCCATCGCCGAGCTTCGGCTCGGGTCTTGGGCTACGGGCTCGTCGACACACGTTACGTGCGTCGACGGGAGAGGTTCACACCAGTTCGGTGATGAGCGCCGCAACCTCGGCGGGTTTGTCGATCATGGCGTGGTGATGGGCGGGTATGACGACGGTGAAATCGGCTCGCAAGTATGTGGCCAGCTTGCGCTGGGTTTTGATCCATCTGCGTCCCCACGGGGACGGGCGTCCGGTGTGGGCGGCCGCGACGATAACGGGAACGACGAGGGGCAATCGTTTCCGAAGTCGGTTCAATTCGGCCGCGAGGTCCGGGTAGACGACATCTTCGACGAGTGCAGCCGTGAGATAGGTGGGCCTGCGGTAGATGTCGTCGACCCAGTCGACGACGTCCTTCGGTGTGCCGTCGGGCGGCGTCGCCTGGTTGAGTATCGGTCGGACGCGCGGGCCGACGAGCCGCTGAAGGCCCGTGCGGCTCAGTAGCGTCGACAGGGAATGCGCTGCGCGCACTCGCAGAGCCGCCGGAAGGATGCGGCGGGGGTCGGACTCGGCGCTCGAGTCCAGGAGAAGAACACCACGTATGCGCGACGGGTACAGCCGGGCCACCGCTTCTGCGTAGAAGCCGGCAATCGAGTGACCCGCGACGACGGCCGGCTCGGTGACACCGAGCGCGTCGAGGACGCCGACGATCCTGTCGGCCTCGCCGCGGACGGTGGGAGTGGCGCCATCGGGCAGAGGGTCGCTGAGTCCGAAGCCGGGGCGGTCGAGAACCACGACATGATGTCGGGCGCTCAAGATATCGACGGTGTCGTTCCAGTCGAACCAGTTACTGCCCAGGCCGCCGCAGAGAACGATCGTGGGGCCGGTTCCCCGGACGAACAGATGCAGACGTTGGCCGTCCACTTCGATGTACCGCCCGGGAGGATGTTTCACGGGAAACAATGCCTCGCGCTCGGTTCGATTCCCGTGATCCATGTTTTCGTCCCCACCATGCATTGCCTACTCGAAGTTTGTTTAAGCCTCCAGTTTCCACCATTCGCCCCGTTTTGCAACTTTCCCGTGGAGGATCGCCTCGGGAAGACCGTCATTGTCGCGGTTTGGCCAGCGGAAATGCGAGTGTCTCGCGAATGCTGCCGCCGGTGATGAGCATGACGACGCGGTCGACGCCCATTCCGAGGCCGCCGGTCGGGGGCATCCCGTGCTCGAGCGCCTGCAGGAAGTCCTCGTCCAAGCTCATCGCTTCTTCGTCGCCACCCGCAGCCAGCAACGACTGCTCGGTGAGGCGTCGACGTTGATCGACGGGATCGGTCAGCTCGCTGTAGGCCGTGCCCAGTTCGACCCCCCACGCCACCAGGTCCCACTTTTCGGCGACGCCGGGGATGCTCCGATGCGGTCTCGTCAACGGCGACATCGACGTCGGGAAGTCCTTGTAGAAGGTGGGGAATTCGGTGTAGTCCTCCACCAGGTGCTCGTACATGCCCTGGGCGACGGCACCCGCGTCCCACGACTTCTCGTAGGGGATGGCGTTCTCGTCGCACAGCCGCTGCAGCTCGCCCAGGGGCGTCGACGGCTCGACGGGAACACCCAATTTTTCGGCGACGGCACCGTGCAGTGTCTTGACGGGCCATTCCCCGGAGATGTCGATCTCGATCATCTCGCCGTCCGGGCCGTCGGGACGCAGAATGATTTCGCGGCCGTGCGCTGCCACGGCTGCACGCTGAATCAGTTCGCGGCACAACACCATTGCGCGCTCGTAGTCACTGTGTGCCTCGTACGCCTCGAGGATCGTGAACTCCGGATTGTGCTTGAAGTCCGCTCCCTCGTTGCGGAACACTCGCCCGATCTCGAAGACCTTCTCCATGCCGCCGACGCACAGCCGCTTGAGATAGAGCTCCGGTGCGATGCGCAGGTACAGATCCAGGTTGTAGGCATTGATGTGGGTGACGAACGGGGCAGCGTTCGCACCGCCGTGTACCTGCTGCAGGATCGGTGTCTCGACCTCCATGTAGCCGCGATCGCTCAGTGAATCACGAAGCGACTTCACCACATTCGAGCGTGCGATCATCAACGCGCGCGCATCGCGGTTGATCGCCAGGTCCACGTACCGCTGCCGTACTCGCGCTTCCGGATCGGTCAGACCGCGGTACTTGTCGGGTAGAGGGTGCAGGCATTTGGCGTTCATTCGCCACTCGGTGGCGAGCAGCGACAGCTCACCACGCCTGCTGTATCCGATGGTGCCACTGACTTCGATGAGGTCACCCAGGTCGAAGTCGGCATCGAATTCCTCGATTCTGTCGCCGACGCGTTCGCGGTCGAACAGCACCTGAATATCGGCCGACCAGTCCCGGATGACGGCGAACGACACGCCGCCGTAGTCGCGAATGCGCAGTATTCGACCCGCAATTCGGACCGTCGTGCCCTGGGGCGAAGCCGCCGCTTCACCGACGGTGTGTGTCGGGGGATAGGCGACGGGATAGCCCTCGATGCCGTCACTTTCGAGACGATCGAGTTTGGCCATGCGCACGCGTACCTGGTCGGGACGTTTGCGGCCGGGCACGGTGTCGTCTGCGGGAGTCTCGGGTCCGCTGCCGTCGGGATGAATGTCCTCGGCGTCGACCAACGCTGCCGGCACCGCGACGTGGGACCCGGTGTGCTTCGAGGCGCGCCGAAAGGTCGGCAGAGTCAAGAAGCCTTCGGCGATGGCCGACGCGACACCGACCTTCGGCAGCACCCGATTGTCGGCGAAGCACAGGTAGCGCGGCTCCCATTCCGGCAAGTACTTCACATTCGAGCGATACAGCGCCTCGAGCTGCCACCAGCGCGAGAAGAACACCAATACGCTGCGCCAGATTCGCAGGACCGGACCGGCCCCGATCCGACTACCCTCCTCGAACGCAGCACGGAACACCGCGAAGTTCAGCGAAATCTTGCTGACACCGAAATGATCTGCGCCGGTGGCAAGTTCGGTCACCATCAACTCGATGACACCGTTCGGCGACGCCGGATCGCGGCGCATCAGGTCCAACGACGCGCCGGTCCGACCCCACGGCACCAGCGACAGAACACCGACGATCTTCTCGCCCTGAACCGCCTGCACCAGAAGACAATCGCCGTCGAGCGGATCGCCCAACCGGCCCAGCGCCATCGAGAAACCACGCTCGGTCTCGGTATCGCGCCACGCATCCGCGCAGGCAATGATCTCGTCCATCTCCTCGGCCGAAATATCGCGATGACGACGCACGGTGACCACGACACCCGCTTTGCGAGACCGGTTGACGGCCTGACGCACGGGACGCATCTCGCGTCCATTGAGGTTGAAATCTTTGGTTTTCAGGATTGCTTCGTCGCCGAGTTCGAGAACACTCAGGCCGGCCCGCTTGTAGGCCGTGGCCCCGATCTCGCTGGCCCCCATGACAGCTGGGGTCCAACCGTACTTCTCGGCCAGGTCGAGCCATTCGGATATCGCATGTGGCCACGCCTCGGGGTTGCCGATCGGGTCACCACTGGCCAGACACACCCCGACCTCGACGCGATACGTCACCGCCGCCTTGCCGCTGGTGGCGAAGATGACGCCCTTGTCGCGGCGGGTCGCGAAGTAGCCGAGGGAATCGTCGGCACCCCACTTGTCGAGCAGGCCGCGCAGAGCCGACTCGTCGCGCCCGGTCAACGCATTGCTCGACCGTTGCGACCGAAACAACGTGACCACGGCACCGAGCAACGCCAGCGCTCCGAACAGTCCCAACGCCGTATTGACGAAACCGTTCGGCCTACCGTCGAACTGCTCGTTGTCCACCGTCGCCAACGCCGTCACCCTGTTGAACGCCCACAGGAACGTCTGACCCTCCGGCAACGAACCCGGGAACAACGCCACCAACGCCCACCCGACAATCGTGCCGACGGCCGCTCCCAGCACGAGCACCCCGAGCGCCTTCCACACCGCACCGCGCCGAACCCGCGTGTAGAACTCCTTGCGCGACGCGATCAACAGACCCGTCACGACGACATGAACCGCCAACGCAATCCACGAACTGACGTTCTTGTCCTCGATGCCCTCCGCGACATTCGTGATCGCCAACAACACCAAATAGATCGTCAGCAACCACCACGCAATACGCTTCCGACTCGCCAACGCCGCCGCCAACAACCCGACAACCAACGCCCACGACAAACTCGTATCCGGAGCATCGAAGTAATACGTGTCGACATACTCCCGCGGCGCATGAACCAGATACCGCAAAGTGGGCGACAGACTCCACAGAAACAACGCCGCCGCGAACACACCGAGCACCAGCCCCGCGATATGCGGAACCTCACTCAACCGACCGCGCTGCGGCGGCGAAAACGACCGTGGTGCCGTGGTACCCGACCGATCCGAGGGAACTGCTGTCGCCGTCATGTCTCACTCCCGAAATAAGAACGCACGAGTTGCAAGATAGACGGTATCCCCGCTGAGGTGGGTGGGTTGCCTGTTGCCGCCCCGCCGTCCACTCAATGTGACATTTGGTGGCCTTTCCGGCAGTCAATGGCACATTGAGTGGACTCGCGTCCGGTCACGAGAGCGCGCCTGGCCTTGCTCGAGTCAGAGTGTGGGCCACCCTTTCTGTATGCGTTTGTCCACAGGCATTCGGTTGTCCACAGGGCTGTTGATAGTGCGACGTCGGGTGCGATCCGGTGTCCGGCCGAGCGTGCAGGATCGTCTGTATGAAGAGGGGCGGCGCACGGGTCGATGCGAGGGTAATTGCGGCCGCATCGGATCGCGGGCTGGTGCGGACTGCTCATCTTCTCGAACTCGGCGTCGCGTCGAAGACGATTGTTCGGCGCACGCTGCCGGACGGTATCTGGTCACGGGCGCTACCTGGCCTGGTGTTCTTGAAGAACCGTTCGCTGACGCCCTTGGAGCGGGCGGTTGCCGCGTCCATCTACTGCGGTCGTGATGGCGTCATCAGTGGTCGGGCCGGGCTGGCGTTGCATGGTCTCGGTACATCCGGCTCGTTCGAGGAGACGTTCGTGCTCATTCCCGAGGCGCAGCACCGCAGGTCCGTGAGCTTCGCCGCGGTGGAACGTACGTGGCGGATGCCAACGGCGGAAAGTAAGTCGGGTCTTCCCGTCGCGCCGGTTGTTCGGTGTTTGTGCGACGCGATTCGTCGCATGAAGAACGCCGAGCAGTGCATGGCGCTCGTTGCCAGTGTCGTTCAGCGGGGTGCCGCAACGATCGAGGCGATCATGAAGGAACTGGACGCCGGCACCACGCGTGGAACCGCGATGCCTCGTCGAGTACTTCGCGAACTGGCCGCCGGCGCGCACTCCGTTGCCGAAGCACACGCGCAGAAGTTGTACGCGCGCAGCGGTCTTCCCCCGATGACTCACAATGTCGCGGTACGCGACGAGTCGGGCAGGTTGCTGCTGGTGGCCGACAATTGGCTCGACGACGTCGCCCTCGACTGGGAGATCGACTCGCTCGAATATCACCTGTCACCCGCGGCGCACCGCGCCACCGTGGAACGACGGGAGCGCGCTCAGAACGCGGGCATCATTGTCGTGACTCACCTGCCGAGCGATATTCGCGACGATCCGGAACGTGTTCTCTCCGACCTGCGGTCCCGGTACCGACAGGCGCTCGCGCGTCCGCGCCCCGACGTCACCGTCGACCCGTCCTACCGCCGATCGGGCTGATACACCCAAATCATTTGGTCCCCGGTTTCGGCCGCAGCGGCCAAGGCTCGCGGCTCGATCCTGTCGAGGACGAAACCCAGCCGCTGCGGAACGGCTCGACTCCTCGAATTGGCTGCATCGCAATGAATTTCGACGCGATCGACGTCGGCGAGTTTCAATGCCTCTTGCGTGAGGGTCGCGGTGGCTTCGGAGATGATGCCGTCACCCTCGGCTGCACTGTCGAGCCAGTACCCTATTTCGATCCCACCCGGTCCGACTCGTCGGTGCAATGCAATCTTCCCCAGGAATGCGCTGGTGGATCGTCCGAAAATCCCGTAGTCGTACATTTCGTCGGCGTCCCACAGCTTCCGGCTTTCCGCGATGCGGACGATCTGCGCCGACCTGTTTGCAGCGTCCTCGGTGGCCCAACCGAGCCACGGCAGCAGGCGGACCCGATTTCGCTCGATCGTTTCGGCAATGACGACAACATCGTCTGCCGTCTCGCGTCGAACCACGAGACGGTCGGTGACAATCCGAACGGGAGGTTTGCTGACCATTGGGACAGTCTGACTCCCTGCTAATGCCGATTCCACTGGTTTTTCGGTGCCCTCCGACCCATGTGCAGTCCACTCGATGTGCCATTGACGGTCGAAAGGGCCACCGGATGTCACATTGAGTGGTCAGACAGTAGTGGTGTCAGACGGTAGTGGTGTCAGATGGTCAGCCGGGGGGTGGGCGATGCTGTGGAGAGGAGGAAAACGATCAGGAAGCTGACCACGATCTCCAGGACAGTTTGTCGATGACGATGACCGGCCCCTCGGGTCGGTTGTTCTAGTATTGGCTGTATTTCGCGACGAGGGTGTCGGTACCGACTGTGCCTTCGGCGCTGCCCGCGTCGACGATGCGGGCGTTGCCGTCGGCGCGGATCCACCAGAGTTGTGACCAGTCGTCGGAGTAGTGGTCGACGATGAGGCTGACGGCGGGATCGGCGTGGATGTTGTCGAGTCGCTGCAGTTTCTGGGTGGTTTTGGGTTTCCAGTCGATGGCTGTGTAGATGCGATCGCCGGTGGGCGCGACAGCGAAGACGATGGGGACCAGGTGTGGGGTGCCGTTGGGGTTGATGGTGGAGAGTTGGGCGCGGGGTGCGTCGGTGAAGCGTTGAATTTCGTTGTCTATCTTCACGTTCAAGTCCTCATGCGGATTCGCTGTGGCTGCTGTGTCGGGTGATGTATTGCTCCAGTTCGGCGACGGGCATGGGTCGTCCGAGGAGGTGTCCTTGGCCGAAGGTTACGCCCATGTCGGTGCAGATTCGGAGTTGTTCGGTGGTCTCGATGCCTTCGATGACGGTGTCTTTGCCGAGGGTGGTGGTGACGTCGACGAGGGCGGTGCAGAGGGTGGTCATGGCGCGGCGTCGGTGGAGGTTGGTGCTGTCGAGGTGTTGGGTGAGGGATCTGTCGATTTTGAGGATGTCGACGGGGAGGGTGGCGAGTCGTTCGAGGGAGGAGAAGCCGGAGCCGAAGTCGTCGATGGCGATGAGGACGCCGTGGCGTTGGACGTCGCGGAGTTGGTAGTGCACGGCGTCGAGGTCGTGCAGCGTCTGCGATTCGGCGAGTTCGAGTGCGAGTCGACCGCGTTCGATGCCGTGGGTGTCGACGATGTCGATGACGTCGGTGGCCAGGGTTCCTGCGGCGAAGTGTGCGGGGCTGACGTTGACACCGACTTGGAGCATGATCGCGCGGGATTGCCAGTCGGCGATGGTTGTCGCGACGTCGGTGAGAATCCACATGCTCAGTGGGACGATCAGGTCGTTGTCTTCGGCGAGGGGGATGAAGGCGTCGGGCATCAGGAGTCCGAGTTCGGGGTGGTTCCACCGAACGAGGGCTTCGGCTCCGACCACGGTTCCGGTCGCGAGTTCGACGATGGGTTGGTAGACCATGGTGAGCTCGCGCGCGGTCATGGCGACTCCGCGCAGTCGTTCGAGGAGCTCGAGCCGCGTGCGGTTGGTGTGGTGCAGCTCGTCGGTGAAGATGTGATGCCGGTTGCGGCCGGTGGCTTTGGCGGCATGCATGGCGGCGGTGGCGTTGTGTACCAACTGGGTGGCGCGATCGGTGCTGCCGGTGGTGGACGCGACACCGACGCTGGCGGTGAGGGTGAGTTGACGGCCGCCGAGCTCGAAGGGGGGCTCGAAGATGCTGGCGAATCCCGCGGCCATCGCTCGGGCTGCCAGGGAATGGCAGCCGTAGGCGACGATGACGAATTCGTCCCCGGTGAGTCGGCCGATGGTGTCGCCGGGTCGGGTCGATGCGGTGAGTCGGTCGGCGACCATGCACAGCAGCTCGTCGCCCTGGGCCGGTCCGAGCGCGTCGTTGAATTCACGGAAGCCGTCGATGTCGACGAGGAGGACGCTGAAGTGCTGGTCAGGGCCTAGGTCGACCAGCGCGGCGGTGATGGTGGCCAGGATTTCGTTCCGGTTCGCAAGCCCGGTGAGGGCGTCGAGAGTCGGGTTGGGGTCGGCACGGCGGAGCGGCGTGTCGTGTTCTCGACTCACAGTGCCCCCTCGTAGCCGGACGGCCACCGGCGATACTAGCCGAAGAGTTTGCTTAACGCCTATAAACGGGGAGCGCGCCCTTTTTACTGGCCCTCACGCAGCGTGCCCGTCGACTCTCGCGTCTCGATGTTCCACACCGCGGCGTCGACGGCGTCGCTGAGACCGAGCACCCACCGGGCCGCCGATCGGCCCTGGTCGAACAACGATTGCGCGACGGTGGTCAAGTGGGCCGCCGCCGCTGCAGGGGAGTCGTCCCATCCGGTCAGTGCGACGTGGCCGGGAATGTCGATACCGGCACCCGTCGCCGCGTCGAGTGCGCCGAAGGCGAGTTCGTCGCTCATCGCGAATATCACATCGACGACGTTGTCGCGCAACAACAGTCGCGCTGCCCGTGTGCCCTCTTCGCGCGAATTGTGGGTGGTGAACAGCGTCGGTACCGTCGACCATTCGATTCCTCGACGCATGCACGCATCGCGGTAGCCCTCGAGTCGTGCGCGGGTCACCGGCATCGAGATGCCCGACGCGTCGGCGCCCTGCACCACCGTCGATTCGCGTCGCGAATCGGGTCGCAGCGCAACGATCGCGGGCCGACGCCGATTGCGCAGAGCAATGGTGGCGATCGCGCCGGCGGCCGCGCGGTCGTCGATTCCGATGGAGTGCAATCCCGGATGCTGGGGGCCTCCCTGGACGCAGGTGGGTCGACCGGTGCCGACGAGTACGTCGAGGACGGGGTCGTCGACGCCGGTGGTCCAGACGACGTAGCCGTCGACCTGCGCGTCGCGAATTCTCGCAATGTCACTGTCGCGGTGCAGGTTAGGTAACATCACCAGCGCGGTGTCGGCGTCGAGACATGTGTCGGCGATGCCCGAGAGGAACCGTCGGGCCTGGGGATCCTCGAAGGCATAGGTGAGTTTTTCACCGAGTACGACGCCGATGCTGTTGTGCTTTCCGCTGCGGAGCGAGCGTGCCGCACGGTTGGGACCTGCGTATCCGAGGGCCGCCGCCGCTGCGTGGACGCGGTCTCGGGTGGCAGGCGAGACGCGGTCGGGTTGGTTGTAGGTGTACGAGACGCTCATGGTGGAGACTCCCGCAGACGCCGCGACGTCGGCCATCGTCACCCGATTGTTCACGGGGTTACCTTAGCGTGCGTCGACGATCTGTGTAACGATACACAGTATGTCGTCGCCCCTCCCCAAGCTGCTGGTTCTCGGTGCAGCCGCCTTCATCTATGTCACGGCCGAAACGTTGCCCGTGGGTCTGCTTTCGGAGATCTCGGGCGATCTGGGCGTCGGCGAATCCGCTGTCGGTCTGCTGCTGACCTTCTACGCATACGGCGTCGCCGTCATGACCATGCCGTTGATCAGGTTCGTACGCGACTGGCCGCGGCGACGGGTCGTCGTCATTACCGTTGCGGCACTGGCCCTTTCGCAACTTCTCTCCGCGGTGTCCGTCGGGTACCCGATGCTGGTGCTGTCGAGGATGCTGTGCGCGGCCACCCACGGAGTCTTCTGGGCCGTGGTCGCACCCGTCGCGGCGTCACTCGCACTTCCCGGTAATCAAGGAAAAGCGATCGCCACGGTGTACGCCGGCACCTCGTTGGCGTTGGTCGCCGGTAATCCGATCACCGCGGCCATGGGTCAGTGGTTCGGGTGGCGCACTGCTGCAACGATTCTCGGTGTCGTTGCCGCCGCTATCGCGGTGGCGCTCTACTTCGTCCTCCCCGCACTACCGGTCACTCGAGCAGCTGCGGGCGACAAGAAATCACCGCGCGTGCTCGACGGCACCCTGGCGATCCTGTGTGGAGTGACGTTCCTGGCCGTCCTCGGCCATTTCGCCGCGTACACGTACTTCTCGCTCATCGTCGATCGCGCAATCGGTTCGGCCGGAACCACTCTGACCGTGATGTTGATGCTCTACGGTTTGTTCGGGGTCGTCGGTATCTGGGTGATCGGCAGAACGTACGACCGTTGGCCGCGGCCGTCCACCATCGTTGCTCTGGGTGCCGTCGCGGCCGCGACGGCGGTCCTGTGGGGCACCCTCAGCGCAGCACCGGGCAGCCTGGCCGTCCTTGCTGTCGGGGCGATCGCGTTGTGGGGTCTGGCATTCACCACACTGCCGGTCTGCATCCAGTCCGCCGTGGTTCGGGCCGCCCCTGCCGACGCCGACAAGGCGTCGGCGATCTACGTCGTCGCCTTTCAACTGGCCATTGCCACCGGGGCCCTGGTGGGAGGCGTCGTCGTCGACGCCAGGGGCATCGGGGCGGTGACCGCTGCGGCGACGATCCTGGTGGCTGTGGCACTCACAGTCGTAGTGGTCGCGCGCAGAGCCTTTCCGAGCTCGTATCCGTCGGTACCGGTCTCGACGCCGGCGCACTGACCTCGCGGCCCACTCCCGCGATAGGGTCAGCACGCGACGAACGAGGGAATCCGGTGCAATTCCGGAGCTGGCGCGCAACGGTGACGAGTGAGAGCTCGAAGTCCGAATGCTCGGACGTCGTGATCGAACCCCACCCGCGGCTCCGCGACACGAGCCCCAAGCAGGAAGCTCTTCGATGCGTACCTCTCTCGCAGCACTAGGCGCTGTCTCCATCCTTCTGGTCTCCGGTTGTTCGACCGCGTCGACCCCCGACGCGTCCACCGACACCTCCGGGAACTATCCCCTGACCATCGAGAACTGCGGACGCGACGTCGTCGTCGACGCACCACCGCAACGCGCGGTGTCGTTGAACCAGAGCTCGACGGAAATACTGCTCTCGCTCGGCCTCGCAGACCGGATGGTGGGCACCGCCACCTGGACCGACCCGGTCCGCTCGAACCTCGAATCCGAGAACGCCAGGGTGCCGAGGCTCGCAGACAACAAGCCATCGCTCGAGGTCGTGTTGGATACCGAGCCCGACTTCGTGACCGCGTCCTTCGGCGGCACCCTCGGACCCGGGGGAGTCGCAGATCGGAGCAGGTTCGAGCAACTCGGCGTCCCGAACTACCTCTCGCCCAACGACTGTCAGGGCAAGACGGACGAGAGCGTCAATTCCGACGGTGCTCGCACGGAGCCGCTGGTGATCGACACCGTCTATCGGGAGATTCGTGATCTCGCGGCGGTCTTCGACGTACGAGACCGTGGCGAGCGCCTGGTCGCCGAACTGCAGGATCGGTTCGAGAAGGCCTCCGGTTCGGTCGACGCGTCAAGTGTGTCGTTGGCCTACTGGTTCGCCGACACCGATACGCCGTACATGGCCGGTTGCTGCGGATCGTCGGGCATCATCACCGACTCCGTCGGCGCCGAGAACATCTATGCCGACACCACCGACGAATGGCCACAGGTCAATTGGGAGAGTGTGCTCGATCGCAACCCGACTGCACTGGTGCTCGCAGATCTGAGTCGACGCAGTATCGCCGGGGACGCCCTGGACAGCAAAATCGGCTTCCTGGAGTCGAATTCGGTCACGAGCCGAATGCCCGCCGTCGAGAACAAGCGGTACATCGTCGTCAACGGTGCCGATCTGAACCCGTCCATTCGGACGATCGACGGTGTCGAGAAAGTTGCGGCCGCCCTGCAGGATTGGGGAATGGCGTCGCGATGAGCCGCACCGATCGCGGGGTGCTCGTCCCACTACTGCTCGCAGGATCGGCGTTGTTGGTGCTCTCGATCGGCGTCGCCGTCACCATCGGACCCGCGAACGTGTCGGTGCCCGACGTGTATCGAGTGATGTTGACGCACATGGGTATCGGGAGTTCGGGAGTCAGTCGCATCCAGGACGGAATCGTCTGGGAGCTGCGCCTGCCCCGGACCTTGCTGGCCGCCGTGTGCGGCGCGGGTCTCGCGCTGTGCGGGGCGATCATGCAATCACTGCTGCGCAACCCCCTCGCCGATCCCTTCGTCCTGGGCATTTCGTCCGGTGCATCCACCGGAGCGGTCCTCGTCGCGGTTCTCGGCGTCGGCGGTGGCGCATTGTCCTTGTCCACAGGGGCATTCGCCGGTGCGTTGCTCTCGTTCGTCCTGGTGATGCTGCTGGCCGCAGGCGCAGGCGGCGGAAACGACCGCGTGGTGCTGGCCGGGGTCGCGGGGACGCAGCTGTTCTCGGCCTTGACGTCGTTCATCGTCATTTCCTCGGCCGACGCCGAACAGACACGCGGCGTGCTGTTCTGGCTCCTCGGATCGCTGAGCGGTGCCGACTGGACGGACGTGGTGCTGTGCGGATCTGTTGCGCTGCTCGGAATGGTGGTGTGTCTGTTCAACACCTCGGCCCTCGACGCCTTCACATTCGGGCACGACGCGGCCGCGTCCCTCGGTGTTCCGGTCAAGTGGGTGCGAATCCTGTTGTTGGTCATCACCGCACTGATCACGGCCTCGCTCGTCAGCGCCGCCGGAGCCATCGGGTTCGTGGGTCTCGTTCTGCCGCACGCCGCCCGTTTTCTCGTCGGCGCACGGCATCGACGACTGCTGCCGACAACGGTGGTCATCGGCGCGATCTTCATGGTGTGGGTCGACACCATCGCCCGAACGCTGTTCGCCCCGCAGGAAATACCCGTCGGAGTGGTGACCGCACTCATCGGCGTGCCGGCATTCGCGCTCATTCTGTTTCGGCTCAGGAGATCCCGATGACGTTGCACGTGAACAACATCCAGTGGACCCGCGGCGGGAACCCGATTCTCGACGGCATCAGCTTCGCACCGGAACCGGGCGAGACCATCGGGCTCATCGGCCCCAACGGCTCCGGCAAATCGTCGCTACTGCGCATCCTCGCCGGCATCGTGGCACCCGACAGCGGCGACGTGCTGCTCGACGGAAAGAACCTGCGCACCCAACGTCGTCGCAGCATCGCCCGCCGCGTAGCAATGGTCGACCAACACTCCGACACCGACGTCGACATCACCGTCCGCGACGTCGTACGCCTTGGCCGCATCCCCCACCACGGCATCCTCGGCGGAGACACAGCAGCCGACGACGCCGCGATCGAACAGGCACTCACCGACACCGCCATGGCGTCGAAAGCCACCCGACGCTGGCACACCCTCTCCGGTGGAGAGCGCCAACGCGCCCAGATCGCACGGGCCCTCGCTCAACAACCCACCGAACTACTGCTCGACGAGCCGACCAACCACCTCGACATCCAACACCAACTCGACATCCTCACCCTCGTCGCAGGACTACCCCTGAGCAGTTACATCGCCCTCCACGACCTCAACCTCGCCGCCATGTTCTGCAACCGCATCATCGTCCTGAACAACGGCAACATCGTGGCATCGGGAACCCCACACGAAGTGATCACCGAACACCTGGTGCGCGAGGTGTACAACGTGCACGCCAGCGTCTCGCATACCGACGACTACCCCCAGGTGACCTATCGCCGCCCCCGCCCGACCGCCCCCGGAGTCCACTCGATGTGACATTGACCCCCGAAAAGGCCACTAGATGTCACATTGAGTACCCGGGGGAAGGGGCAAAACCGGGGGAGGGGAGACCGAATCTAGAGTTGGCGCAATTTCCGCTCGAATGCGTCGATGCGTGTGGTGTCCTCGAAGAAGTCCTCTTGCGAGACGATTTTGCCCCAGCTGGTGCGGACCAGGAGCACCGTTCGGTTGCTGTACAACTCGGTGCCGTCGGCTGCGTGTGCTTGGTCGTCGAAGCGGACGAGGAGGGTCATGCGCCAGGGGGCTCCGCCGCTGTAGATTTCCGTGACCTGCCCGCGGATGCCGGCGGCGACGAAGTCCTGGAAGAACTTTTCGATTGCCGGTCGTCCGCGGTGGGTGCCCGACCATCGGCTGTCACCGTCGGCGAATTTGAGCACCGCGTCTCGGTGGAACGACGAGAGCAGAGGGCGATAGTTTCCGTTGTTGAGCGCCTCGATGTCTCGCTGCAACTTGAGGGTCAGCACTCGCATCAGCAGAAGCTTGCATGCGAAAGCCGTCGAGATGCCGGCCAGAAATCTCAGTTGCATGGCTATACGTTTGCTTACCGTTCACCGACGTGTCAATCGAGTGGGACGTTTCGAGACCCGGCTTCACCCAGGTCGGTGGTGGTGCTGTTCACCATCTTTTCGAGTTCGCAGCCCGGCCGATACCGTCGATGACGACTCACACCGATCGTGTACTTCGCTTCGGTTCAGAGAACATCACAGAGTGAAGGTTCCAAGCGTAGGCATGCTCTGCAAGGATGGACTGGTGAGGGGACGAACGTGAGCGCATGTCGTTCGTCGGTAGCTGTCCGGCCGAATCCCGGGGGGCCCAGATGGACTCCATAGCTGCGTTCTGGTGCCACGCAGATGACGGCGAGCCTGCTTTGATGCGGTCGGAGATGAATGAGTTGCTTTCGGCGACAAGGCTTTCCCGAGCACGGGCCCTGTTCGAACGTGCGTCGCTCGAGGATTTTCTGGGCGAAGAATCGGCTGCGATTCCGTTGTACGAGGCGGCGCTGTCGAGTGGGCTCGATTCCGTGCACGAGAGCAAGGCCAGAATTCAGCTCGCCAGTTCGCTGCGTAATGTCGGGCGACTCGAGGACGCGTCGCGTGTGTTGGAAGACTTCGAGTTTTCCGACGAATTCTCCTCTGCGCGAGATGCATTCATTGCCCTGATCCTGTGGGATCTGGGCGATGGTGCTGGCGCGCTGAAGGCGGCACTGCAGGCAGCGAAGCCTGCGCTCGGCACATACCGTCGCGCAATCGGAACTTATGCCGACGACCTCCCTACCGACAGGCCGAGGAACAGCGGCACCGACGACCGTGTTGCCCACCATGATCGTGCCAGTTCGTTCGACGACCCCGAGGTGAAGCCATGACCAGCGGAGCATTCGATCCACACGACCTCCTCGAGCGCAGCCGACTCGGCGTACTCGCCACGATAAAAGCGAGCGGCCTGCCGCAACTGTCGCCGGTGACGCCGTTCTACGATCGCACCGAGCGAACAATCAAGATTTCGGTCACCGAAGGACGAGCGAAAACGGCCAACCTACGCCGAGACCCGCGCGCTGCACTCGAAGTGACCAGCGCCGACGGCAAGGCCTGGGCAACAGCAGAAGGATCCGTCACCCTCACCGGACCGGGCGCGAACCCGAACAGCCCCGAAATCGATGCGCTGGTCGACTACTACCGCGCCGCCGCCGGAGAGCACCCCGACTGGACCGAATACCGCGCCGCAATGGCCGCGGATCGCCGAGTGTTGGTGACCATCGCCGTCGACCACGTCTATGGCGAAAGCCTCACCTGATCGCCTAGGCAGTCCACTCGATGTGCCATTGACCCCCGAAAAGGCCACTGAATGTGCCATTGAGTGCACTGGGGTCGGTGCATATCTGCCTCCGTCATGTGAGTTGGTAGACGTCCAGTTCGACGGAATTCGGTAAACGTTCACCCGTGGCCACGAAGAGTGTCCCGTTCATCCAGCTGAGGGAGTCGGCGGACGTCGACAGTCGGGGAAAGGTGCGGAAGTAGATTCGGTCGGCGGGAACCTGCTCGCCGCGAGTCAGTGCGTCGATGTCCTGTTCGCTGCCGGTGCGCATCCCGACGTGGTGGACCGAGATTCGTTCGCCTGCGTCGGTCTCGAGTGCATATCGGGCGTCGAGTTCGGTGACAGTGGCCGATCTGAGGACCTGGTGGTCGGCGCCGCCGGCCAGGACGCGTCCTCGTATCACCGGCCCGTCGACGGTGCCACCGAGGATCGGCACGAGGCGTCGATGTCCGTCGCTGACCTGGCCGAGATCGATGGGCTCCCCGACCGTGACGGACAGGTGCGCGACGAACGTCAGATCGGGGCGCACGTCAGTTCGTTCGGTCCGCGAAGCCGTCGGGAAGATCGCCCGGTGCGACGGACACGATGGTCTCGTCGTCGGCTCCGACGTTCTCGAAGAGCGTGATCGTGGCGAACTCGGGGACGACATAGATGGGGTAGGTCGGTCCGGCGTCGCGGTACGCACGCATTTCGTCGAGGTGATCGTTCTGGTAGAGGACCGTTTTGGTTCCGTCCAACTCGATCCACTGCGGGAAGAAGATGGTTCCGTGCAGACGACGCTTGCCTGGGATGACGTTGACGACGACCGAGGTTCCGGTGGGCTCGTTCCACGAGATCTTGTAGACGTCGTCGTCGAGCTGGACGAGATCGACTTCCTGGTCCTTGACCCAGCGTCCGCCGACCATGCCGGTGTGAATTCGGTAGTCGATCGTGGTCGCGTTCTTGACATACATCTCGTACTGCCAGCTGTTGGCGTACGTGTAGATGAAGCGATGCCCGACGATGCCGCTCAGATCTTGACTGGGGATGGGGTTCTCGACTGTGGTCATGGTCTTCATTTTGTCACAAAACTATGTTTGCGGCAAAACTATCTGTGCGATCATCGACGCATGGACTCCACCGCAACCGAACTGGGCCGACAGCTGGGGCCCCTGCGGCGATCACTGCTCCGGGCGACGCGGGATGTCGCGCAGTTGCCCGACATCGCCGACTCGCACATCGAGGTGATGCGAGCCCTTGCAGCAGAACCGTCCATGAGTCCGGGACGCCTTGCCACTCGCCTCAACCTGGCCCGATCCACCGTGAGCAACCTGATCAGAGCGATGGTCGACGCCGGCCTGGTGGAAAGATCGATTACCACCGGTGACCTTCGAGGGGCGACACTCACCGCATCGCCGAAAGCTGTGAAGCTCCTCGCCGAATACGACGCGGCGAGCTCCCGAGTACTCGCGGACGCACTGGACGAACTGAGTCGACACAACCGCGAAGCCATCGCCGCAGCTCTGCCGGCCTTGGCGGAAATCACGAGCATCCTCTCCCGCCGCAGCTCCTGATTCTCGGCGGCGCGCCCGCAGCCACGCAGTCCACTCGATGTGCCATTGACCCGCGAAAAGGCCACCGAATGTCACATTGAGTACCGGGATGTCGTGCTAGTGCTCCCTGTTTCGATCAGCGACGCGTGTTGATGTCGAGGACAAGCCGAGGAGTGCGCATCTGACCGACTGTCGGCCACCAGCGGTGTGCGGGATACGACAGTCGAACCACGAAGTAGTTGACGAATTCGACAACGGCGAACAGCCACACGACGAGCAGTGCGACGCCAATTCCGGCGCTCGACGGGAACCATACGACGACACCGATGAGCCCAGCCGCCAACAATTGAACGTTTGCGACTCGACATACGCGATAGAACGCGCGAATGACCGGTGGCATCGGGTTGAGTTCGACCCAGGATCGCGCCATCAACCAGTAGATTCCCGCCTGCACGAGGACGGCAAGCAACGGGGTGAGAGCAGACCACATGGCGAGAGACTCCTCTCGACCGTCGAGCCGTGGTTCTGCCATGGTGAGCGCAATCGAAGCAAACACCGCTGCGGCGGACAGCTCACCCAGGCCGAGCGACAGATACCGTCGCCGCAACTCGTTCCGGCGACTACTGGACATCACGCCAGATTAGTCATGAGTTGGCACCGACACCCGCCCCCACAGTCCACTGGATGTGCCATTGACCCCCGAAAAGGCCACCAAGTGTCACATTGAGTGACCAGGGCGGGCGGGAAGTCATTGGTTGCGGGCAACCGGGATCCAGAGTTCTCCGGCTCCCGATGACCAGTCGGGCGTGTTCTCGGTGACGGTCAGGATTTCCGGTCCGGGGGTGATGTGGAAGGGGTGGGAGGGGAACCACTCGCTGAATGCGTCGGCCCAGAGTTGTTGTAGTGCTGGGGCGAGTGCGGTGTCGCTGCGTGTTTCGAAGACCGCCCATGTCGATGCGGGGACGCTGAGGGAGTCCAGGTCGGCCGGTATGGGGGCTGTGGTGGCGACGGCGAAGTAGTAGTCGAAGAGACTGCCGTCGGTTCGGTCGGCCTCGAAGCCATCGCTGACGAAGAGGATGTGGGGGAGTTCGGGCAGGTCGGCGTGTCGGCCGAGTTGTTCGCCGAATCCGGTGGGCAAGGTCTGGTGGAACTGGGTCATGGCGGTGTTCTCGCCGTGGAATGTGAGGGGGATTCGCGTCGATTTGCCGATGATGTGAAATGCGGGCAGTTCGGTGATGCGGTAGTCCATGGTGCTCTTTCCTTCGATGGTCAGGTGAAATGCCAGTGGTGGTCTGGAGCGGAGGGTGGTCCCTGGCTTGCGGGCGTGGGATGGTGTGACCCCGTGCATGTCTCGGAATGCGCGAGTGAATGCGTCGCCGCTGTAGCCGTATTTGGTCGCGACGTCGAGCACCCCGATGCCGGCGAGAATGTCTGCGGCTGCCAACGACATTCGCCGCTGTCGGATGTACGCCGACAGTGGGATTCCGGCCAGCGCGGAGAACACGCGTCGAAAGTGATAGTCGGACGTGAGGGTGATGCGAGCGAGCTGTGCCGGGTCGATGTCGTGGTCGAGGTTGTCCTCGATGTAATCGAGTGCTGCATTCCATCGTTCGAGCATGTGCCGGTGGCCTTTCCTTCGTTCTGGTGACAACGATAGGGAGGCGCAGGCACGGCTGGCTCGACTTTTCGAGCCCGGCTGGGTCGGGTTCAGATGGTGCGCAGATGCCGTCCGCGTCGCCGAGCACGGAGGCGACCGAGTTCGGCCAACGCGGCATGCGATTGTGCGTCGGCCGGGCGATAGACGATCAATCGAAGATCCGGGTCGCCGAGTGGAGTGAGGACGTCGAACGTCACGGTCACCGGGCCGACGAGCGGGTGCTGCATCGGCTTGTCTCCCCGGCTTCGTATCGATACTTCACGTGATTGCCAGTATCGCGAGAATTCGGCACTGCCGTGTTGGAGTTCGTCGATCAGCAGGGCGAGGTGAGTGTCGTGCGAGTGGTCGACCCACGCGGCACGCAAATCGGCGACGGCACCGCGGACGACGTCGTCGCGTGACTCGTAGAAGCCGTCGAATGATGTGTCCAAGAAGCACATTCGGAGGACATTACGACTCTCGGCGGGCCGCTCGTCTATGTCGAGCAGCAGGGCGGCCATGGTTTCGTTGATGGCCAGGATTTCGAGTCTGTAATCGAGGACCATGGCAGGCAGGGGCTCGACGTCGTGTACCAACTGGGCGATTCCGTCGGGAATCTTTCGGTCGGTGGGCCGTTCGGGTGCACGATGCCCCGCCAACGTGAACAGGTAGCCCGTCTGGTCGCCGGACAACTTCAAGGCCCTCGACAGTGACCCCACCACCTGGGCGGACGGTCGGATATCACGGGCCTGCTCGAGCCGCACGAGATAGTCGACGCTGACACCGGCGAGTGCGGCGACCTCCTCGCGCCTGAGTCCGGGGGTCCGGGAGGCCCCGATCCGCGGCGGCAGACCGACGTCGGACGGAACGAGCGCTTCACGTCGAGACCGCAGGAAGGCCGCCAGTTCTCGGCGGGCCATCTCCGGTGGCGTCGTGGTCATTCCACACAGCGTAGGTCAATTCGGACCAGTCAGCCTGGTATCGCGCGTCCCAGGATGACCATGACCTTCCCGCTTCTCGACCGGACCGGCACTGTGAGCCGGACGGATCGATCGAGAAGGAGACACACGATGACACGGATGGACGACTATCGACTCCTGGGACGCTCGGGACTGCGCGTGGCACCGTTGTCGTTGGGGGCCATGACATTCGGGGACGTCTGGGGGTGGGGAGCCGACAAGCAGGAGTCGAAACGCATCTTCGACGCTTATCTGGACCTCGGAGGCAACATGATCGATACCGCGAACATCTACACCGACGGTCAATCGGAGCGGTATCTGGGGGAATTTCTCGAAGGTTGTCGCGACTCGGTTGTCGTATCGACCAAATATGCGGCGACGCGCGATCCGGCGGACCCGAATTCGGGTGGCGGCGGGAGAAAGAGCCTGCGTGGTTCGGTCGATGCCAGTTTGCGGAACCTGGGCACCGACTACATCGATCTGATGTACCTGCACGCATGGGACGGTGTGACGCCGAGCGACGAGATCATGGCCGCCCTCGGTGATTTGGTGCAATCGGGAAAAGTTCTCTACCTCGGCATTTCGGATACCCCGGCCTGGGAGGTCGCGCGAATGCAGACCCTTGCGCAGCTACGCGGATGGCCACCGCTGTCCGCACTTCAGGTCGAGTACAGCCTGATCGAGCGCACTACCGAACGCGAGTTGTTACCGATGGCAGCAGATCTGGGTCTCGGTGTGGTTCCGTGGTCACCCCTCGGCGGGGGTGTGTTGACGGGTAAGTACACCGCTGCCGACCTCGAAGGGGCGAGCTCGAATTCACCGACGGGCAGTCGGCGCGATCACGTGAGGTCGAACCGAACACTGACCGAACGTGGTTTGCGCACAGCCCACGTCGTCGTCGAGGTGGCAGGAGAGATGGGTGCGACTCCGGCCCAGGTGGCGTTGGCATGGACGCTGCAACATCCCGCCGTCGTCAGTTCGCTGATCGGTGTGCGGACCGCAGAACAGTTGCAGCACAACATCGGTGCCCTCGATGTCGTTTTCGACGAGTCGCAGTTGGCTCGGCTGTATTCGGTCAGCGCGATCGACATGGGGTTTCCGCACGAATTCCTGGCGCGTCCGATGGTCCGCGGGGTCACGAGCGGGCGAACATCGGTGCGCCCACGTCCGCCGCGGCCCTGGTGATCGGTCCTGGTGAGCAGTCGGATCAGGACGACGGTGATCGACGATAGGTCAACGGATCACCGTCGTGCACGACTGTGAACCCTGCCTTCTCCAGCACTCTTTGCGACGCGGCATTGCCGCGTGCGACTGTCGCAACCATTGCGAGGTTGCCCACGGTCTCGCGGACCTCGCCCAGCATGTGCCCAGCACAGCCGCGTCCCCAGTGGTCCGGATGCACCCAGTAGCCCACCTCGACGTGATCGGCTCGACGGATGAGGCTCAGCAGTCCGACCGGTACCGCGTCTTCGACTCCGATCGACCACATGGGCAGGTCGGGTGTATCGAGGTCCGTCGTCGCCAGTGCTCGGCTGAATCGACGGTCGAAATAAGTTCTTGTCCAGGGCTTTCCGTCGCCCACCCACCGCATGACGGTGGCGTCCGAGGCCATCGAGTACAGGAATTCGGCATCCGTGGCGGCTGCCGGCCGTAGCCGGGTCGACGTCACAACCGCCGACCATCGATCGGTCGAGGGTCGGCCAACCGCAGTACGATGCACATGACCTGCAGACGATAGAGGCATCCGGATCCGACCGCCACCGAATACCCAAGGGAGCCCGATGAACCTGGCCGACTACGACGTCTTGAGCTTCGATTGCTATGGAACGTTGATCGATTGGGAGTCGGGGATCGGTGACGTGCTCGGCGCATGGGCTGCGGATACAGGGTCGCCGATGTCCAAGGACGAATTACTCGCCGCCTATGCGCCCAACGAAGCACAGGCGCAGCAGGATTCACCGTCGATGCTCTATCCCGACATCCTGGCCGACGCATTCGGACGAACAGGCGACGCGCTGGGTATACCGGTCACCCCGGACTGGTCAGGCAGACTCGCCGGCTCCGTTCCGGACTGGCCGGCCTTTCCCGACTCGGCGGACGCACTGGCATCACTCGCCGAGCACTACAAGCTGGTGATTCTGTCCAACGTGCACCGCGCGGGTTTTGCCGGTAGCAACCGTCGGCTCGGCGTTGAATTCGACGCCATCGTCACAGCCGAGGATGTGCACGCATACAAGCCGGCGGACAACCATTTCGATGCGCTCGACGCGATCCTCGACGACTTCGGTGTGCCCAAATCACGTCTGCTGCACGTGGCACAGAGCCTGTTCCACGATCACGTCCCGGCGCGGCGTCACGGCCTTGCTTCGGTGTGGATCGATCGCAGACACGATCGGCCAGGGTGGGGCGCAACACCGGAGCCGAACGGCGACTACGGCTTTGCGATGCAGTTCCCGAGCATGGCGGAGTTCGCCGACGCGGCCCGTGGGGCGCACGGCAATGCGTAGGTTGAGCACCCTGGTCGGGCTGTGCCTCGGATTGATCGGCTCGCTCGGATACTTGCTGTGGGAGATCAGGCCGCGACGGGTCAACTACGCGTTCGTCGTGGACAGTTCGAGTTACATCCGCTCGTTGGGAATCACCTACACAACGGCGTTCGTTGTCTTCGGCCTGCCCGTCCTCGGCGCTGTTCTCGGCCTCGTGGTCGGTGTTCTGTTCACGAGAAGGCGACCCTGACGTGGTCGGTTCCGGGTGACTGCCTTACCAGTGCCATGCGTCGCCGCCGACGTTCTCGATGGTTCGTTGCAGGACGCGGATAGTGGTCGCGAAATCGTCCTGACTGATTCCCTGCATGCGTTCGTCTTGCAGCATCCGTTGGATGTCCGCGGCGCGGGCGAACAGCCGCTCGCCCTCAGGCGTGAACTTCAGTCGTGCATGGGATTCGGTGATCAACCCCTTCTCGGTAGCGGAGTCGATTGCGTCGACGATCGCGCCAGGGGTGTCGTTGTGTCCGATCGTGTCGATCGTCCTCGCTCGATCGGCACCAGCGGGATGCAGTGAAATCTGATGCAGGAGCCACCATTCGGCCTGGGTGATGCCGATGTCGCGGAGCGCTCCGCGTGTTCGAGCGCGGACGGCCTCCCCGGCGCGGACGGTCCAGAAGCCGATGGGTTGCATCTCGGGTGGTTGCATGGGGCGCTGTGTCGTCATGCATCGAACGGTAGAACCTGAACAATGCTTCAGGTCAAGAGACCGACTGGCCGGTAGAGTCTCGCGCGTGGACAGACCATCCGGCAGAGGGCTCGTCGCAGTGCTCGGGGGCGTCGGCGCGGCCACAGGGGCTGCGGCCGCAGTGGTGTGGCACGTTGCGATCACCGAACCGCCGGACACTCCTGGGACGGCACATCTGCGACCGAGCTGGTTCCCTGTGTCGCTGTATCTCGTTGCCGCCGGAGTGGCTCTGGCCCTGGTGGTGGCGTGGTTTCTCGTCGATTCCGGAATGCGCGTCGTCAGAGACCGTCAGTACAGTTCCGCCCACCTGTTCACGTTGCTGATCGTCGTCGGTGCCGCGCTGGGAGCGGGCAGCGCCTTCGCGTGGACGCACTGGCCGCCGCAACGGTCGGAACAGACTGTCGTTCCTGCATCGGTGTGGTCCCGATCCATCGCGATTTACGGCGGCACCAACGAAATACCGCAGTCGCCGTTCGGGATCGCAACCGGAGGTCTGTCCGGCATAAGTATTCAGGACGACGAGGGTTACGTCGGAAATCTCTTCAGTTCTGATGCTGCTGTCGACGACGCGTCACCGTCGACCTTCACCCCGATCATCGGCAGTCCGTGGACCGTGTTTCCCATCGGTGGTGCTGTGCTGGCCGCGGTTGCGGCATGGACGTTGTCCCTGAGGGATTTTCGGTTGACTGCGGTGTCGCGATCGGACCCGGATGCGCTCTAGCGAGCCCTACTCGTCCGTGCGTAGTTCGTCGACCAACGTGAACAGCCTGCCCAGGTAGTCGCTGTGAAAGACCTCGGTGGCGCGGATCTTTGCGTTTCCGTCGAGTCCGAACTGAAGGTTGACGAGTTCGACTCCGATGGCGACGCGTCGAGCATCGAGGGTCTCGAGTTCGGCGGCGAGAGCATCGACCTTGGCCAGCGGAGACAGTTCGTCGGTCATATCGGAATCGTAGAGGTCAGCCGACGGCCGCGAGGAATTCGCTGTAGAACAATCCGAGCCCCAGCGCCGACGCGATGGCCGCGAACAGCCACAGTCGGATGATGACCGTTGTTTCCGCCCAGCCGCCCAGCTCGAAGTGATGGTGGATCGGTGCCATCCGGAACGGCCGCTTGCCGGTGGACTTGAAGGACGCGACCTGGATGACCACCGAGGCGCTCTCGGCGACGAAGAGGGCTCCGAAGACGACCGCGATCAGCTCGGTCTTGCTGACGACCGACAGGCCGGCGAGCAGACCACCGAGTGCCAGGGAGCCGGTGTCGCCCATGAAGATCTTGGCCGGTGCCGCGTTCCACCACAGGAATCCGATGCACGCTCCCGCGGCCGCCGCGCACACGACAGCGAGGTCGAGCGGATCACGCACCTGGTAGCACCCGGCCACCGAATTGGTGGCGCACGATTGCCGGTACTGCCAGAACGTCATCACGGTGTAGGCACCGAGGACGAGGGTCATCGAGCCCGCCGCCAAACCGTCGAGCCCGTCGGTGAGGTTGACGGCATTGGACCAGGCAACGACGAGAAACACACAGAACAGCACGAAGACGATCGGAGCCATCGTGAAGAACGTCGACTGACGCACCAGTGACAGTTCGACGTTGCCCGGCGTCAGCCCGTTGCCGTTGCGAAACTGCAGTGCCAGAACCGCGAAGATCACTGCGGCACTGATCTGCCCGACGTACTTTCCGGTGGCTTTGAGGCCGAGGCTTCGCTTCATCCGGAGCTTGATGTAGTCGTCGAGGAAACCGACGATGCCGAGGGCGGTCGCGAGACCGAGGATCAACAGCGCCGATGCCGACGGCCCGTCGCCTCCCATCGCCACGAGGTGGGAACCGAGGTAACCGGCCCACAGACCCACGATGATCGCGACGCCGCCCATCGTCGGCGTTCCTCGCTTGGCTTGGTGGCTCGCCGGGCCTTCGACGCGTATCTCCTGGCCGAAGCCCTGTCGGGTGAACAGCGCGATGAGAAATGGCGTCAACAGAATCGAGACCGCCAATGCGATTCCACCGGCGACGAGAATGTTGATCATGCGTTGAAGCCCACTCTTCCTCTGTGCTGCGGTTGCCCACCGGGTGCTACCGAGCACCGCGGGATACTGTGCCAAACGAATCGGCAAAAGTCGCATTGCGTGACGAAGGTGTTACTCACAGTTGATACGTACCGGGAGAGACACCGACCAGTTCGGTGAACTCGCGGGTGAAATGCGCCTGGTCGAACCAGCCGTATCGCGCGGCCAGTTCCGCCAGCGACCCGGTGTATCCGTTGTCGAGATCACTGAGGGCGTCGTGAATCCGATATCGGCCCAGAACCCACTTGGGCGTCGCACCGACATAACGCTCGAACAACCGCTGCAGCCGACGAGTCCCGATGCCACATCTGTCCTCCACCTGACCGACGCGTATCAGCGTCCGATCACCGAGCATCGTGCCGATGACATCCAAGACGATCTCGTACTCCGGCTCGACATCGTGGGTGTAGGGCGCGAGAACCGCGTCGACGACGGTTCGGCAGTGGTCGGCGTCGTGCTGTGCGTCCAGTTGCGTCAACGTGGCGACGGTCTCCGATCGAAAGGGGGTGGGCGGAGCTACTGGGACGTCGCGCAGAGTTCTGGCCACGGTTCCGGTGAAGCTCGCGTAGCCGCCGGGTCGGAATTTGACGCCGAACACCCACCCGGACTCGGCGAGTTCGACGTCGAACCGTCGGGTCAGCACTCCTGTGACGACCACCGGCTCGGTGACACCGGCGCGGGTCCAGCCGTGCTCGACGCTGAGCGTGCATGCCGGGTGGGGCAGGGTCGAGCTGCGATACGAGATGCCCGACGGCAGATCCCACCGAAGTTGCCAGTAGTTCTCGACCCACGGTTCCAACGACGCCGCACACGGCAGCCGGACCAGGTCGACATACTGCGCCAGCTGATCCGGCCGCAGGACACCGGCGTGGGTGGCTGTCGCATTTTTCCTATCCGGCACGGGCGTCAGTGTAGGAGTCTGGTCCGACACCTTCGAGAAACGATCGACGCTGTCGAGGAGAAACACCATGAACGATGCACCCGTGGCAACCCTGAAGATGGTCACGCTGGACTGCGGAGATCCCGAGGCCAGCGCGACGTTCTGGTCTGCGCTACTCGGCTGGACCGTCGTCCACGCGGAGAAGGATTACGCGATGCTGCAGGGGCCCTCCAGCGCGCTCGGATTCGGACGCGTGGAGAATTATCAGCGGCCGGAGTGGCCGAACACGAAGGGCAGCAAACAGTTTCACTTCGATCTCGCGGTCGACGATCTGGATGCGGCCGCGAAAGCCGCAGTGCAGTTGGGTGCAACTGTGCCCGACGAGCAACCGGGTGAGACCTGGCGTGTGCTGTTGGATACGGCCGGGCATCCGTTTTGCCTGACAAATGCCGCGAACTGGGGCTGACGTGGCTAGCCTTGTCCGGGTGAAACCACGTCTGGCAGGAATCGAAATCGTCGTCGCCGATATGGCAGTTGCATTGGCGTTCTACCGCGTTCTGGGACTGGACATTCCGGCCGACGCCGACGCCGAGCAACATGTGGAGGTCGACCTCGGTGGGGTTCGGTTGTTGTTCGACCTACCCTCGACGATCACCTCGTTCGATCCGACGTGGACCGCGCCCAGCGGAGGCCATCGCGTCGCGCTGGCATTCGATTGCGGCACGGCCGCCGGAGTGGACGCCGCGTGGGCGGCGGTGACCGACGCGGGATACACAGGGCACCTGCAGCCGTGGGATGCGTTCTGGGGGCAGCGTTATGCCGTCGTGCACGATCCCGACGGCACCACCGTCGATCTGTACGCGAACGTGTGACCGGTCAGCTCACCGGAGCGATGATCTGAATCAGGTTGCCGCAGGTGTCGTCGAACACGGCGGTGATCACCGGGCCCATCTCGGTGGGCTCCTGAGTGAAGCTGACACCCAGTCCGACAAGCCGATCGTGTTCGGCTGCAACGTCTTCGACGGCGAACTGGGTGAACGGAATGCCGTCGGTGAACAGTGCCGTCTTGAACGGGCCGGTTGCCGGATGGCCGCTGGGCTCGAGCAGTAGCTCGGTGCCCTCCGGCTCCTGAGGAGATACGACCGTGAGCCAGCGATCTGTTCCGCCCATGGGAATGTCGTGCTTGACCACGAAGCCCAGTACGTCGGTGTAGAACGCCAGTGCCTTGTCTTGATCGTCGACGAACACACTGGTGATGTTGATTCTCATTGCGGCCCCTCGCCTGTGGGCCCGCCGGTCAGTTCGACGGCGACGTCGAGGTGGCCGAGATGGCGGGCGTATTCCTGCAGTACATGAAAGCAGATCCAGATCAGGGTGGGCTGTTCTTCGGTGAATCGTCCACCCAGGGTGGCCACGTCGTCCATGCGATGAGACCGCAGCACCTGCTCGGTCAGTCGAGCGCCGTCGTCGAGGCGCGCGAGCAATGCCGCCGCCGGCACGTCGGTCGGCACATGCCAGGATCCGTCCTTCTTGTCCCCCCACGGATCGTCGACGGCGCGCCCGAGAAACCCCCAGACGAACCAGCGCTGCTCCATGTACACAAGATGGATGAGCATCTCGAGGGGAGTCCACTGCGACGGCACAGCCGACGTGGCCAGCGCGTCGTCACTCAACGCGGCGATCCGCCGGGCGAGCTCACCGCGGTAGAAGCGGAGGTACTCGACGAACAGGTCGGCGGGATCGGACAAGGAGGACTCGGGCTCCGGGAACGTCGTCAGCTGTGCCATGGGTCCTTCGTATCGGGTGGTGGGCTGCGTGTCCATTCTGTGGATGCGAAATCGGGATGAGGGCCGCGATCGTGAATTGTGGACACTCAGCTCACTGCTCGCGCTCCGTCGGCGCGGCAGACTCAGCCGAACAACAGCAGCGCGGCCAGGGTGAGCATCATGATTCCGATACCGAGATCGAGGACGCGCCACGCCGTCGGCCGCGCGAACAGGGGGCTGAGCACGCGCGATCCGTATCCGAGAGCGGTGAACCAGAGCACGCTGCCCAGCACGGCACCGAGGGCGAACCACCACCGAAGCTCGCCCGGCTGCCGGTTACCGATGGACCCGAGAAATACGACGGTATCGAGGTAGACGTGCGGGTTGAGCCACGTCAACGCGAGACACGTTGCGACAGCGGCGATCAGCGAGCCCCCACCGCCGCCGTCGGTGGTCATCGCCGCTGGGGTGCGGGCGCGGTTCAGCGCCATCACTCCGTAGACGAAGAGGAACAGCGCTCCGAGCACGGTGACGACGCGTAACGCCAGCGGAAACCGGTCCACGAGCACGCCGATGCCCGCCACCCCGGCGACGATCAGCACGGCGTCGGACAGCGCGCATACCGCAACCACCGGGAGCACATGCGTGCGTTGCAGGCCCTTGCGCAGGACGAACGCGTTCTGCGCACCGATGGCGACGATGAGGGACAGGCCGACTCCCAATCCGGTCAACGTCGATTGTGCTGCGGCAAGCGAGGTCATGCTGTTCACGCTAGGAGTCGGCCAGCATTAGAGCCAGCGAATGTTTTTCATCATCGGTAAGTGTAGCTTCATATGGTGGAGATAGAGCAGCTCAGAGCGCTGAGAGCAGTAGTCGACGGTGGAACGTTCGAGGCTGCCGCACGTGCATTGCACGTGACCCCCTCTGCAGTGAGTCAGAGAATCAAGTCGCTCGAAGCGTCGTTGGGGCGCACCCTGGTGCAGCGGACGAAACCGGTGGTGGCCACCCAGTCGGGTGCCGCGGTACTGCGCCTGGCTCGTCAGATCGATACGCTGACGGATCAGACGAGGGCCGAGCTCAACGACGACGGCGTCTCGGCCCCCATTTCGATTGCCGTCAATGCCGATTCGATGGCGACGTGGGTGCTGCCTGCGCTCGCTCCACTCGCCGGCACGACGACCTTCGATCTGCATCGCCAGGACCAGGACCGCACGGCCCAGTTGCTGCACGACGGAATCGTCTCTGCCGCAATCACATCGGTGTCCGAGCCGGTTCGTGGATGTACCGTCCGATCCCTCGGCGCCATGCGCTACCGGCCGTCGGCCACCGAAAGGTTCATCGAACGATGGTTCGGCTCCGGTGCGACGACCGAGGCATTGAGCACCGCGCCGGTGGTGGTATTCGACGCCGACGACCGATTGCAGGACAACTACTTACGGCACCGAGGCGTCGATTCGCACACTCCGCCCCGCCACCTCGTCCCGGCGTCCTCGGACTACGCCCGGGCGGTGGCACTCGGCTTCGGCTGGGGAATGATCCCGGACCTCCAGGACTGTGACTCGCTGAGGTGCTTCGACGCCGACGGCATCGAAGACGTTCAGCTGTACTGGCAGCAGTGGTCGCTGTCGTCGCCTGCACTGCAGCGAGCGGCCGACGCCGTGGCAGCCGCGGCAGCGACCGTGCTGCGGTAAGTCACGCCGGACTGTCGTTCGGAACGATGTCGGGCTGCCCATCGCCGACGGGATCGAGAATCGCTGCCGCGCGGGCACCCCATCGCTCGTGCGCCGATTGACGAGACATGCCGACCGCCTGGCCGATGATCGCCCACGTCGCACCCTGAACGCGCAGCACCACAACGGTTTCGATGCCGTCGAGCCCCGCCGCCAGTTGCACACGAAGACTCAACAGATGCCACGCGAGGCTCCGTCGTGCAGGCAGGTCGGTCGACTGCTCTGCCTCCCATTCCGGTGTGCCCGGCAGTGGGCCGGTGCCGATGATCTCGTCGGCATTGCGACCGGCCTCGGTGGCTGCGGCCGTCACGACCGCCCGTGTTGCCGCAGTGATGTCGGCCTCGGCGGCCAGCTCGATCGGATCCATGATCCACCTCCTGTGTCAGGTTTATCCTGACAGAAGGCGGCGGCTGGTGTCAAGGATTGCCTGACGCGGTGGGTCAGAGCCGACTCAACACCCGATCGATGGACTCGATTGCCTGTGTCAGTTCGGTTTCGGTGACTGTCAGTGCCGGCCGGAATCGCACTGCCGCGTCGCCGCAGCCGAGCGCAAGTACGTGCTCCTCGGTGCGCAACAGTTCGATCACTCGGTCGCGGGTCGTGGCGTCGGGCAGGGAGAAGGCGCACATGAGTCCGCGGCCACGAACCTCGGAGACCATCTCATGTCGAGTTGCCAACTCCTGCAACTGCTTCAGCAAGACTGTTCCGAGTTGGCCGGCGCGTTCGATGAGGTTCTCGGCTTCGACGACCTCCAATATTCGACGCGATCGCACCATGTCGGTGAGGCTGCCACCCCACGTCGAGTTGATTCTGGAGCTGACCGCGAATACGTGGTCGTCGATGTCGTCGACGCGACCGCCCGCCATCACTCCGCAGACCTGGACCTTCTTGCCGAAGGCGACCACATCCGGGACGACGTCGAGCTGCTGGAAAGCCCATGCGGTGCCGGTCATTCCGGCTCCGGTCTGCACCTCGTCCATGACGAACAGTGCGTCGAACTCGTGGCAGAGTGCGCGCAGCTTCTGCAGGAAGCGGGGCCGGAAGTGGTGATCCCCGCCCTCGCCCTGGATGGGTTCGATGATGGCGCAGGCGATGTCGTGCGGATTGGCTTCGAAGGCCAGCCGTGCGGCCGTCAACGACGCGTCTTCGAGCTCGTCCATGTTCGCGTCGGATCTGATGAACGGGGACGGAATTCGGGGCCAGTCGAATTTCGGGAAGCGCGCGACCTTGTTCGGGTCGGTGTTGGTGAGGGACATCGTGTACCCGGTGCGCCCGTGGAACGCGTGCTCGAAGTGCATCACCTGCGAGCCCAGGGACGGATCGATTCCCTTGCGCTCGTTCCACCGGGACTTCCAGTCGAATGCCACCTTCAATGCGTTCTCCACTGCCAACGCACCGCCCTCGACGAAGAACAGGTGCGGTAGCCGAGCATCGCCCAACACCCGGGCGAACGCGTCGACGAAACGTGCCATCGGCACGGTGTAGATGTCGGAGTTGCTGGGTTTGTTCATCGCCGCCTGCAGCAGATCGGCCCGAAAATTCGGATCGTCGATCAAGGCGGGGTGGTTCATACCCAGAGCATTGGACGCGAAGAAGGTGAACAGATCCAGGTAGCGAGTGCCGTCTCGGGCATCGACCAGGGTGGACCCGGTGGAGGCGTCGAGGTCGAGGACCAGCTCGAAACCGTCGGCCAGTAGGTGTTCACCGATCACGCCGCGAGCGGTCGAGGCGTCGATGGGCACTCCGGTGCGCTGTAATACTTGCGTCATGATGACGAACATACGCGTTAATATTCCGTAAGCAAGACCATTAGGCAGGAAATAATGCGGTTGTAACCCCCGTCGGTAGGCTTATGTCCGACGGTTCGATTCTCTCCACGGAAGGTGTACGCGCATGTCTGCATCCATCACCCACGACGAGCTGAGTGTGCGTACGCGCGCCATTCTCGACCGGCTGGGTGCGACGATCGCGCTCGACGTGCCGGCCGGTCCCGACGCGATCACCGCGAGATCGCCGATCACCGGCGGAAATCTGGCGTCGCTGGCATCGGCCTCTGCCGCAGACGTCGACGGTGTCATCGCGGACGCAGCTGCGGCGTTCGTCTCGTGGTCGCAGGTGCCGGCACCGGCGCGGGGTCAGGTGATCCGAGAACTCGGGGAACTGCTGCGTACGCACAAGGAGGACCTCGGCGCGCTGGTCTCCATCGAGGCCGGAAAGATCGTCTCCGAGGGGCTCGGGGAAGTGCAGGAGATGATCGACATCTGCGACTTCGCCGTCGGCCTGTCACGTCAGCTGTACGGCAACACCATTGCCACCGAACGCCCCGGGCATCGCATGATGGAGCAATGGCATCCGCTCGGTGTAGTCGGCGTCATCACGGCGTTCAATTTCCCTGTCGCGGTGTGGAGCTGGAACACGGCGTTGGCGTTGGTGGCCGGGGACACCGTCATCTGGAAGCCGTCGGAGAAGACCCCGCTGACTGCCGTCGGCGTGCAGGCTCTGTTCGAGCGTGCTGCTGCCGCTGCAGGCGTGGATCCCAAGATCGCTCAGTTGGTGATCGGGGACCGAGCGTCCGGTGAAGCGCTGGTGGATGATTCGCGTGTTGCTCTGGTGTCGGCAACCGGTTCGACCAGGATGGGCAAGGCTGTTGCGCCGCGGGTTGCGCAGCGATTCGGGCGCGTGCTGCTCGAACTCGGCGGCAACAACGCGGCGATCGTGACGCCGTCGGCAGACCTCGATCTCACGACGCGCGGGCTGGTGTTCTCGGCTGCGGGTACGGCCGGTCAGCGGTGCACCTCGCTCCGACGCGTCATCGCGCATTCCTCGGTTGCGGACGAACTGGTGGCCAAGTTGGTCTCGGCGTACGAGACGCTGTCCATCGGATCTCCCTTGGAGAGCGACACTTTGGTGGGACCGCTCATCGACGCTGGCGCGTTCGCCGGCTATCAGAAGGCGCTCGAGGCCGCCGAGTCCGACGGCGGAACGGTGGTGGTCGGCGGTGAGCGCGTGAATGTCGTCGACGAGTATTCGTACTACGTGCAGCCCGCGATCGTGACGATGCCCGCCCAGACCGACATCGTCAGGCACGAGACGTTCGCGCCCATCCTGTACGTGCTCACCTACGACACCCTCGACGAGGCCATCGCCCTGCACAACGATGTGCCACAGGGGCTTTCGTCGTCGATCTTCACCACCGACCTGCGTGAAGCAGAACGTTTTCTGTCGGCTGCGGGATCGGACTGCGGTATCGCGAACGTCAACATCGGTCCCTCGGGCGCCGAGATCGGCGGTGCTTTCGGTGGTGAGAAGGAAACCGGCGGCGGACGCGAATCAGGTTCGGACGCATGGAAGGCCTACATGCGCCGGGCGACGAACACGGTCAACTATTCCAACGAACTGCCCCTGGCGCAGGGAGTGAAATTCGGCTGACGGCATGATCGGCAGTATGAAAGTACTGTCGATGCTCTTGGCCGGTTTCGTTCTCGGCTATGCCATCAGTGACATCGGCCCCGTCGAGTCGCTGGTGAACAGCACTGCGGAATTCGGGTCGTTCTGGTCGATTGTCAACGGGCTCACAGTCGTTGCCGTCGCTGCCTGTGGGACGGCGGTCTCCGCGGCCCGGGCCAGTGCGCCAACTGCGACCATTGTGGCGATGGCAGCGCTGCTCGTCGTGGTGTTCCAGACCGTCGGAATGGTGCCCGGGATGCTCGGGCACTGGGCCGCTGCAGTGGGCACCGGTGTGCTGCTGGGTGCGGCCGCGGTTTTGTCGGGACACCACCGTGGTGCACAGGCCGCCCTGGGTGTCTCGGTTGTGGGCGCCGGGCTGCTGGGTTATTGGCTCGATGCGCTGTTGCAGGCGAACGACGGTCCCGTCTTCGTCTGGGATGTGGTCGGTGCCGAGGACGATGTGGCGCCCGAGCGCGCGATCGTCATGGTGATCGCTGCAGTGGCCGCGGCAGTCACGTTGTTTCTGGCACGCCATCACGAGGTGGTGCAGCCACCCGAGACCCCGCGGATTCTGCTCGTCGGCCTGTCGCTGCCCGTCGTGGCCAGCGTCCTGAGCTGGATTGCGGCAGATGCCGATACGCGGAGCGTCGAGTGGCTCGTTGCTCTCGTCGGTATGGCGGCTTCCGCGCTGCTGGCGTCGTTCCTACTTCCGGGGCGGGACGGACGGCTGCTGCTGGTGTTGTTCGCAGTGTCGGCGACGGCCCTGGGCACCTCCGGCTTCGCCGCGGGAGATGCCGTTCGGTTGTGCGCGAGCGCAGCACTGTTGGTAGTGGGAGCCGGGATCGGTTACCGGTGGCCGCAGCTGTACATCGGGCTGGGCGGCCTGTTCGTCATCGCTGCTACGAGCCTGACGGAGAACTACGTCGACATTCCGATCGTCTCGCAGTTCGCTCTGCCGCTCGTTGCGGCCTATGTTCTGGTCTCCGCACTGGCGACCTCGCCCGGATCTCTGGTGATCTCACTGCCGGCGCTGTTCGTCATGGCGCTCCCTGTCACCGCCTACGCTGCGAGCTATCAAACAGCCTCGGTGTACGACAGCGCCGTTGCCACACGCACAAGCGAGCCCGACCACCTGGTGCTGTCGGTGGCCGGGCTCGTGGTTCTTGCTGTGGTGACGGGTGCCGCTGTTCTGCTGGCGCGTCGCTCACCCGTCGTGCGTGGAAACTCGTAGTGGGCTACGAGTTTCCACACACCTACGGGGTCGGTGCGACAGTCGTCGTCGGAGCTGCGGCCTCGGGGGTGACCGGCGTTTCCGTGGCGGGCGCGGTGACGCATACCGGCGGTGCGCCCTCGACGGGTGTCTCGCCCTCGACCGGAGTCGTGCAGGCCGGTTCTGCAGGCTCGGCAGCGGGAGCCGGTGCCGGTGCGGGTGCCGGCACCTCGGCCGCGGGGGCGGGAGCAGGCGCAACGGGGGCGGCCGGGGCAGCGGGGCTGGTGGTGACCGGTGCTGTCGTCGTTGCCGTCGGAGTTGCCGTTGCCGAGGTGGTGGTCTCGGGTGTGGCGGCGATGGCCTGGATTGCTGCGCGGCCTGCCTTCTCCTGTACTTCCTTGGTCTTCACCGGCTCGCCCCGGTTGGCCTGCTCGGCCAGCTGGGTCAGCCAGGCTGCGGCGTACTGCACCGAGGTCAGTGGCTTGCCGTTGGCGGCGTCGGCGTCGCGCCAGTAGTCGAAGTGGTGTCCCGAGCCGGGCCCGAGGGTCAGGCCGTAGGGATCGTTCATGATGACCGGGATCGTGTTCTGGTTGGACGAGATGAACCCGGTGATCTCCTTGAAGATCTTCTGCGGCAGGTACACCATGTCGACCATCTGGCCGGTCTCGATCGGCTCTTCACCATCGACCTTGGCCGAGACGGGGGTCGTTGCGGTGCCGGGCTTGTAGTTGGGCTCGGACACCTTGATCAGTACGTCGAGGAAGGTCTCGTCGCTCTGCATCCAATTGGGCTGCGACGCAATGTCGTTGAAGGCGTTGACTGCGATGCGTCCCAGTGCCAGAGCCAGGTCGGCTCCGGTGGCCGGGGTGAGGTTCTCGTTCTGCAGCGCATCGGCGTTGACCTGTCGACCGACGTTGGCGGCCAGGTGAATCAGCGACGTGTTGGCGGGCAGTGCGCAGGTCAGGTCACCGTCGGAGCAGAAGGACGCGACGCGTCCGTCGAGTGCGCCGAAGCCGCCCGACGTTCCCGGCAATGCACCCTGTCCGGGGATGGCGTTGTTGCCGTTCTGGTACTTGGTGTCGAAACCGTCCGGGTTACTGAACGGGTTCTCGGCACCGGGGAACGGTCCCTCTCCTGCGACGCGTCCCGCGTCGGCGAAGATGACGACGCCGACGACCTGCGAGGGGTCGATGATGCCGTACTTGCCGTCCTCGGGAACGGCCTGATTGCCGATTTCCATGGCGGTGCGGCGAGCAACGTCTGCGCCTTCGCTGTAGCCGACGATGGCGAAGCGAGTCTTGGGGCAGGACGCGGAGATTTCCTTCATGATGGTCTGCGAGTTGGTGACGCCCGTCTGCACGGCGTTCTCGTAGCTCGCCAGGTCGGCCGGGTACTCGACGTAGACCGCGGCGTAGGAGTCGGGAACCACGTTGCCGTTGTTCGGAGCTCGCACGGCCTGGTCGATCCAGTCGCTCGAGTAGTCACCGGACATCGCTGCGGGGAGGCGGGTGCCGTCGGGCTTGGTCAGCCACTTGACGCCCTCGCGTGGGGTGTCGCCGCGTCCGCCGATGGCGATGCTCACCATGTCGTAGCAGGTCGATGTCGAGACCAGCTCGACGGAGGCCTCGACACTCGTTTCCGACGCAGACCAGGGTGCTGCTACCAGCACTCCGGCACCGAGTGCGCCGATCGCAAACGCGCTGAGCGCGATGCGCACACGCTTCGACTTGCCACCATTCATGTTTTCGATCCCCATCATCCACGCCCGAACCGATCCCGACTGCAATTGCCAGTGGGTTACCCGGCATTTCGTCGCTCGGATGGTTCGCGTTACAAAACGCTTCGTTTACCGTCGTGGACATGACTTTTCACGCCCGAATGACACCGATGGAATTAGCTCTGACCGATGGATCGACCTGCGTCGTGCGTGAGGCGGTGGCGTCGGACCTCGAGTCGATCGTGGCGCTGCTGGCGGACGACCAGTTGGGCGCGACGCGCGAATCCGTCGAGAACATGGACGGATATCGCACCGCTTTCGAGGACATTTCCTCCGATCCACGGAACGTGCTGGTCGTCGTCGTGCACGGTGACGAGGTGGTGGGAACTCTGCAGTCGACGGTCATTCCGGGACTGGCGCGAGGTGGTGCGTTGCGCGCTCAGATCGAAGCCGTACGGGTGGCCGCTACCTGGCGCAGCCGCGGGCTCGGTGGCGCGTTGATCGAGTGGGCGATCGAGGAGGCCTCGCGGCGAGGGTGCGCTCTGGTGCAGCTGACGTCCGACTCGCGTCGAGTGGATGCCCACCGGTTCTACACCCGTCTGGGCTTCACTGCCTCACACGTCGGCTTCAAGAAGGCGATCGGCACTACCCACTAGATACCCTGGGGGGGTAGGGTAGGGATGTGAACTCCACACGACATGAACTCGGCACCCCGACCAAGCTCGTCGGATTCGTCGTCGGCATAGCCCTCGTCTTCTTTCTCGCCCTGTTCGTCGGCCACGCGATCGGACCCGACGGGTCGCCCAGCGAACCGACGCATTCCGACCACGAGTCGCACGTCGGAACATCTGCGCTTCATCCGGACTTCCAGCATCAGGGTGTCGTCCGCACGGCCACATTCGTCATCGAGGCAGAAGGGAATCGGGGATGAGTACGGAAACCGAACTGATTCTGGGCGGCATGACCTGTGCGTCGTGCGCCAACCGCATCGAGCGCAAGCTCAACAAGCTCGACGGGGTATCGGCGACGGTCAACTACGCCACCGAGAAGGCGCGCGTCACCAGTGACGGTGTTGCTACCGAAGACCTGATCGCCGCCGTCGAAGCTGCCGGGTACACCGCCACGCTGCCCGCCGCCGAGCCACAGGACGATCTCCCTACCGATCCGCTGAAACAGCGGTTGGTCGTCTCGGCAGTGCTCAGCATTCCGGTCATCGCGATGGCCATGATTCCAGCTCTCCAGTTCACCAACTGGCAGTGGCTGTCGTTGACTCTCGCCGCGCCGGTCGTCGTCTGGGGAGCGCTGCCGTTCCACCGGGCCGCGTGGACCAACCTGAAGCACGGTACGTCGACGATGGACACCCTCGTGAGCATGGGAACCCTTGCTGCACTGGGCTGGTCGCTGTATGCGCTGTTCTTCGGTACAGCCGGCGAGCCCGGCATGACGCATCCGTTCGAGTTCACTATCGCGCGGATGGACGGGGCGAGCAATATCTATCTCGAGGCGGCTGCGGGTGTCACCACCTTCATCCTGGCCGGCCGGTGGTTCGAGAGCAGGTCCAAGAGGCAGGCCGGTGCGGCGTTGCGCGCACTGATGGACCTCGGTGCCAAGACCGTCGCCGTGGTGAAAGGCGATGAGGAGCAACAGATTCCGATCGATCAGCTCGCCGTCGGCGATCTGTTCGTCGTTCGTCCGGGTGAGAAGATCGCCACGGACGGAACCGTCGAGAGTGGATCCTCGGCCGTCGATCGGTCGATGCTGACGGGCGAGTCGGTGCCGGTGGAGGTCGGGGCCGGCGACGCGGTGACCGGAGCCACGGTGAACGTCGGTGGTCGAATCACCGTGCGCGCCAGCAGAGTCGGTGCAGACACCCAGCTCGCGCAGATGGCGAAGGTGGTGGAAGATGCGCAGACCGGCAAGGCTCAGGCCCAGCGTCTGGCCGATCGTATCTCGGGAATCTTCGTGCCGATCGTCATCGCCATCTCGGTGGCAACGCTCGGATTCTGGCTCGGCACCGGCAATTCGGTGGCCGCTGCCTTCACGGCGGCGGTAGCCGTCCTGATCATCGCGTGCCCCTGCGCACTCGGGCTGGCCACCCCCACAGCACTGATGGTCGGCACCGGTCGGGCGGCGCAGCTGGGGATTCTGATCAAGGGCCCAGAAATGCTCGAATCGACCCGCCGCATCGATACCGTCGTGCTGGACAAGACCGGCACCGTGACCACCGGTGAGATGACACTGCACTCGGTGCACGTGGCCGACGGTGAGGACGAGGACGTGGTCCGTGCCGTGGCGGCAGCGTTGGAATCGGGTTCGGAGCACCCCATCGCGCGGGCCATCGCAGGCGGGGCACTGTCCCAGTCGGTCGAGGAGTTCACCAGCCTCGAGGGTCTCGGTGTCCAGGGCGTCGTCGAGGGTCGCGCCGCGGTCATCGGCCGTCGCAGCCTGCTGGCCGACTGGTCGATGCCCCTGCCACCGGAACTGGCCGACGCCTTCGACGACGCCGAACGCCAGGGACGCACCGCCGTCGCAATCGGGTGGGACGGGAAGGCTCGCGGGGTTCTGGTGGTCTCCGACTCGGTCAAGCCGACGTCGAAGCAGGCCGTCGCAGAACTGCGCGAGCTGGGCCTGACGCCGGTCATGCTCACCGGCGACAACGAGGCCGCCGCCCGAACGATCGCCGCGGAGGTAGGCATCGAGCAGGTCGTTGCCGGTGTGCTGCCGTCGGGCAAGGTCGATGCCGTTCGTGAACTGCAGGCCGCAGGCAAGGTCGTGGCGATGGTCGGCGACGGCATCAACGACGCGGCAGCGCTGGCCACCGCCGACCTGGGGCTCGCGATGGGGACCGGTACAGATGTAGCGATCGAGGCGAGTGATCTGACGCTCGTCCGCGGCGACCTACGGGCCGTCGGCGATGCGATCCGGCTCTCGCGTCGCACACTGAGCACCATCAAGGGCAACCTGTTCTGGGCGTTCGCCTACAACGTCGCGGCGATACCCCTCGCGGCCGCGGGCCTGCTCAACCCGATGCTCGCCGGGGCGGCGATGGCGCTGTCCTCGGTGTTCGTGGTGAGCAACAGCCTGCGGTTGCGCCGCTTCCGCGCCACGATGTGACTCGTTGGTAGCAGCGAGCGGCCCGCTAGTACAGGATGGAGACATGTCCGATGCACACGATGTCCCCATCCGCGACGAATCGATCCGGCTGGGCCAATTCCTCAAGCTCGCCAACCTGATCGAATCCGGTGCCGAAGCCAAGGGCATCATCGCCGACGGCCTGGTCAGCGTCAACGGGGACGTGGACATCCGCCGCGGACGGCAGTTGCAGCACGGAGATGTCGTGTCGGTCCAGGGTGGGCCAGCTGCCCGCGTGAGCAAGGAAGAGGCACTGTGAAGGTCGGTAAGCGCGGTCTGCCGCGAAACGAAGTTCCCGGCGCATTCGACGTCGGTGCCAAGGCGTACGACCGACTCGTCGGAGCGAACCCCGGCTACCACGAGCACCTCGTCAAGTCCGCGCAGCGCCTCCGCATCCCCGACCTCGGGAGCGGACTGCGCCTGCTCGATATCGGTTGCGGTACGGGTGCGTCCACCGCAGCGCTGCTCGAAGCGGCACCGCACGCCGAGATCGTCGCCGCCGACGCGTCCGCCGAGATGCTCGAGGTCGCCCGGAGCAAGGACTGGCCGTCGAACGTCACGTTCGTGCATTCGCGGGTGGAGGATCTGGCCGTGAACGGGGTCGACGGACCGTTCGACGCCATCCTGGCCGCATATCTGATCAGGAACGTCGACGACCCCGACACCGAACTCAAATCGCTACTGGCGCTGCTGCGTCCGGGTTCGACGATCGCGTTCCACGAATACTCGGTGCACGATTCACTGCGTGCTCGCATCTCCTGGAACGTCGTGAGCTGGGGCATCATCATCCCGCTCGGCTGGCTCGCGACGCGAGACGCCACATTGTATCGGCATCTGTGGCGCAGCGTCGTGACGTTCGACGGCGCATCGGCGTTCATGCGACGGATGCAGCGTGCGGGCTACAGCGGTGTCGCCCGAGAGACGATGACCGGATGGCAGAACGGTGTGGTGCACACGTTCCTGGGCTCTCGACCCGCGAAGGAAGAGCGTTGACCGACTCCAAGAAGGTCACCCATGCTGCGGTGCAAGGATATTCGGACGCAGGCCAGCTGGCCGACGTCCCGCATGTGGTGGTGGTGGGCGGCGGTATCGCGGGGCTGAGCGCCGCGACCGCGCTGGCCGAACGCGGCGTCAAGGTTCATCTGGTCGAACGCGAAAGCTACCTCGGTGGCCGCGTCGGTGGCTGGGACACGACGCTGGAGGACGGCTCGCCCGCGACGATGAGCCGCGGCTTCCACGCGTTCTTCCGGCAGTACTACAACCTGCGAAACCTGCTGCGCCGCACCGACCCCGACCTGGCGCGTCTACGCCCGGTCGACGACTACCCGCTGATCGACGGCGACGGACGTATCGACGGATTCAAGGGTCTGCCCGAGACGCCACCGCTCAATGCATTCGCGTTCGTCAAGCGCAGTCCGACGTTCCGGTGGAAGGACCTCACCGATCTCAACGGAATCGCCGCCCTGCCACTGATGACGGTGAGCGTGCCGAAGACCTTCGACGAACTCGACACCACTCCCGCGGCGGAGTTCCTGCGCAACATCAACTTCCCCGAAGCGGCACGCCATCTGGCGTTCGGGGTGTTCTCACGCAGCTTCTTCGCCGACCCGGAGGAGATGTCGGCTGCCGAACTGGCGATGATGTTCCACATCTACTTCCTCGGCTCCTCCGAGGGTCTGATCTTCGACGTCCCCCGCGATCCCTACCCACAGGCACTGTGGAACCCGTTGGGGGAGTACCTCAGCGGTCTCGGTGTCGAGATCAGAACGTCCACTCCGTGTGGCGAGATCACCCGCGGTGGCCTGCGCAAGTTCCGCGTCGACGCCGGCGGAATCATCGACGCCGACGCGGTGGTCCTCGCTACCGACATCGCCGGATTGCAGCGGGTGCTCGAGGAATCCCCCGAGCTCGGGACGCCGGCGTGGCGCAAGCAGATCGGCGCGCTGCAGAACACCCCGCCTTTCATGGTCCACCGCGTGTGGCTGAGCAAGGCGGTGAATGCCGATCGTCCCGCGTTCATCGGCACCGGCGGTATGCCTCCGATCGACAACATCAGTGTGCTCGAGCGGTTCGAGGACGAGGCCGCGGAGTGGGCAGCGAGGACCGGAGGTTCCGTGGTCGAACTGCATGCCTACGCCGCCGAGGAATCCGAGGAGGTCACCCGCGCGCAGCTGATGGCTCGCATGCACGAGATCTACCCGGAAACCGCTGCGGCAGAAGTAATCGCGGAACGATCCGAATGGCGAGACGACTGTCCGATGTTCGGCCTCGGAGCATTCGCCGAGCGACCCACCGTGCGCACCCCCGAGCCCTCGCTGGTACTCGCGGGTGACGGCATTCGAATCGATCTGCCCGTTGCTCTCATGGAACGTGCCGCCACCACCGGACTGCAGGCAGCGAACACCCTGTTGGCGGGCTGGGGCGTCACCGGCCACGACATCGAAACCGTACCCACGAGTGGACGATTCAAGATGTTCGACGCTTTGGAGCGGCTTCGCCGCAGGTGAGTGGTACTTCGTAGCAGGGGTCGAACTTCCACTCACGACAGGAGGTTGCATGCGTCTCGAGGTCGACGATCTGTCGCGGCCGGAGGTCGGTGCGTTGCTCGTCGAGCACCTTGCGGACATGCACGCGACGTCCCCGGCAGAGAGTGTTCACGCACTGGATCTGTCGGGTCTGCGCGGGCCGGACATGGGGGTGTGGACGGCGTGGGAGGCCGGGGCACTGCTCGGCATTGCCGCGCTGAAGACACTCACTCCTGAACACGGAGAACTGAAATCGATGCGCACCTCGCGTTTCGCGCGAGGCCGCGGGGTGGCGTCCGAACTGCTCGAGCACGTTCTGACGGAGGCGCGGCGGTTGGGGTTCGAGCGCGTCAGCCTGGAGACGGGTACCCAGGACTACTTCGCCGCAGCTCGACGCCTCTACGAGCGACATGGATTCGTCGCAGTGCCCCCGTTCGGCGACTACGTCGTGGACCCGTCGAGCACGTTCTACTCGTTGGTCCTGTGATGTCTGGCCTTGTGACCAGTTACTCGGTGCGGCAATGACGCAGGCCGGCACCGAATGTCGGTGCCGGCCTTGCGGTCGTTGGGATCACGCAGCGACGGGCTGTCGCGGTACGTGCGGGTAGAGGTCGTCGTCGACCGGCTCTGCTCGCTGCTGATCCAGTAGATCGGCCGCGGCGCATTCACGGATCTCGGTCCCGACCCCGAGAACCGTGCGCCACCATTGGTCACGATCGGGAGATTCCGGCCAGACCACGGTATCCGTTTCCATATGCATCACCCTCCCTGAGTAGTTCGACAGTGCTCGATGTGCTTGTGCGCGTGACGGATCAGGTCGATTGGTGTTCGATGGATCTCTGCTCGCCGGTCAGCTCGGCACGAGCGATGTCGACCTTGCGCGGCTTCGCTCGCTCGGCAAGCGGAATGGTGATCGACAGGACGCCGTTGTCGTACGACGCCGAGATGCCCTCGGTGTCGACGCCGTCACCCAGAGAGATCTGTCGACGGAACGTCCCGGCGAACCGTTCCGATGAAATCCACTGCACGCCGGAGCTTTCCGGCACTGTTCGTCGCGCGGTGAGCGTCAATGTGCCGCGATCGACGTCGACGTCGATGGATCCCGGGTCGACGCCGGGAAGGTCGGCACTGAGTACGTAGTGATCGTCGACCTTGTACAGATCCATGGGCATGAATCGCGGTGCGCGGTCCGAACCGGTAGACGCACCCAACAATGCCGAGGTGAGCGAATCGACGTCACGGAACGGATCGAAACGAAGCACAGCAACCACCTCCTGTACCCAGATGCGCTCGCCCCTGTGGCGAGGCGCTCCTCAACTGTGCAACACAGAAATTAGCACTCGATTGCGGCGAGTGCCAAGACCTTTTCGGCACATTTTCGGAAATTTTTGGACTCAATAGTGCTGCGGCGCAATGGGGGTGGCGTGCAGTAGTCGGTGTGACGGTCGAACCGCCGCCTCGCTCGAATGCTGCAACCTACACTCGATCCGATGGTGACCATCGTGCCGTACGTCCCCCGGTATCGGGCCGAGTTGCTCGCACTGTCGCTTCGCGCGTGGGAACCGGTGTTTCCTCTCGTGCAGGAGGCGGTCCCGTCGTTCGTGTACGACTGCTTCTATCCCCAGGGGTGGCAGGCACGTCAGTACGACGATCTCGCATCCGTCATCGACGACGAACCCGAGAGCGTGGACGTGGCCGTGGACGGTGACACGCCGGTCGGCTGGGTCTGTACCCGCCTGCACCCGAACGACGACATGGGTGAGGTGTACGTCCTGGTGGTCGACCCAGCTCAGCAGCGAGCCGGCGTCGGAAGGGCGCTCCTCGATCGGTCTTTCGCGCGAGTGAGATCCGCCGGAATGCGCATGGTAATGGTCGAGACCGGTGACGATCCCGGTCATGCGCCGGCGCGGTCGGTCTACGAGAAGAGTGGTTTCGAGCGGTGGCCTGTCGCCCGGTATTTCAAGGACCTCGCCGACGACTGATGGTTGTGGCGAGTCCGACCCGAGCCGACGCGTGGGATCTGCAGCCCGGAGGCGCATTCCGAACGCTGATGAGTGAACCCGGAGGCGACTTCGAACCGCACATCGACGGGTGCTTCCTCGCCGTCGACCATCAGGAACGCATCGTGTTCACCAACTCCCTCGTCGAAGGTTGGCGACCTGCCCCGCAACTGTTCATGACCGCGGTGATCACGTTCGCCGATCATCCCGACGGGACGGAGTACCGGGCGCACGTGATGCACCGCAACGTAGAAGACCGAAAGATGCACGAGGAGTTGGGCTTCGATGACGGTTGGGGAACCGTCATCGGCCAACTCGCCGCGTTCGTCGAAGGCTAGATCACGCGCGACCCGTCGAGCGCAGTTCGTAACGGCGTTCGGCGTAGTCGAGGTCGTCCTTCCACAGACGTGCTGCGGTGAAGTTCATCGCCGGACGCAGCAATCCCGAAACCTTGCGCGCCATCTGGAAGCCGGGTCGATCCGAGCTCGCGATCGTCGCCTCGATGACCGCCGTCCGCGGGGTGCCGTCGGGCGCAGGAGCCAGGGGAGTCGCGTGAGTCTCGACGACGCTTCCCGCCCCCTCACCGTCGAGGATGCGCATGACAATGGTGCGTGGGCCGGGGCAGACGAACTCGGCTCGAACCGGAACGCCGATGCCGCGACTGACGCGGAACGTGACATCGACCAGGAAGCGATCGTCCTCCTCGGGCACATCGATGTCGGTGGGCGCGCTCACCACCTTCAACCTCGCGAACGAGTACGGATGGAACCATGCGCCGTGCCACGGATCGAGGCGATTGGCGATGATGTCGTCCGGTTCGCACTTCCCGATCAACGTGACGACACCAGGAATGGACGTCGACGCAGGGGGCCTGATCGGAACCACCGGCACCGGCGTCGGCTCCTCGCCGCCAAGCTCGTCGAGCCGGACCCACACCAGTACACCGTCGTCGAACGCAGGAACCGGCCGCCAGCCCGCCTTACCCTTCGGACCCAACGCCAGCCCATGCCACCGGCACACCAACGCGTCGCACTCGATCTTCGCGGTATCGAGTGCCGCCCCGAGATGCGGACACGCACCCGGACCGATATGCACCTTGCCCGCCGAATCCCGCCACGCAACCAACTCGGTGGTGCCGACATAGCGACCGAACGGCTTGTCGGCCTTCACGTCGCGACTGGCAGCGAAAACGAACCAATTACCCGACGTCCGAGTCTTCGCACGCTTCAACGCCGACTCGATGACCTGGGGATTCGCACCCTTCCACGTCGGCTCCTGCTTGGCCCACGACTCCGACGGAAGCGGCTGAAGTGGCATCGTCTTCGGCCAGCGTCGTCGTACTGCATCCAGCGCGGTCATTGCTGCTCCCCACATCGAGACATTGTGTTCATTCTCCATTGTCCCCGCCCGGGGGTACTCAATGTGACGTCGAGTGGACTTTTCGGGGGTCAATGTCACATCTAGTGGACTCGGGGTGCCGGTGAACGGGGAGCGGTGCACGAGATCAGGTGGGTCCAGTGGGGGTCGGCGGTTCACGCTGTGCCGGTCAACTGATGTCAGCGCCCACAATTCGGCTCGAAAGGCGGGATCCGGGCTGTTGCGATTTGAGCTGGTTCGGTGTGCTGCGTGTTGAGTGGTGGCTGGTGTGGTCGGCTGAGAGAATGTGTTGGTGGCCAAAGGGTATCGCCCGGTGGATCGGGATCAGCAGTTCTTGTTGCCGGTGGACATGCGTGAGTGGTTACCGGTGTCGGATCCGGTGTTC